>JAFGAY010000083.1 GCA_016933425.1 Pirellulales bacterium
ATAATGGTTCCCTTGTCGCGTTTGTCGATATAGCCGCCGCCGCTGATCTTGCCGTAGAAATTGCCGACCACGCCGGACGGCTGGTCGAAGCAGATGCCGTGGCTGGTCGATTGGGCGTCGATGTCGACCGAGTAGTCGGCAGCCCCGTCGAGCCAGAGATAGGCTCCGTTTTTCAGAGTGATCTTGCCCGGCGCCACGCCCATCGTATTGAGCACGCCGCCGCCGTCGATCGAGCCCCTGACGACCGTGTCGGCCGTGCCGGTGATGGTCAGGCCGCTGATGATCGTATGCAGATCGCCGCCGATGTCGAGTTTCTTGCCGCTGGCGACCGTCCACGTTTGCGGGGCGCCGATCGTGACCGGCGCGTTGATCGTGACGTTCTCATTGGCCGTGATGCCGCCGCCGGTAACCGTCAGCGCGCCGTTGCTGACGCCGTTGAACACGTAGCCGGTCGCTCCCGACTCGATCGTCAGTCCGTGGGCGATGACCGTGCCGCTCAGGTTGATTTCCGCGGTGGCCGCGGCGTCAAAAATGGCCGTGGTTTCGCGGTTTTGCCAGGCGTAGTTAGGCAAGGCCGTTCCATATTGATCGACTCCCTCCCAGTTGTTGCCGCCGCTCGACCATGTGGTCGCCGAGCCGCCTTTCCAGGTGACCGTGGCCATCGAGCCGGTGTAATAAACGGCGCCGTCAATGCCGCAGATGTCGCGGTTGTGACCAATCCAGGGGTCATTATAGAACGGTCGCGTGGCATAGGTGACGGCGCCGTAGCCGTCCTGGATCGTGCCGGGACCGTTCCAGTTCCATCCCGTTCCCCAACTATTCTTGATGATCCAATAGCCCCCGCCGTCAACGCTAGCGTCGTCGTGGAATCCCACGAGCACCACGACGTGATTGCCGCGATCACTGCCTGGATCAGGAATGTAGAAATCGCCGTCCACCCTCATGCGAAACGATAGGGGACCATATTTTTTCAAGCAATCCTTGACGTAATTGATGTCCGTTCCCTCGGAGAGATAGTTTCGATTGGACGTGCTCTTGAAAACTCGGTTTTCCCAGCCCGACGCCAGCGGCCACGGATCGTCGGGCGCCGGATCGTCCCAATGGTCGGGATCGTTGGGATCGTTGGGACACTCGGAATCCAGCACGACGCCATGGCTCGTGAAATAGTCGAGAACCTCGTTCACGCTGCCGCCGTCCTCTGAATCGCCCATGCCGCCTTCCCAGCAGACCTGCTGTTCGGAGACGTCCGGCTTGTAGGTATTGTCGTTCCGCGTGAGCATGTACTTCGCTTCGAGCACGCCGCACGCCGCGAAGTCCCAGCAGGTTCCCCCGAACTGGTTCTTCACCGAGGTAACCCAATTCTGGCCATTGATGTCTCGCCAGTCGAAGTCCTCGGCCGAGGCGGCCGGAACCAGCAACGACGCGGCCGCCAGAAACGCGAACAGTACGCCAAAACGTCGAATTGCCCGGGCCGAACAACTCCCCATCATGGGAGACTCCTTTCGGAAAACAAGAAATGGGATAACGAATCGAAGCCGGTTTTTCCCCAGGCCCGACTCACCCAAGATGCTGTTCCAAAATCGCTCAAAACCGGAGCACCCGGCGAACCAGAACCGGCAGCATTCGCAGCCTAAAAAAAGCATATCAGTAATGCGGTATTCGTGTCAAGAATATTGACCGCCACTAAACGCCCGCCCGGAAAATCATGGCCCGACGACGACGCCGGCCCCCCCACGCGGTCGGTGGTTTTCTTCCGCAGCCTTCCTCGTCACCATCCTTGGCATATCCATGACGTCCCGTCACCCCACCACCGATGGTCTACGGGCTCTCGGCCAGCACCCGCAACTGCTCCATGTCGACGATTTCGAGCATGCCGTAACAGGTGGCCTCGGGCATGTTGAAAAACTCCCAGTTGCGGCGAACCACTTCCTTCAATGTGGCGAGCGGTTCCCGGGTTTGCACTTGATCGACCAATCCGGGCCGCACGGCGGCGGCCACCAATCCCACGAGCGACGTTCGCGGCCCGACGGTCTCCAGCACCACGGGCACGCCGTACTGTTTTTTCGCCCAGTCGGCCGCCGCGGCGACCTGGGCCGCGCTGATGCCGAGCACGCGCCCGCCGGTCGACTGAACGAGCATGCCGAATCGATCGCTATGGAAGCGATGCTTGGGATTCTGTTCGCCGATCAACAAGGGATCGACCGTCAGCACCCGCTTGCCCGATCGGACGAGTTCGGCGATCCGATCTCGCTGGCCGGCGCGTCCCCGGTCGGCGAGGAGGACCACGGTCTCGGTGGGCTTGCCGCTCGGCGCGATTTCAACGGCCGGAACGGTCCAATAGGGTCCCATCAAAAGCTTCCAACGTTGCATCCGCGCCGAAATCGGTTCCGCGAGGTCGCCTTCCGACGGCGTCGCGCTCGAAGTCAACGCCATGGCCTCGCCCACCGGCTCTCCCTCGGCGGGCAACTCGGCGAATCGGATTACCTCGCCGAGCGCGGCCCGGCGTTTCTTGATCCACTCGCCGCGCGCGGCCGCGTCGGCCGGCGGCGCCGCGTCGCGCGGCAAATCGGCCATCAGCCCGGCGGCCAGCTTCTGGAACGTCGCGTTATCCTTGGGCAATTCGACCGACAAGTCCTTGAGCGACTTGATCTCCGAGTCGCACGGAATCTCGGTTGGGTCCGGCCGATCGTCGCCCGTGAAGAAAAACTCGTTCACCATCCGGTAAAACGCCTCGCGATTGTCGCGTTCGTAGTTGTGCGTGCCCGGGTCGTAATTGACGTGCCACTGACAGTAGCGCGTCTTGCCCAGCAGCCGGTAGATGGGCAATGCCGCGTCAACGACGGGAGCGAGCGTTACGTCGGCCGCGAAGCAGCAGTTGTCGCGGATATTGGAGATGACCAGCAGCGGCCGCGGGGCGACCATGGCCGTCAGATGCGTGTAGTCGCAGAACGCCGCCATGTCGCACGGGGCCTGCTCGTAATCGCCCAACGATTCGTGGTGCTCGATCCGAATGGGAACCGACGCATAGCCGGCGTTCGGCGCCACGATGGCCGCCCGCGTGTCCAACGCGCCGAAAATGATCGTCTGCCACCCGCCTCCCGACAATCCCGTCACCGCCACGCGCGACGCGTCGACCTCGGGCATCGAGACGAGCACGTCCATCGCGCGGCTCATCGACAGGTAAAAAGGCGCCATGCCGCTGGCGCCGCACAAGTCGAGCAGTCCGCAGCACTCATGCGAATAGCCCCCATCCTTGAGCTGCCCGGTCCACAACCAATCGGGACTCATGGCAATGATGCCCCGCTTGGCCTGGTTGATGCAACGGACCTGTTTGGGCGGATACGAGAATCCGTCGTCGTGGGCGTGACCGTGGAAATTCAAAACGGCCGGCACTTTACCCCGAATCTGGTTGGGCATGTAGACCAAGGCCGGAATCCACATTCCCGGCGCGGCCTCGTAGCGAAGCTTGCGGATCGTGTAGCCGGGCCCGCCGGGAATCGTTTCTTTCCACTCGACGCGCGCCGGCGCGTCGCGCCAGGCCGCGGCTTGCCCGCGAAACATAACCTCGTCGAGAACCCGCCGGCGAAGTTGCTCGCTTTGACGCCGCCACTGGTCCGCGTCGGTCGCTCGCGGCGCGGGGGGCAGCCGGTCCATCGTGTAACGCGACAGCGCCGCTATTACGTCTCCCTCGCCGAGAATCGGCTTGGCCAGCTCCGCCGCCAATGCATCCGCTTGTGTAGTCGGTTTCGCCGGCGCCGGCGGACGATCGGCCCGGGTCGGCGCCGGGATTGCTTGCGAGTCAGCCTTCTTTTTCACCGCGGCCTGATCATCGGCCAAAACCGACATGCGGCTCATGGCCACAATCGACGCGGCGGCCACGAATGTGATAACGATCGACGCGCGAATACCGAATGCGCGCGGGACGGACGGGAAAACTCGAAAAAACATCGCCCTGATCTCCTGGTTGCGGCGGCTTCTGGTTGCCAAAACAATTACAGCCCCCTCGCTTGTCGCCGGCGCCCCGGAAGATGCTCCACCCAAGGTGGCTTGCTCCCTTCATCCATTCCGGTACAACCGCGCAAAAACCCATCTCCATTTTAACCAACCAATCGGGGGGACGCAATCACCAACCCAAACAGGGCGGAAAAACGAATTCTGGCGGTATGCGTTGGACGGCCACGCTCCGTCGCGGCCGCGCATGACGAACTACCTCGGCCACGACGGAGCGTGGTCCTCCAGGGTCAAGGCTGGTGCAAAGCCCGAAGTCCTTCCCGCTAAAAAGCCAAAACATTAAACCCTAATCGAGACAAAGGGTTATGGCGCTATTTCCCGGTTTTCGACCCGTTTCAAAAATATCGCCAATAAATCAGGTGAAAGGTAACCGGTATCGTAAATACCAGGCTGTCCACCCGATCGATAATCCCACCGTGGCCGGGCAGCAAATGGCCCGAGTCCTTGGTCCCGACGTCCCGTTTGATCATCGAAAAGACCAAATCGCCGAACAGTCCCAAAACGCCGATGGCCAAGCCGATGCAAGCGCAAAAACCATAGGACAGCCGTCCCTCGGGAAAAGGCGGCATGAGGGGAACGAAAACCAACGAAATGGCCGCCATCAGCACGGCCACCACGATCCCGGCCGACCACGTCTTGTTCGGACTGACCCGATCGGCCACGCGACGATCAAGAACGTTTTTCAGCGCTCCGCTATCGAGCCGGGCCGACGCGCGGGCAAAGAGCTTGCCGACCCAGAAGGAGAGCAAATCGCGCACTTCGGTCAGCGTAAAACAAAACATTAGCACGAGTGGGCCCATGTTGATCATGCACAGGCAGTGTCCCAGATTATAGACGAAGAACATTAGCCCGACCATGATCAGACCCATCGACTTGATGGATCCTTGGGTGCGGTTCTGAAGCACGAAAACAATAGGCACCAGAAGAAAGACATAAACCGGAACGAAAATCAGAAAGAGTTCCATCCACTTGGCGAATGCCAGGAGAATGACCAGCGGAATCGACAGGTAACCGACCAGCACGGCCGGCCGGTCCTTGAACGACAGCGCCGCGCCGCCTTGCGACTGCTCGCGCGGCAGAAGTCCAAAGTATTCACGCAAAGCCGAGAAGCAGAGCAGCCCCAGAAAAACAAACGACACGACCCGATGCGTGGATAGCGCGAGCATGAATACGGCCACCATCCACCACCAGGTGACGGTCCGCTGACGGATTTCCTCGGCCATGGCCGATTGGGCCAGCGTCATCACTCGCCAGACGATCGAAAACAGCAGTAAAAGCCCCACGACCATGCCCATCAATGCGAGCATGGCGGTCTCTTGCTTCTCGGCCAGAAGCATGAAGGAAACGCCGATGAGCAACGCCAGAAACACCATCTGGAGCGGTTTCATGATCCCCTCATTTCCCGACCCACGTGAACGATTCATACGGCTGGCCTTTGGCCTGTTTGAGGATCATTCTCACCCGAATGACGCACGTCAACAATATCAAGGCCGACACCCCCAGCAGATAATAGCCAAGGTACGCCTGGAACGCCGGGCTGAAATACAAAATCACCGCGAGAAGACTCATCCATACGGCGCGATCCGGCTTTCCCCCCAAAAACGTCTCGTGCCGCCGCTGTCCGCCGGGCATGCTCTTGCCGAGCACGCCGAAATACTCCGCCGCCCAGGTCAGCACGAGAAACACCGTGACGGCCGGCCGCGGGCTGTCGGGAATGAAGAGCAAGCTGCCGTAGCACAACGTGTCGCCCACGATGTCGAGGGTCTCGTTCCACAATTCGCCCGCCACGGTGGCCGTGCCATACTCGCGTGAAAGCATCCCGTCCAACGTGTTCATGGCCATGCGCAGCAGAAGCATGACAGGCGCCAGCAGCAAGACCCAACGAAAGCCCTCGAACGTCAAGCCGGCGTAGAACGATCCCGACGCAAGCAAGACAAAGAAAATCCCCAGGGCCGTCGCCTGGTTGGCCGTCATCCATCGTCCGCCGATCCAGCGGCAAAACTTCTGAAAATTCCCTTTTTGAGTGTAAAGCACGGCAAGCTCCTTAATAACTCAAGCACCATGTCTCGCGTAATCCAGGACACCCGCGACACGCCGGGCGCTATGATTTCAGGCGAACCAACCGGCTCAATATAACACCGTCATGCTGAACTCTGCCTGTCCCGGTCATCCACGTCGGAAATCTGTTGCACGCCACGCCGTGAGCACGCATAACGCACAAACGACGCGATTCCGGAAAACCGGTACGATGGATCAACATACTTTTCGATCACGTAGAACATGAAGTAATAAACCCGCGCCGACGACCAGATGGCCAAGACCAACAGCCCGGCGACGTGCCATCGGGGGTGTTCCAACAGAATCAGACCGCACGAAATCATCGCGACGAGGGCCAGCAAGGCGGCCTTGAGATACATGAGCCAAGGTTTGGCGAGATTGGTCATGGCGCGTGGCCCTCCGATTCCACGGTCGCGGCATCGGCAAACATGTCGGAGTGTTAGGAACCATAAGACCCACCGGGCTTGCCCCGGTGGATCAAGGTTTTGGCAACTACGGCAGAACCGCTACTCCACCAACTTAATTCCGGTGGACCAAGGCGTCTCACGCACTCCCAACCGGCCCTCAGGCCTCCGCTGATGCCTCTTTGGCCGAACCGGAACGAAAGGCGTGCCACGCCAGAAGCGCCGCCCCGCACACCAGCAGGCTGTCGGCCACATTGAAATTGGGCCAATGCCATGGTCCGATCATCACCAGAATCCAATCGCGGACCGCGTAAACAGGGTCGCCGATCGCATGGAGTTCGTTGGCATAAGACCATGTCAGCCCCGGAAGCCCGAGGCGATCGTAGAGATTGCCCAGAACGCCCGCTGTAACGGCCCCCAGGGCCACGGTCAGCAGCCAATCGCGGGCCGCGCCGAACACGAAAAGCCAAACCACCAGCGCAACCAACGCGACGCCGGCGAGCACGACGAACAGAGGCGACCAGCCTTGCCCCAGCCCAAACAATGCCCCCTCGTTCAGACTCGTCTGGAAACCGAAAACCCCGTCCCACAACCACTCGATTTGCCCAAAGGGGGGCATGTGCAGCTTGTCGAATGCCCAGTGCTTCGTGACCAGATCGGCCAGGCAACCAAGCGTCGCGAGGGTCAAAAAGACGAGATACCGGCTGACGGGAACCGCCCTCATGGCGAACCACTCAAAATAGGGGACCTCGGCGCGGGCGGTAGAAAATCACCAACCTTTCCGGCGCGTCATCAATAGGTCATCTCGTTGGCACACTTCACGCACGTGGTCGCATAGGGCAAGGCATTGAGCCGGGCCTTCGGAATCCGAGCGCCGCACGACTCACACTCGCCGTAAGTCCCTTCCTCGATGCGTTCCAGGGCGATCTCGATCCGCCCGAGCGTGTCTTCCTCGCTTTGCATCAAATGGAGCGTGAATTCCTGCTCGAAGTTGTCCGTGCCGATGTCGGCCATGTGTATCGGCATGCTCGACAGATCGCCGTTGGCGTCCGAACGCCGCTTGCGCAACGCCGCGTCGGCCATGTTGTTCACGTCGCCACGAAGTCGGGCCCGCATCTCAATGAGCCGTTCCCGATATACCTTCATGTCGTCCTTTTTCATGGTTCCCATCTTAGCGAGCGACCTCCTTGGTTCTGGACTTCCCCGGTCTACCCTTACTTGGGGGCCCCGAGACTTTTCATTGTAAACGGCCCCACCGGGCTTGTCAAACCAATACGCATGACGGGCGGTTAGGGTTTGGAGAGCATGACGGCCCTGGCGATAATCTAACCCACTCGATACAAAACCCTGAAAAAAAGCCTTTTGAGGCCGATGCGTCCCCCCTTGGCCGGCCATTGCCTTCCAACCCTTGCTCAACTCGGTCGGCTGTCGTAGAGTTCCCTGATGAGATGAACACCCTTCCTGGACTCTACTAGTCCTTCAGCGGGGGCCTGTCGTCCGCTAGACAAGCAGCCAGCGATGAAATCAATGAAAAGACCTGCCACCCCATCGCCCAACAAGATTTCGGGCAAACCCACCGCCGAAGCGTGCCACCAGCAGTGCATCATGCCCGACTGCGCGGCCACGTTTGCGATCGACGAAACGCTCCCCGCGTGTCCCCGCTGCGGGAGCC
>JAFGAY010000400.1 GCA_016933425.1 Pirellulales bacterium
CCGTGACCTCCGGTGTCTAAAAAGGGAAGCCACCCAAAGTGGTTGCGCGAGAATGGAAACCGCGTTGGACCGGCGCCATGCCCACGCTTGTTGTGGGCATGTTCCATGAGGTTTTCCGCGTATCCATGCAAGCGTGGACATGGCGCCTAATGCCTCGGTGACACCCCCCGGATTGTCCAAATTCAGCGGCCGCCGACTTTCATTCGTCGCTGAATTCGTACAAGAGGGCGTTTCCTTGCTTGCCGACCGGCCGGGCCGCGCCGGTCTGGCGGAGGCAATAGGCGATGCGCTGCGCGATCCAGCGTTGAATGCCCAGCCCCTCGGCCAGGTGGCCCGTGTGGAACGGCCGGGGCATTGGGCAATCGACCAGCGCTTTCAGATCCGAGGTGGTCCGCAGCCGAAGCGTCTCGTGCACGGCCACCAGTTTCTGGTCCTCGACCTGGTGATCGCGCTGCCGCCAGCGCCGCCGCCGCCCATGGCCCGGAAAACGCCACTCCTCGATGTCGACCAGCGGCACTTCGATCGTGAGCCGCTCGTGGGGAAACACGTGGGTAAAGTGGACCAGTTCGTCGAACAGATCCAGCGTCGTGCCTCGCTTGGGGCTCAACCGCCGCTCGACGACCCGGCCGCCTTGCTTCTTGCATTTGACCAGCAGCCGGCGGCGGACGATCGGTTTGACGACCGTCACGTCGTGTTCCTCCAGCAGCCGGCGAATTTTGTCGCGGATGGCCGCCAGGCCGCCGTGCTGAATCTCGACAAGCCGCCCCCGATCGACCACGTCGATCCGATAATTGCGCAACGTCACCTCGGTCCGCGCGCCGTCGCCCGCGTAAAGCGATTTCAGATCGCGGTGGAGCGAGGTTTCCATGGATTTTCCCCGTGCGTCCCAAAAGGGCCGTCACAGGGAATCATCGGCTCGGGATCACCAGGAAATCCACAGTTTGGCTAAAGTGGCCGTGCAGCCCGGGGCCGTGTATATGGAACATGCCCGCCGACCGTTTGCGCACAACACGTCTGTCGTGTCAGGCACAGCCTGACCTACGAGGGCTTGGCGGCCTTCGCGGTGAGACAAGACGCGAGGGCGGGGCGCCGGTTACTCGGGCGGCTGGATTCCGAAATCGGTGATTGCCAGCAGGCTGCGCAGCTCGTAGCCGGCTCGGGCAAAGGCCTGGGCGCCGCCTTCCATGCGGTCGATGATGGCCACCACGCCGGTCACGTCCAGCCCGAAGGCCGCCGCGCGTTCGATGGCCGCCAACGACGATCCGCCGGTCGTGACCACGTCCTCGACGATGACTACCTTCTGGCCCGGCCGGACGGGCCCCTCGATGTACTGGTTGGTCCCGTGGCCCTTGGGTTCCTTGCGGACCATGAAGCCGAGGATCGGCGTGCCGCGGACCGCCGACATGGTTACGACGGCCGAGGTGATTGGGTCGGCCCCGATCGACATGCCGCCGATGGCGTCGGGCAGCCCGCGCTCGGCCAGCAGATCGAGAATGCCCTCGGCAATCAGCCGCGAGCCATGCGGGTCCAACGTCACTTGCTTGCCGTCGAGGTAGTAACGCGCCTTCTTGCCCGAGGCAAGCGTGAACTCGCCAAACTTGAGCGACTTGTGGCGAACCAACGCGATCAGGGCTTCTTTGTCGTACATGGGACGGATCGGGGATGGAGGATTTCAGTAGTTGCCAATTTGGGAAAACATAGGCCGGGTCGCGACCTGGCCTACGGGCCTGTATACCACCCGTGCCGGCTTCCGAAAAGGGGCCTCGCCGGAATCCCTTGGTTTGAGCTATCATGGGCCCGGCCGACAATGGAATTGGAGCATTTAAGGGTCATGGCCGTTTTTTCCCGCGTGAACGAGGACCCGCGTGATGAACTACGAAGTGGAGCAGAAATTTCCGGTCGACAATCTGGCGGTGATCGAGAGGTCTCTTACGATGCTTGGCGCGGCGATCTCCGACCCGCGGATCGAAGTCGATCTCTATTTAAACCATCCGGCACGCGATTTCACGCGAACCGATGAGGCGCTGCGTCTGCGGCGCGTTGGGCCGTCCAACCGGATCACTTACAAAGGTCCGAAACTCGACGCGACGACAAAAAGCCGCGAGGAGTTGGAGCTTGCGCTGCCCGAGGGCGAAGCGGCTTTCGAGAACTTTTGCACGTTGTTGCAGACGCTGGGTTTCACGCCCGCTGGCGAGGTCCGCAAGGAGCGCCGCAAGGCCCTGGTTGATTGGGAAGGTCGCCGGGTCGAGGTTTCGCTTGATCGGGTCGACCGGCTGGGGACGTTCGTCGAGTTGGAGTTGGTCGTGCCGGCCGACGAATTCGACGCGGCCAAAGCGTGCATCGGTTCGCTCGCCGCGCGGCTCGACCTGGGCCGGAGCGAGCGGCGGAGCTATCTGCGATTGCTGCTGGAATCGGCCGGCGAACCTTGAGTAGGGAGGGCCGCGCTCCGTTCGTAACTTATCATGTACCGCCCATAATTGTTATTGTATTTCCCTGGGTAACTGGGTCGCGTTGCATCGTCAGGCCCGCTATAATCGGGGGATGAACCCGCCCGAGGATGCTCTCCCTTGTCCCGAAACGCCCCACGATGACGGCCGCTGGCCGACTCATCCCGAGTTGGCGTCGCACGAATCGCGCAATCTGCTGGTTTTAGCATTGCAGCAAGTGCTTTTTCGCATCGGGTGGATTTTCAAGACTGAGAGCGTTGTCATGCCCGCCTTTCTCGACCTCGTGTCGGGGGCCGGCTGGCTTCGCGGGTGCCTGCCCGTGATCAATCGGTTTGGCCAGAGCTTGCCGCCCGTGTTCTGGGCCGACCGGCTTCGGGCAACCCCTTACAAGAAGCGTGCCCTGGCCGTTTTTATTTTTTTGATGAGCGGCCCCTTCGTGGTGCTTTCGGGGGTTTGGTTCGCGGTCCGGTTTTACAATGTCGAATATCGCGCGTCGTGGCTGGCCGCCTTATTTCTGGGGTTGTATTTGGTTTTCTTTCTCGTGGCGGGTTTTTATCGAATCGGGTATGGCACGCTGCAGGGCAAATTGATCCGGCCGACGCGGCGCGGTCAACTGCTTTGGCTGTCGACCATGTGGGGAACGTTGCCGGCCATTGGGTTCGTCTTGTGGTTCATGCCCGAGTGGCTGCGATCGGACATTCCGGCGTTTGGCCCTATTTTTGCATCCGTGGCCATTGGTTTTTTGCTTTCGGGGCTGTGTGCGTTAATGGCGTTCGAGCCGGCCGACCGCGACCAGGCCCCGCCCACGGCGGCGGTTCGCGGCATGGTCGATTCTTTGCGTGTCCTGGGCGGCGACGCCAACCTGAGACGCCTCGTGCTGGTCATCATGCTGACCAACATGGGAATTATCCTTTTTCCACATTACCAGTCGTTGGCCCGTGAAAAGCTGGGCCTCTCGGGCATGTCCATGATTGCCTGGCTGGTGGCCCAAAACGTGGGAATCGGCGTTTTCAGCGTGCTGATTGGATGTCTGGCCGACGCCCGCGGCTATCGGCTGACGCTGCAACTGCTGATAGTCGGCTCGGTTGCGGCGCCTTTGCTGGCTTTGGGGCTGGCTGGGATCGGCCAACCGTGGGGCGGGCGTTTTTATTGGTGCGTGTTCATCATGCTGGGCGTCATTCCGTTGGGGCTCCAGGCGACGATGAACTACACGCTGGAAATTTGCCGGACAGACCAGCACGCGCGATACTTGAGCACCGTGAATCTCTGCACGGCGGCGCCGTTTCTTTTTTCACCGCTGGTCGGCTGGGCCATCGACGCGGCCGGATACAACGTGGTTTTCACGGGCGCGGTCGTCTCGATTTTGGCCGGCGCGGTTCTTTCGCTCGGTTTGAAGGAGCCTCGCCACCGGCTCGAGCCCGAGGAGGCCATGCCCCTGGACGTTGGAACGGAGGGATAAGACGGCTTCTTCAGTCCTTCGCCCGGCACAGGGTTCGGCATTCGCTCACGGGGATGCGCATGTCCATGTCGGTGCCCGATTCGCGGTGGTCGAGGTATTCGCCCGCCCCGCCGGCGGCGCGGCCCAGGGCGAAAGCGACAAACGGCAGATCGACCGCCCGCTCCACGCTGATTTTTTTCTCGACCAATAGCGGCCAGGCGATGCCCATCAAGACGCACGTAATGGCCGCGTCGACGTTCACGGCGTGAACCTTGTTGGTGGCCTGCTGGTTGAGCAGTTCGTGGGCCAGCCGGTGGTAGAAATCGAGAAACACGTTGTATAGTCCGTGTTCTTCGAGGTAGGCGTGGATCACGCGCTCGCGCGGATCGTAGTTGACGTCGTCCGCGTTGAACACGGGGTGGCCCAGGCAGGGGACTTTCTTATAGTCGATGCCGGCTTCCTTGGCGGCTGTTTTGGTTTTTCGGAATTTCGAGACGAACTTGGCGGCCAGTTTATCGAGGTCCACGCCGTGTTCCCGGTCGTAGGGGTTGGCGAGCGCCGTGTTAGCGAAGACGTCGATGAGCATGCGCGCGGCCATTTTGCCGTTGCCGCCGTGGACCTCGCCGA
>JAFGAY010000401.1 GCA_016933425.1 Pirellulales bacterium
ATTTTCTGACTCCTGTGAAAAATCAATGGGGAGGAACGTGCTGGGCCCATGCCGACGTCGGCGTGCTCGAGGCCAAGTACAAGATCACGCGCAACGATCCCAACTTCAGCCCCGATCTGTCCGAGCAGCAACTAGTTTGGGAAACCGACCCCGATTTGGGAAGCATGCAGGGCGGCGATTATTTTCGCAAGGCCATGAATTACTTTTGCGACCACGGAGTTGTGTCGGAGGCGGAATGCCCGAAGCAAGAGACCAACGTCGGCGCTCCGCCGTATTGGCCTCTGGCGGACGGTTGGGAAGACCGCGTCTGGAAAGCCGAATCCTGTTGGAACGACATCGGCGCCATCGGCACGGCGGCGCTGAAGGAAGCTCTCAAAAAATACGGGCCGATGGTCGAGAACATGAGCGTCGACGACGAATGGTACGACCCCGCGCCAGGTTCGCCCCGCGGCGGCCACGCCGTATTGATCGTCGGATTTCAAGACGATGCCAGCGCGCCCGGCGGAGGATATTGGATTGTCAAGAACAGTTGGGGACCCACTTGGAACGGCGACGGATACGGCGCGATCGCCTACGCCAACAGACCGCTTTACAGCACCGACACCTGCACGCTGACCGGGGCCGTCTACTACACCGGCTCAATGGCCACCGCCACATGGAAAGGCGGATCGGGCACGTGGCGAGAATGGGGCAGCTACTGGACCTCCGGCGGAAGCAACTACTACTGGCAAAACCAAGAGACCAGCGCCATCTTCACCGGCGCCGGCGGAACCGTTACCCTCAGCGGCACCGTCATTGCCCACGGCATGACCATCGAGTCGGGTGCGACGGGCTACTCGTTCACCGGCGGCACGGGACTGACGCTCACCGCCGGCGGAATCACCGCCGGCGAGAGCATTACCCTCGACACGCCTGTGACCATCGGCGGGCCCCAATCCTGGAACGTGGCCAGCGGCCGAACCATCACCGTCAACAGCCCCATCCACACCGTCATCAGCACCCTGACCCTCGAAGGCATGGGAAATGTCATTATCAACGGTAACATCGACGGCGGCGGCGCGATCAACACCTACGGCGGCGCCAAGCCCGGCGGTCTGATCAAGGCGAACACGGGCTCGCTCGTTCTGACCGGAACCTCCTACGACAACGACTTCACCGTGCAAACCGGAACGCTGCAAGTCGCGCCGGCCGGCGGCGCGCCGGTCGCCATCAACGGCGGTTTGTTTGGCACGGGATCAACGATTATCAACTCGACCGGCGCGGTCAGCCTGGCGGGCGCGTCGAATTACATCGGGACCATCAGCCGCGCGTCCACCGGAGCGCTCCGATTCCTGGTCGGCGACGGAGAAACGGCCACCTACCAAGGGTCCATCAACGGCAGCGGCGACGTCTTGCACGACGGCGCCGGCACCACGGTCATCTCGGGAGTCAATTCCTACACCGGCGCTACCCGAATCGCCAACGGCGCGTTGCAGGCGTCCTCCGGCTTCGGATTGCCTTCGGAGAGCCACCTCAGTCTCGAAGGAGGCGTGCTTCAGAGCAACGGCACCAATATTTTCAGCCGAAGTCTCGGCACGAGCGGCGAAACGTTTCAATGGACTGCCGACGGAGGCGGATTTTCCGGCGGTCTGGGCTCCATGATCGTGCGCATCGGCGGCGGAACCGGCTGGCTCGACTGGGGAACCAACGTCGGAACCCAGATCGTCGGTCCCCTCAAGCTAAGTTCGCCCTCGGCACGACAGATAACCGATTTCCAAAACAGCATCCGGCTCAACGGCGCCGAACGCACCATCCACGTCGACGACAACACCGCCTTCTCCAGTGAGTATGGTAAAATCAGCGGCGTCATTGCCGATGGTTCGGGCCCGGGCGCCATCGTCAAGACGGGGAACGGCCTGCTGTACCTGACCGCCAACAATACGTTCACCGGCGGAATGAACGTGATGGCCGGAACGCTTCGGGTTTCCAACGCCGCCTCGCTGGGCGCCGCCGGGAGCAGCATTACGATTTATTCCGGCGCTAAGCTCGAAGCAAGCGGCGGCGCGCTCGCTCTCGACTCGCAAACCACGCTCACCAACAACGGCACGTTTGCCGGCGACCTTTCCCTCGCCGGCAACGCCCTGGCCCAAGGCTCGGGCACGTTCGGAGCGGTCAACGTCGCCGCCGGCGGCATTTTCTCGCCCGGCGACGGCGTCGGCGCCGTCGCGACCGGCGCCGCGACGTGGAATGCCGCGGGAAACTACCTCTTTGAAATCAGCAGTGCCGACGGAACGGCCGGCGTCGATTGGGACGCATGGAACGTCGCGGGCAACTTGTCGATCACGTCGACCGCCTTCACCCTGGCGGTGGCCACGCTCGACGAAACATCATCGCCCGGCTTAATGGCCGATTTCGACAGCGCCCAGGCCTATTCGTGGTTAGTCGCGTCGACCTCGGGCATGATCGACGGGTCGATTGACTTGATGATCGACACGAGTCGGTTCGAGAATATGCCGAGCGGTCATTTCGATTTGTCGCATGTGTCCGGGCAGTTGCTCTACCTCAATTATGTGCCGCACATTGCCGGCGATGCCGACGGCGACGGCGTGGTCGACGATGGCGACGCCGCCCGGCTGGCGGCCAACTGGGGACAAACCGGCGATTGGACCATGGGCGATTTCGACCACGATGGAAGAATCGGTCCGAGCGACGCGGCGATTTTAGCTGCCAACTGGGGACGCACGGCCGGCGACGAGGCTGCGCCCGTGCCCGAACCATCGACGCTTGTGCTGCTAACCGGCCTCGGACTGGCGACTGCCATGGCCCTTGGACGAGACCGTGAACGCCGAACCGGCAGACGATGACAACCCACCCGGTTTGATGAGCGGGAGGTGAAAACGAAGCACGGCATACACAGCCGGGAAAACCCCGACCCAGAGTATGTCGAAGCCTCTCCCACTGCACCACCTCATGACTCTATTTCTACTGTGTACGCATCAAATGTGAATCGCTTGCACCACCCAAGAGACGGGTATTGGGCATCTGTCTCCGGATTTTATCTGATCTCCGTTCCCTGTCCCGATTTCGGGAGGAAATTATTTTGAACCCTGACGCCTGGCAACTTGCCTTGGCAGTTCAATAACGTATAATCACATGAGATACATGGGTATGGTAATGATCTCAAAAACCACGAAACATGCCTTGGCCGCACTCACGTTTTTGGCGGAATTGCCCTATGGGGATTTCGCGGGAGCCGGCGACATCGCCGAGGAAATCGGCGCGCCGCGAAACTACCTTGGCAAGCTGTTGAAAACATTGGCTGATGCAGGGTTGGTTGAATCCCAGAAAGGCAAAGGCGGCGGATTCCGGCTGGCCCGCGATCCTGGCTCGATACCGTTAATCGAAGCCGTCGAGCCGATTGAACACGTGGGTCGTTGGTCGGAATGCTTTCTTGGCCGTGGGCGTTGCTCTAATGGGAGTCCCTGTCGCGTTCACGGCCGTTGGGCTAAAGTCCGCGATACCTACCTGAACTTCTTGAAAGAAACAACCCTTGCTGATTTAGCATCGCGCGATGCGATCACTTCGGGCGATCGTGAGTAGAAGAACCCGGGAGCCGTTTTTTTGAAAACGATTCAGACAAAGACATGTGATTACACGTTATTTTGTCTTGTATCTCCGTTACGTCGATTATGTCCCCTTTGCCCAAAGGAGGGTCCAATGAAACCCACTGAAATTCTGTCCGACGAACATCGCGTGATCGAACAGGTCTTGCGGTGTCTTGAGAAAATCGCCGACGAGGCTCAGTCGAAAGGCACGTTCCCGCGGGACTCGGCCGAAAAGGCCGTCGACTTCTTCCGTAACTTTGCCGACCGATGCCACCACGGCAAGGAGGAGACCCATTTGTTTCCCGCCATGGAAGCCAAGGGTTTTTCTCGCGACCAAGGGTCAACCGGCGTCATGATAGCCGAGCACGAGCAGGGACGAGGGTATGTACGCGCCATGGCCGAGAATATCGCACGCGCCGCCGAGGGCGACGCAAAAGCACTCCAGGCGTTTGTTGAAGACACCCAGGCGTACTGCGCTTTGCTAGGGAGTCACATTGAGAAGGAAGACCATTGCCTTTTCGCCATGGCCGATCAGGTCTTCACGGAGGACGACCAACGGAAGCTGCTCTTAGCTTTCCAGAAGGTCGAGTCTGAAGAGATGGGCGCCGGCGTTCACGAGCAGTACTTGACAATGGCTAATGAATTAGCCGACCATTATGGTGTTCCTCGTGCCACGTTGGGCCGCGCGGGTCATGTACCTGGCCGTTGTTGTCATTGACGTCTACCGATCGCAAAACACGGATTGGGGAGAAATGTCAACCGGCTTCTCGTTGGCCGGCCTGGATTCACAACTTATGCGAAGTTCAATGATGGCATTGCTTTTTGAGGGCCCATGGAGCATGAACCACTCGTTTCCAAATAGGCTGTCCCGTTGACGCAAAAGCTGTGCATTGCTATTCTGCATGAAGAAATCCATCGGATTGAATGAGCGTTTGCCATTATGTTTTCACGCGCAATATCCGCACTATATGGTTTGCTCATTCTGGGTTTTGTTCCTTTTCCGTTGCGGATGATGTGTTTCCTTGCGCTTGGTGTTCTTGCCGGGCTCGGCCTGGCGATAGGAAAGGTGTCCCGAGTTACTTCCTATCTTAGCGACGACCCTGAAGGGTGCGTCAACTGTCACGTCATGCAGCCGCATTATGCTTCCTGGCAACGATCGAGCCACGCGAACGTAGCGACTTGCAATGATTGCCACGTACCCCATGAGACGTTCTTTCACGCCTATGCCTTCAAGGCCCGCGACGGCATTTACCATTCAACGATTTTCACATTGGGACTGGAGCCGCAAGTCATTGAAATTTCATCGGGCGCCATTCCCGTGGTCGAGAACAATTGCCGTCGTTGCCATGAACAAACCATCGAAGACGTCGATGTCCATGGATTCGACGTGGATGGCGTCCGTTGTTGGGACTGTCATCGCGAGGTCCCACATGGAAGAGTCCGAAGCCTTTCATCAGCACCGCGAGTAATGGGTCCGGAACTCCCGTCGGTCCTGGAGCCCCAAAAACCGCACATAGGAGGCCGTTTCCCGCGGCCCAATGAAGAACCAAGCCATGAATGATAGCGTGAAAGACGTGAACTCCGATCACAAACGCACCTTGCCAGGATATCGCGGCCCATGGATGGGCTGGATGCTGTTTGCGGCAACCACGGTTGCCGTATTCTTCCTGGGTCTATTGTTCGCTTCGATAATGGAACGCCGGAACGAGGCGAAAATCCGTCCGCCGCTGGTCCCGATCGACCCGCTGGAAACCGACAGCAGTCAATGGGCGGCAAATTGGCCCAGGGAATTCGCCTCCTACATGCGAATGCAGGAAGACGCAACAAAGACGAAGTACGGTGGTTCGTTCGCCCGCGACTATCTGGAGGAAACGCCCGCAAACGTGGTGCTGTTCGCGGGCTACGGCTTCGCCGAGGAGTACAAGCAGGCCCGGGGACACATCCATGCAGTCGAGGACGTGCGCAAGACCAAGCGTGTGAATTCCACCACGCCGGCCACGTGTTGGAGCTGCAAAAGCCCCGACGTGCCGAGAAAGATGATCGAGTATGGTCGGCTCGTGCTACCCGGCGAGGGTGCGTCCTTCGAGGAGCTTCTTCTAGCCGGCGCGGGCGATTTCTACGCGAAGACCTTCCATCAACTGAAGGGCCACATTACGCATCCCATCGGATGCCTTGATTGCCATGATCCCGAGACGATGCAACTTCGGATTTCGCGGCCCGCGCTAATCGAGGCATTCAAGCGGCAGGGGCGCGACATCAATCAGGTATCACACCAGGAGATGCGGACTTTAGTTTGCGCCCAATGCCATGTCGAGTACTACTTCAAGGGTGATGGAGACTATCTGACCTTTCCGTGGGATGAGGGAACAACCGTGGAGAACATGGACGACTACTACGCCGCGCAAAAATTCTCGGATTGGACGCATGCCATTAGCAAAGCCCCGATGGTCAAGATGCAACATCCCGACTACGAAGTGTACGGCACGGGCATTCACGCCTTCCGCGACGTATCCTGCGTGGACTGCCACATGCCTTACCGGACGGAGGGCGGCGTGAAATACACCGACCATCATGTCCAAAGCCCGCTGCTAAACATCGCCAACTCGTGCTCGGTGTGTCATCGTTGGGGCGAGGAAGAAATCCGATCGCGGGTCGCATCGATCCAGGACAAGGTGCGGGAAGGTCGTGACCGGTCTGAACGAGTCCTTTCGTTGGCCCATTTCGACATTGCCGCCTGCATGGAAGTCGGCGCGAATGACGACGAACTCACTAAGGTCCGCGATTTGGTGCGTCGGGCACAGCTACGCTGGGACTATGTGGCCGCGAACAACGGCATGGGATTCCATTCACCCCAAGAATGTATGCGAATACTCACCGCGGCTGTCGAACTGGCCCAGGAATGCCGCTTGGAATGCGGGCGGATTCTGGCGCTAAAAGGCTACACGAATCCAGTCAAGTATCCCGATTACTCCACCAAAGAAAGTGCCCAGCGCCTAATCAGGCAATTCACGGATGGCAACCCACCGTCGCTGCTTGCTCCCGGTGTCAACTGAGCGGGCTCTGGACTTGGCTGTCACCATGGAGACCAGAGAATTCCATGCCGAAAGAAACGCTGCCCGTCGAACATGATAATGCAGCCGTGATTACGTCGGAGGGCGGGGTGGGCACAACGATATTCTGTAACGAACATTTCGCTTGAGTTGCTGATCGAATTGAAGCCATAACAGTTGAATGTCATTTTGGTCTTGCCGCCCATAGCCTAGAAAGAAGGGGAGAAACAATGAGAGCAATCGTTGACGAAAGTACGTGTACCGGTTGCGGATTGTGCGAGGAGATATGTCCGGCGATTTTCGAGTTGGTCGACGACGTGGCCAAGGTCAAAATCGATCCGGTGCCAACGGACCAGCAAGTCAGTTGCCGCAAGGCGGCCGAGTCTTGCCCCGTCGAAGCGATTACCATTGAAGAGTGAAACGCCAACCAACTTAGGCGGCTCACCGTGAAGCCGCCCATGACAGAAAGGAACCGTAGGCCATGAACATGTTTTGTTATCAGTGCGAACAGACGGCCAAAGGAACCGGATGCACCGCCCACGGCGCGTGTGGAAAAGATCCCGAGACGGCCGCTCTCCAGGATTTGGCGATGCACGTTGCCGAAGGCATCAGTCAATATGCTCATCGGGCTCGCAAGCTCGGCGTGGCTCATCGGCACGCCGACTTGGCTGTTGTTGAGGTCCTGTTTGCGACGGTCACGAATGTGGATTTCGACCCAAAACGGCTCGCCGACCTCATCCAACGTTCCGCCGCCGTGCGCGGCGAGATCAAAAAGGCTTACGAATCGGCATGTCAAAAGGCCGGCCAGCAGCCCGAGCCGCCGGCCGACCATGCGGCCGTTCAGCCGGCCAACGATCTGGATGAAATGATACGTCAGGGCGAGCAGCTCACCATTCAGAAACGAATCGACAGCCTAGGCGACGACGTGGCCGGCCTTCAGGAGTTGATTGCCTACGGATTGAAAGGCATGGCGGCCTATGCCGATCATGCTCGCGTCCTCGGCGTCGAAGATGACGGCGTCTACGCCTTCATCCATGAAGCCATGGACTTTCTTGCCGGCAATCCGGCCGACGTCAACGC
>JAFGAY010000402.1 GCA_016933425.1 Pirellulales bacterium
ACGATCGCGCTGGCCGTCGATTTTCAACAGCCGCTGGGCGATCGCGATCCTCGCAACCTGGCGCTGCCGATCGTCGCTGCCGAGGGGGTCGCCCATCAGTCGGGCCTTGTGGCCGTCGAGGGAAACGCCGAACTCGACGTTCGAGTGACCACCGATGCGCGGCCGGTCGACGTCGGCGAACTGGTCGACGCCGAGTATCAGCCGGGCCGCCGGCTGCTAGGCGTCCACGGTTTCGTGGGCGAGCCCATCCCGGTGACGATCGACGCCTATCGCTATCCGGCCTACGCGCTGGCGGCGGCCGTCGTTCAGCGGGGCCGTCTCACCACGCGGGTGTCGGCCGAAGGCGTCGCACAGACCAAAGCGCGATTCGAGCTGCGCACGAAGGCGCCCTATCTGGAAATCGAGCTGCCCCCGAATGCACAATTGTGGTCGGTCTGGCTCGACGGCAAACCGGCCAAACCGCAACGCCAGGATCAACGACTGCTGCTGGACCTGGCGGGGCAGGGGGCCGGCGCGTCGCGCGAGTTGCAATTCTTCTACGAAACGCCCCTGGCGACGTCCGACCCACTCCGCGATCTCGACGTCGAGGCTCCCCGCCTCCTGCTCCGCGCCGATCAGGACGTCCCGCCGAGCGAAGTGCCGCTGGTCGGGCTCGAATGGCAATTGGTCCTTCCGTGGCGCTATCACGTCGTCGACAGCCAGGGCACGCTGACCAGCGGCGCCGTGCGGCCGACCGAGCCGGCGCTGTTTCGAGCGGCGCGGTGGCTGCGTAATGTGGCCCTCGTGGGTCCAACCGCCGGAATGAAATCTACTCGGCAAGCCGCTCGAAGGAGACCGGCAACCGTTTGTTGCGAAGCCCTTACGTTAGCGGACGAAGTATCACTCCCCGAGGAAAGCGAAATCAAAACCGAAACCAGTGAGCCCGCCGCTAGTCGCCGGCGCCTCGCGCGGAGTTCCGACAAGAAGATTCGCGCCGACTACGATTACGACGTCGACGGGGACATTTCGGAAGATCAATATCAAGCATTCGGCCGCCCCATCCCCGAATCCTCGAAATCCGACGCCCAAACCGAGATGGCGGGAAAGGCCGCGGGGGGCTACGGCGATTTCCATGCAGCCGATTTCGGACTCAAGGGCATGAGAAGCCTGAAGGTCGATTTCGACCAGGCCCAGGCGGGCAGCAAGTCGACGGTCGTCACGTTCCGCAGCCTCGGCGAGAATCCTCGGCTCGTGGTCACTGTGGCCGACCGGCGGCGGTTCGCCTCGCTCGGTTGGGCCCTGGCGCTGGCCGTCGTGTTGGTCGGCGTGGCACTGGGAGGCCGTTCGACCGGCGCGAAGTTTCGCTTGCTGGTCGTGCTCGGGCTGGTGTTTTCGCTCGTGCCGCTCGTGCCCGGTTGCCAGGTCCTGGCCGAGCCGCTGAACATGGCGTTTTACGCCACGCTGCTGCTGATCCCCTACTTTTTGCTTCTGGCCGGCGGACGTTGGTTTTTCGCCCATTTTGAAGGGGGCTTCGCCGGCAAGCACGCCGCAAGCGCGGCCGGCGCGGTTCTCCTCGTGCTGGCGACGACCGCCGCGGCAACCGCCGGCGAACCGCTCGGCGGCGACAGCCCGATGCGCGTCGAGCTGGTCGATCCCTTGCCCGAGGTTCGCGTGCCGGCCGACGCCATACTGATTCCCTACGATCCCGACTCGCCCGGCGGCATCGAAAACGCGAACCGGTGTTTCGTCCCCTACGACCAGTACCGGGAACTTTGGAGCCGGGCGAATCCCGACCGGACGCCTCCGGCCGCGCCGTGCGACTACGCCCTGGCCGGGGCGTCGTACGAAGCGCGTCTGGCCGACGGCGACGATTTGCTGCTCGAAGGTCAAATCGAAATCGTGGTCAACAAGCCGTCGGGGGTAATGGTCCCCTTACGTCTGGCCGGCGGCGTGCTGGCCGAGGCCCAACTCGACGGCAAACCGGCTCGCCTCAGCGTGACGCAATCCGAGCCGGCGCCGGGCAAAACCCCGTCGGGTCCCCGGACAGCCGTGCTGCTGTTGCACGTTTCCGACGCGGGCCGGCATACTCTGAACGTTCACGTGCGGCTCCGGCTCGCGCGGCACGGCGGCTGGCACGTGGCCGAGGGCGTGGTGCCCGCCGCGCCGGCCTCGTCGTTGGCGCTGACGGTTCCGACGGCTGAAACGGACGTGCAATTCGGCGAAACGGCCGATCGGCGAAATTTTGAAACCGCCAAGCCGGACGAAAAGATCGAAACCGTGCTCGGCGACGGGGGACGGTTGCGCGTCGAGTGGCGGCCCAAGCTCGCCCGAACCGAAATCGAGCACAGCCTGACAGCGCGGAGCGAGGCGCTGTTGGACGTTCAGGAAGACGCCGCCCGAATGATCTGGGACCTCGAACTCGCGTTTCGCCAGGATCAGCGGCGTCAGTTCACCGTCGTCGTGCCTGAGGACTGGCGCATCGAAAGCGTCGCCGGGCCGAATGTCCGCGGCTGGCAGTCGACGGTTGTGGGCAAAACCCAGCGGATCGACGTCGCGCTGCTCAAACCGGCGGCTGGTTCCGAACGGATTTCGTTGAAATTGCGCCGCCGCGGACTGTCGGACGAGTTGGCCGTGCCGGTGGTCGCCGTCGACGGCGCGGCGATCGAGCGAGGCCGCGTGGCCATTCGACGGAGTCCCCTTTTGGAACTCCGCACCACGGCGGCTCGGGGCGTGCGCCGGGCCGACTTCGCGCTGCCCCAATCGGTCGCCGCCGGACAGGCGACGCTCGACGATCCGCTGGGGCTCCGCCCGTACCAGGCGTATGAGTTCGCCTCGACGCCGTTTTCGATTACGCTTGCCGCCGGGCCGGTTCGCGCCCGAACAACGGCCGCCGTGCAATCGATCTTGCGAATTTCGGACGACAAGCGGTCGTTGGAAAGCCTTGTGAATCTCGACGTGCAGGGCCGACCAATCTACAGCGCGGCCTTCCTGCTGCCCGAGGAATTCGAGCTGGAGAACGTCGACGTTCTCGCTCCGGATTTCGAGCGAAATCCGGCCGCCGCCGGCGGGCTGTTTCATTGGGCGATCACCCAGAAGGACCAACCGCGCCGGCGACTGACCGTCTTTCTGACCGATGGCCGGCTGGGCCGCGTGCCGATCGTGCTGCGCGGCAAGCTGGGAGGCAAAGCAAACGCTTCGGCGACGACGTTGCCGCGACTCGAGGTGCTCGGCGTCGAGCGTCAATCGGGCGACTTGGCCGTCCAGGTCGATCCGTCGTTCCGCGTCGAGCCCCGGGAACTGGCGAACTGCCAATCGGTGCTGCTCCACCGGCTGTTCGGCTGGCTGCGGCCCGACCAGCGGGCACTGGTCCAATTGGCTTTGCACTACGACCGGCCCGACATCGAGGGCCGGCTGGTGCTCTCGCGGCGCAGCCCGCGCGTTTCTTGCACGACGATCACCAACGTTCGCGTGACTGATCGCGCGATCGAAGAGACCATCTTGTTGGACTTCTCGATCCGCGACGCGGGCATTCGCCAGATCGTGTTCACGCTTCCGGCATGGATGCACGATTGCCGGATCGAAGTGCCCATGCTGCGCGAGAAGACGATCGCGCCAACCGGGCCGGGAGCCGACGCCCCGCTCCGCGTCACGCTCGACCTGCAAGACGAGGTCATGGCCGACGCCTTTCGGGTGCTGGTGAAAAACGATCGGCTCCTGACGCCGGGATTGCAAACGGCGCCGATTCCCGTGGTCGCCACGGGCGAAACCACCCGTCGTTTCGCCGTTTTGGAAAGCGCCGGCCGCGACGAGATTGTTCCCGACGACGCAAAGACCGCCGGATTGGAACCCGTCAACCCGAGGAGCAAGTCCTACGCAACGCTGCGCCAACTGCTGGGCGAGGGAATCACCCAAGCTTACCTCGTTGCGCCGGGCGCCGACCGGCCCGAACTGGCGTTTCAAACGCGCCAGCGCGAGGCGGTCGCCACGGCCGGGGCGCGGATCGGACTGGCCGAGACCGATTTGCTGGTCGACGCTTCGGGGGCTTATCGCGGGCGGATCGTTTACCACATGGACAATTCGACCGAGCAGTTTTTGCCGATCAAACTGCCCCGCGGCGCGCGGCTCTGGTCGGCCCAGGTGGCGGGCAAGCCGGTCAAGCCGATTCGTCATCCCGACGCCTCGGACGACCTGCACGTGTGCATTCCGTTGATTAAGACGTCGGCCGGCGAACTCGATTACCAAATCGAGTTGATCTACGGGGGACGGATGGCGGCGGTCGACTCCCTGGGCGGCAAGGTCGAATTTCCGCTGCTGCGCACGCTCGATCCGCGCGGCAAAATAAACCTCACGCCCGAGCTGAGCCAGGTGCGGCTCCACTTGCCGAAGACCCATCGGTGGTTCGACTTCGACGGGACGATGCGGCTCGTGGCCGACGAAGGCCTATTGGCCGCCGGCCAGGTGGCCTATCGAAACTCGCAGATCAGCCAGTTGAGTCAGACGATGCAAACCGGCGACGAGTTCGCCAAAATCCGCGCCGCGCAAAACCTCACCGGCCTGCAAAAACAGGTTGGCATGGCAGTGCGAAATGCTTCTGAATTGAACGACAACGCCCTGTTCCGCAAGGAATTGGCCGACAACGAACAGCTCCTCGAAAAGGCCCAACAACAGGCCCAGATCGTCAAAAACGCGCCCCAGCAAACCGCCGAGGACGACAATCGGGAACGACTCGGAAGCCTGTATCTAATGCAGCAGGTCAATGCGTCGCGCGGCGCGGTGAGCAAAGCGGGCCGGAACTTCGGCGACATCGAGGCCAAGGTAACGAAGGTTATCGTCGGCGCGGATCGACGCGGCGGGGTGAAGCTCAACAACCAGTGGTATAGAAACAACAATCTGGTCTCACCAGAACCACCCAGGGCCAGCGCTCCGTCGCAATCAAGCCTCCCCCAGGCGGCGCCGGCGTGGAGTCCGCCAGCCGCCGGCCAGCCGCCGGCGTCAACGGAAGGTCCGGCAGGCATTCACGACGGCATGGTGAACGTCAACGGCGCGGCTATCGGCGGCTCAGCGGGAGGAGGGATGGGAGGAATGATGGGTGGGCCCGTCGCCATCCCCTCGAGTGGCATCCAAGAAGGCGCCCAGCTTAACCGGCCCATGATGCAATTCCCGGCAACACCGCAACAAACCGCGCCGGCAAAGAAACCCATGAGCAAGCAAGCTCGCTACCAGCAGCGCTATCAGGAGCAAGCCGGGCAGGCAGCCGAGGCCGACGCGACGGCTGGTCCACAGCCCTGGTCGGATTCCATCGGCAACCGCGACGGCTCGACGCGCCTGGTCGATAAGTCCGAGGAAGGACACGGTTCCGGTTTCAGCATGGGATTTCAACGCACACTGCAAGATAAACCCGCGGACGCAAGAGTGCGAGGCCGGGCCGCCGCCGCTCCGCCCGTAACCCCCTCGGGCCTGGCGAGTCTGGTCATCGATTTTCCGACGCCGGAGGACGCCGTCTATCGCACCTATCGGTTCACGACGCCGCGCGGCGACGTGCGGATCACCGCTCGCCCCGCCTCGGTCGAAACGCTCTGGACGGGACGCGCCGTGTTGATCATCCTGGCCGTGTTCGCGGCCTTGGTGCTGCTCGTTCGGACGCGCCTGGCGCGATGGTTCGCCACCTGGCCGGGCGGACTCACGCTGGTCGTGATCGGGGCCTTGCTCACGATCAGTTGCGTCATGCCGCTGATCGGCATCGTCCTAGCCGCCGCCGGCATCGCCGTGCTGGTCGCGACCCGCAAATC
>JAFGAY010000084.1 GCA_016933425.1 Pirellulales bacterium
TTACGTAGGTCAGGCTGTGCCTGACGACAAGCATGTCAGGCACAGCCTGACCTACGGAAACTCAAATGTTATTCTTGGACGCCAGCTTACTCGAACTCATGCTGCCAGCCGCGGGCCGCTAGTGGGCGGCGCCCGGCGGCGCGGTCGGTTTGCCAGAGGCCCGGCTCGGCGATGAATTGGCCGACGTCGGCGATGGGAACGTCGAGCGGCTGGTCGGCCACGATTCGCCGCGCCTCGTCGGGCGGCGCGGCCAGAATCAGCTCGAAATCCTCGCCGTCGTGCAACGCGTGGTCCAGGCCGGTCGAGCCGTCGGCGCGTTGCCGGGCCAGTTGCTCGGCGGCCGGGGCAATCGGCACCGCGTCCAGATCGAGCACCGCGCCAAGGCCGCTTTCCTCGACGACGTGGCCCAGATCGACCGACAAGCCATCGCTGACGTCGATGCCCGCGTGAAGTTCGTAACGCTCGGCCAGCAGCAGCGCTTCGTCGACGCGAGGCGTGAAATCGAAATGGTGGCCGAGGATGCTCCCGCCGAATGCGCCGGTCACCAGGATGCGATCGCCCGGCCGCGCCCCGCCGCGGCGCAGGGGGCCGCGCGGCGTGACCGCGCCGAGGAGCGTGACGCTCAAGGCCAGCGGTCCGTCCCAACTGTTGACGTCGCCGCCGGCGATGGCCAGCGAAAACCGTTCGGCCAGAGGCACCATGCCCTCGAACAGTTCGAGGGCGAGCCGCAGCCCATCGCGCCGCGGCAGGGCCAGCGCCACGACGGCGGCCACCGGCCGCGCGGCCATGGCGGCCAGATCGCTCAGATTGACGGCCAACGCCTTCCGGCCCACGCGGCGCGGGTCGACTTCGGCCAGGTGGAAATCGACGCCGTCGGTCAACAGATCGACGGTCACCGCGCACTCGTCGATCTCGGCCATGCGCAGCACGGCCGCGTCGTCGCCCGGACCGACCCGAACCAGCGGGTGCGACGGTATCCGGCGGCGGAATTCGGCGATCAGTTCAGCTTCCACGGTCGCGTGCCCTTGTCGGTTTGCAGAATGTGTTTGGAAATGGGGTTGCGCAATAATAACCCCACCGGGCTCGCCCCGGTGGAGCAGGGTTTGGGAATTACCGCTGCTGCTCATTTCAAAACGCGTTTCGAGTCGCTGAGCGGCGAAAACAATCTTATTTTCCAGGTCTTTTTGCCAACAAATTGCCCAAACTGAACCTACTCGGTTTGTGTCGCCCGTGCAAGCCGGTCGACGGATTATGGCCGGCCGGAACGCCGTCCAACCGGCACAATCGGCCGGATTGGCGTCCCTGCGGAAATCACGCAGCTTTTCGGCCGCAAGGACTCTCGACCGGGCGGCCGCGAAGCCGTTTTGGCTTGCGGTCGTGTTCTATGCTTACGTAGGGGTTTCCCGCACCGGAGTTCATTTTCGAAGGATCTGGCTATCGTGACGAAGCGTGTTCTGATTGCCGACGACTCGATGTTGATGCGACAGATGATCGCGGAGACTTTGACCGAAGACGGTTGGACGGTTGTCGGCCAGGCCTGCGACGGCCAGGAGGCGGTCGAGTTGTATCGGCGTCATTGTCCCGACGCGGTCACCATGGACATTGTCATGCCCGGCATGAGCGGCATCGAGGCGCTCTCGGCGATTATCAAGGAGGACCCTCAGGCCAAAGTCGTGGTCGTCAGCGCGCTGAACCAGACCCGGCTCATCTCCGAGGCCATTCGCAAAGGGGCCCAGGATTTCATTGCCAAGCCGTTCACGTCCGAACAACTCCAGGAGACGATGCGGGCCGTGGGCGAGTTGGTTGAGGATATGGCAAGCGCGTAGCCCAAGACGCGACGTCTTTGGGAAACCTATCCAAAAATCAACGGAGTTTATTTGCGGGTCCGGGGTATTCTTGACCCATTTCACCTAAGGTCGGTTCCGCTAATTAGCCCCTTTTCGTATTCGCAATTTGGGCGATTTGCGATACATTCTGCGTGATACCTCGCCTGGGAAGGTGGGTGCCGGGCTGGTGGTCTTTGTCAGCGGCCCTCACCCCGACCCTCTCCCGGAGGGAGAAGGCATGTTTTGGATAGGCTCAACAGAAACCTCCCAGGATACACCATGAGCGAGATGATCGTGGAGTCTTCGATGGATCGAGGGAACGTGGAATCACCCGTTTTGCACAACGCGGCCGCGGCCCATGCGTCCGAAACGGCCGAGAGCCGGCCGCTGTGGAACCGCAGCTTCGTGGGGCTTCTGGGCACGCAGTTTTTCGGCGCGGCAAACGACAACATGTTTCGTTGGCTGGTGGTGCCCATCGCCAAGGAGCTGGCGGGTCCGGAAGACGCGGCGCTGGCGTTGTCGGCCGGTCTGGCGTGTTTCGTGCTGCCCTATCTGGTGTTGGCCGCGCCGGCCGGCTACCTGGCCGACCGTTTCAGCAAGCGCAACATCATCGTCGCCTGCAAGTGGGCCGAGATCGTCATCATGGCCCTGGGCATCGCGACGATCCTATCGGGCAATCTCTACCTGATGTTCATCGTCGTGGCCATGATGGGCGCCCAGAGCGCCCTGTTCAGTCCATCGAAGCTGGGCAGCATCCCCGAGATTGTCCATCCCCGGGCTTTGTCGGCGGCCAATGGCTGGATGGGGTTGACCACCGTTGTCGCCATCATCGTTGGCACCGCCGCGGGCAACCTGCTCTACGGGCTCACGCGGCCGGCCGGCGTGCATCAATGGTGGATTTCCGGCGCGGCTCTGATCGGCGTGGCCATTGTTGGACTGGTGGCCAGCTTCCAGATCAGACAGCTCGTCGCGGCCAATCCGCGGCGAACCTTCCCCCTGAATTTCGCCTGGCAGGTAGTGCGCGACCAAGGGTTGCTGGCGTCGCACAGGCCGCTGCTTTTGGCTGCTCTGGGTACGACGTTCTTCTGGTCGCTGGCCGCGCTGGTCCAGGTGAACGTCGATCTGTTCGGCACCACCGCCCTGGGTGTCGACCAGGATTGGGTTGGCCCGCTGTTGGGCGTGCTCGCCCTGGGTGTCGGGGTGGGTAGCGTTCTGGCTGGCACACTATCGCGAGGCCGCGTCGAGCTGCGCATCGTTCCCTTCGGCGCCCTGGCCGTCGCTGCCGGCGCGATTTTCCTGTTCGGTTCGCCGGGACCCGCCAACGTCTCGATTCACACTGCGTATGGCCTGGGTTGTTTCGGCCTGTTCTTTCTCGGCATCGGCGGCGGATTGTTCGCCGTCCCGCTCGAGGCCTTTCTCCAGGATCGCAGCCCCGACGAGTCGCGAGGCGTCGTCCTGGCCGCCGCGAATTTTCTCACCTTCGCCGGCATGTTGGCGGCCTCGGGCGTGTTTTGGGCATTCCGCGACGTGTTCGATCTGTCCTCCCGGCAGATCTTCCTCGTGTGCGGCATTGCCACGCTACCGGTCCTCCTCGTTTGCACGGTTTTCCTCTTGCCCATGGCCGTCCTTCGGCTCATGGCTCGCGTCATCAGCCGCTTGGTCTACAGCGTCAAGATCACCGGTCTTGATAATGTTCCGGCCCGCGGCGGCGCGCTGTTAGTGTCGAACCACATCACCTGGATCGACGGCTTCCTGCTCCTGCTCACCGCGCCGCGGCCCGTGCGAATGGTCGCCCACGCCGACTATGTGGTCGGCGGAGTGCGCGGGTGGCTTGCCCGACAGGCGGGCATCATCACGCTCGACGACAGTCGCAAGTCGATGGTTCGGGCCATCCGCGAGGCCCGCGACGCCCTGGCCAACGGCGAGTTGGTCTGCATTTTCCCGGAAGGCGGGCTCTCGCGGACCGGATCGCTCCGCGAGTTCCGCCCGGGGTTTCTGTCGATCCTCAAAGGGACCAATGCCCCCGTGATTCCCGTATGCCTCCACGGGCTTTGGGGGAGCGTTTTCAGCTTCGAGCGAGGCAAGTTCTTCTGGAAATGGCCCCGGCACTGGCCGTATCCCGTCTCCATTCTGTTCGGAAAACCAGCGTCGGGCGTCGCCACGGCCTACGAGGCTCGGCAGATGGTGGCCCAATTGGAGAGCCAGGCGATGCAAGCGGACAAGGCTCTGGACATGATTCCGGCTCGTTACTTTCTCCGCAATTGTCGCCGGCACATGCGGCAGGGGAAACTGGCCGACTCGACCGGCGTCCGGCTCACCTCGGCCGATACGTTGATCCGCGTGTTGATCCTTCGGAAGCTGCTGCGCGACATTCTCGCGGCCGACGAGCGTCAGGTGGGTTTGCTGATGCCGCCGACGGTCGCCGGCGCGGTGGCCAACATCGCCATTCCCTTGGCCGGGCGAGTGCCGGTGAACCTGAACTACTCGATTCGCTCGCCGGAGGTGCTCAACGCCTGCCTGGCCCAGGCCGGAATCCGCCACGTCCTGACCAGCCGCAAGGTGATGGAGAAGCTCAATCTGACGCTTGACGCTGAAATCGTGTATCTCGAAGACCTGGCCGGCAAAATCCGATGGACCGATAAGCTTCGGGCCGCCGCGGCCGCCTGGTGTCTCCCAGTCCGCGTTCTCGAACGGGTCCTCGGCCTGCACAAGATCGACCCGGACAACCTGGCCACGATCATCTTCACCTCGGGCTCGACCGGCATGCCCAAGGGCGTCATGCTCACCCATCGGAACATCGCCAGCAACGTGATCGCGTTCACGCGTTTTTTCCGCATCGATCGGGACGACATCCTCATAGGCGTCCTTCCGTTCTTTCACGCCTTCGGCTACACGGTGACGCTCTGGGCGCCGCTGATGCTCGACCCGATGGGCATCTACCACCACACGCCGCTCGAGGCGCGTCAGATCGGCCAGCTCTGCAAGAAGCACCGCGCCACGATCCTGGTGGCCACGCCAACGTTCGCGCGTTCCTACCTCCGCCGCATCGAGCCGGAGGACTTTGCCTCGCTCAACCTCATCGTCCTGGGCGCGGAAAAAATGGCCATCGAACTGGCCGACGCCCTGGAAAATCGCTTTGGCGTCCGTCCCATCGAAGGCTACGGCGCCACGGAACTTTCGCCCGTCGTCTGCGGCAACATTCCAGACAGCCGCTTGGGCCACACCGACCAGGTGGCTCGAAAAGAGGGCTCGGCCGGCAAACCGCTGCCAGGAATATCGGCCAAAATCGTCGATCTTGAGACGGGCGAGGACTTGGGACCCAATCGTTCGGGCATGTTGCTGGTCACGGGCCCCAACGTGATGAAGGGCTATCTCCACTTGCCCGAGATGACGGCCGAAGTCATCCGCGACGGCTGGTACGTGACCGGCGACGTGGCGCGCATCGACGAGGACGGTTTCATCTTCATCACGGGCCGGCTAAGCCGGTTCGCCAAGATCGGCGGCGAGATGGTGCCCCACCTGGGCGTCGAGGAAGCCATTGTTCGCGCCTTGAATCTCGACGAGGAAGAAGTTCGAGTCGTGGCTACGTCGATTCCCGACGAACGCAAGGGCGAGCGGCTGGTCGTCCTCCACACGGGTCTGGCCAAGAAACCCGACGAGGTCTGCCGCGCGTTGGCCGAGGCGGGCCTGCCGCCTCTCTGGATTCCCTCGCCCGACAGCTTTCGCCGGGTCGACGAAATCCCGCAACTGGCCAGCGGCAAACTGGCCCTGAAAGAGGTCAACGACCTGGCGAGGCGGCTGTTCGACGCGAAGAAGGAGGATGGAGGATGACCGGGACGACCGGTCTGCACACAGTTCTCGCTGTGGCGACGTGGACCATATTGTCATGGATCACCATCTCACCAGGCGTGCCCACGATTTACGCGCCGTTGAATTTGCTTGTCCTTGTGCCGGCCATGTTGATCGGGGGACGCGTTGCGGCAGTCGTCCTCATCCCTTTGGTGTCCTGCCTGTGGTGCCGGCCGGTGTTTCGTGGTCGGCCCAATGTGCCGGTTTGCTCCGTCGTGCTCCTTGTCGTCGCCGTGATCTTGTCGGCACTGAATCTGGCCTTCGGATTCGACTACGCGAGTCATTACCACGGTCTCGCGTATGCCGTCACAGCCACTCTCGTGAACGTCTCTTGCTGGATCGTTTTGGGCGTCGTTCTCCTGTGGGCAATGCGATGTCCCAGTTCCAGCCATAACCTGGCTTTCCATGTGGCGATGTTCGCCTGGCTGGCATGGTATGCGTTTCCCTACCTGGGTGAGTTACCCTGACAAGGGAGCACCCTACTCGGCCGGCCGGGTGACAATCGAATCGCGGGGCAGCCAGTTCTTGCATTCCCCCGCCCGCCGTCCTATGCTGTGAACATCTCGTTCGATCAGAATCCTGGCACTCGCCTGCTACAAGGAGACCCGTAATGACCTTGCGCCGCGCCGACCGACCGACCCCTGCAATTCCCGCGATCGCTGCCGTCCTTCTGCTGGCCGCTGGCCCCCTGTTCGCCCAAACGCTCCTTGAAAGCCTCACAAAGCCCGTCGAAGGACGCAGCATGAGGGCCACCTCGGCGTTTCGCCGGGGGGCCGATGGCAAGTATGATCCGACGGCTTCGCCCTATGGCAAGTTCGGCGATGAAATGAGCAACGAAGATTGTTTTTGGGTCAAGCCGGGTGAAAAATGGGTTCCGCTGGATGTTCGCGGGCCGGGCATGATCACCCACATGTGGTTTACGTTCTTTCCACCCGAGCCGCACGAATGGGCGCCCGTCGGCTCGGCGACCGGCCAGGACATTTTGCTCCGAATATACTGGGACGACCGGGAGCGACCGGGCGTCGAGGCGCCCATCGGCGACTTTTTCTGCAACGCCTTCGGCGAACGCTACGCGGTCCACAGCCTGCCGGTAGCCGCGGGCGAGAGCGGATCCTACAACTGCTTCTGGAACATGCCGTTCCGCAAGGCGGCGCGGATCGAAGTGATCAATCAGGGTGATAAACCGCTCAACCTGCTCTACTACAACATCGACTGGATCAAAAAAGACTCACTGCCGGCCGACACGCCCTATTTCCACGCCCAATACCGGCAAGAGTTTCCCATGGAAAACGGCAAGGACTACGTGATTCTCGATACGAAGGGCAAAGGCCATTTCGTCGGCACGCTCCTGTCGGTCCGCACGCGAAGCCCCAACTGGTTTGGCGAAGGCGACGAAAAAATTTACATCGACGGCGAAACGTCGCCTTCGATCTGGGGAACCGGCACGGAAGACTATTTTCTCCAGGCCTGGGGGCTGCGCAAGGACATGACGCCGTTTTTCGGCACGGCGTTTTACGATCAATACTACCGGCTGATCGGCAGCCGCATCTCGTCGTACCGATGGCACCTGGCCGACCCGATAGCCTTCCAAAAAAGCATCAAGGTCGCCATCGAGCACTACGGATGGATCTCGGAGGATGAAAATCCCGACCATCAGAAGATCAACTGGAACGAGCGGGAAGACGATTTTTCGAGCGTGGCCTATTGGTATCAGACGGGCGTGCCGACCTTCCACGTCAAGATGCCCAGCGCCAACGAACGCCGGCTGCCCAACATCGAACGGCTGGTCGTGCTGGCCAAGGACTTCGCGGGCGAGGCGCACCACGGACCAGGCAAGGCGGTCGAGGAAAACCTGCCGAAGCTGCACGCCCATTCTCAGTTGGTCTACGAACCGAAGTCGACCGACGACGCCTGGGTCGAAATTCCCTTCGAGATCCAACGCAAGGAACCGCTGCGGCTGCTGGTCCGCGCGACGTGCGGGCCCGACGGGGGCAAGTACCAGGCGATGCTCGACGGCGTGGCCGTCGGCCAGCCGATGGATACCTACGCCGCCGCGCCGACGTGGAAGGAATTTCCACTGTTGGACCTGTGGCCCGACGCCGGCCGGCACGTGCTGCGTCTGGTTTGCGTGGGCCGCAACCAGTTGTCCGAGGGAACCAAACTGGGCATCGAATCGGTCCGCCTGCGCGAACGCCGCCCCCGAGTTGAAAAGTACGGCCACGACCGCGACAAGGACTGGCGAAAGAATTCCAGGCTGCTGTATCAATAAGCTATGCTTTACAAGCATGTTATTGGATAAAATGGGCGCCCCCGCCATCCGTTTGCTTGTGGTGGGAGTCGCCTCCCGCACATGAGCGAACCATTGCCATGGACCGATCGAAGCTCGATGATCTGATCAAGAATTTCTTTACCTGCGACAAGCGCGAGATCACGCAAATCTTCGACGAATTGCTCTCGGCGATGATGGCCGAGGAAATGTTGCCGCCGGGCACGGTCATGTCGCGCAACTATGAGACGGCCCAGGCCAATCCCGAAATTCACACACTGCCCGGCAACCTGAAGGACGCGCGCGACGCCATTTTTCCGTTTTTCTGGGGCACCGACGGCTGGTACTCGAAGCTCCATCTGGAAAACGTCAAGGGGCCGGCCAACTATGCGTCGCTGGTCGGCGCGATGGCCTGCCTGTTGAAAAATCCCAACCTGTGCGTCGATACCTACAGCCAGCGATCAAACGAACTCGAAGTGAAAGCCATCACGGCGCTGGCCAACCTGGTTTTCTACCATACCGACTCGCCCTGGGGCGTGTTCACCATGGGCGGAACCGTGTCGAACTTGTACGGCGGCAAAATCGGCATCGAAAAAGTGATGCCCGGCGCGATGCGCAACGGTCTGGGCGGCCAGGCGCTGGCCGGCATCGTTTCCGAGGCGGCCCACTACAGCAACGCCACGCTGGCCGGATGGCTCGGCATGGGCACGCGAAATCTCCACTGCATTCCGACCGATCGGACCATCGCCATGCGGCTGGACCTCTTGGCCGAGAAGCTCGACCAGCTTTACAGCGTGGGCACGCGAGTGGCCTTCGTCATCGCCACGTTCGGCAGCACCGACGCCTCGGGCATCGACAACCTGGCGGGAGTGCGCGACATCATCGAGCAGAAGGCGGCCCAGCACGGCCAGCCGGTTCCCCAACTCCACGTCGACGCGGCCGTCGGTTGGGCGCTCTGCTTCCTGTCGGAGTATCACCTCGAAGCGAATCCTTTCGGCTTGAGCGACGAAACGCTGCCGCTGATCACCCGGGCCCAGGAACACACGCGAGGCCTGAAACACGCCGATTCGGTGACGATCGATTTTCACAAGATGGGCTGGGGCCATTATCCGGCCAGCGCCTTGATCGTGAACCGCCGGGCCGATCTCGAGCATTTGTTCCGACCCAAGGAACAAATGCCGTACTTTTCCGAAGCCGACTACCGGCGCGATCCGGCCCTTTTCACGCTCGAATGCTCGCGGCCGGCGATTGGGCCGTATTCGGTAATGGCGTCGCTCAACGGCCTTGGACTGGTCGGATGCCAGATGCTGGTGGCCAACGCGCTGGGCATGGCCCAAACGCTCAAACGGCGAATCGACGATCTGCCCAACTGCAAGGTCCTCAACCGCGAAACCATTGGCCCAAGCGTCGTTTGGTGGGTACTGCCCAAGGGTCGCAATGCGAAGGAGATTTTCGACCAGATCGAGTCGGGCCAAATGCCCGAGGGAACCTGGCAGCATTATTTCTCGGAGATCCAGCGGCTTTTCGCCAAGCGCGAGGAAACCCTGAACCCGGCGGTCGACGCGCGGCTGAGCTTCACCAGCTCGATGGGTTACCGCCCCGGCGGCATCGACCTGCCGGCGTGGAAAGCCGTGTTCTTCAACCCCAAGACCGACCACGCCGTGATCGACCAGATCATCGCGAGCATCGAGGAACTCCTGTAGGGCGACTGACGGAACCAGTTCCCTTTGGCGAATGTTCTGAAAGGTCCCCTACTTAGTTTCTGTTGCGGAAAACCTTCTGTCGCCTTTCGCTCCGCGAAAGCAGCGACTATTCCACGCTACTTTCGCGGAGCGAAA
>JAFGAY010000085.1 GCA_016933425.1 Pirellulales bacterium
ACCGGGACAAGCCCGGTGGGGTCTTGGTTGTTGAGCGATGGCCGAGTAGTTGCCAAACCTTGTTCGACCGGGACAAGCCCGGTGGGGATTGTGGTCGCCAAAACGAATTTTAAAAAGCCTCCAAAGTCAGGGAAGACATGCGATCGACGGAAACATCGCTGCCGCTGCTCCCCTTGGTCCTCGACCGAGTCGCCGACGAGCTGCGCGAATTGCTCGTCCAGGAAGGCGTGCCGTTTTGCGATGCGTCGCAACAGCCGCGGGCCGGGCGGTTCGTGTTGTTCGATTCGCGGCGAGGCCGCCGTGGGTCGATCGAAACGGGCCAAACGTGGATCGACGTTGCCGGATTGGACGATGGTTCGTCGGGCGGCCCGATTGCGGCGCTTGCCGATTGCCGATCGGCTCCGCACCAATGGCGCATCGGCTCGTGGACGGTGGCCGAGGAAATTGCGCGAATCGACCGCCGCGCGGTTCGCCGCGCGCTGCTCGGCGCGCTGCGCGACGCGATTGAGGACGCCGGCGGCGTGTGGCTTTGCGTTTCGGCCTATCCGTTTCCCTATCGAAGCGCGTTCAACTTTCGATTCGATCACGACGAGTATGACACGGTCGATTTCGAGGCGGTATTTCGGGCGATTCGGGGCCGCGAGGGGTGGACCTCGCATTTTGTCAACGGCGCCGGCCATGCGTCGGCCGCGACGCCGTGGGCCCGGCTTCGCGGGCTCGACGTCGGCTCGCACGGCTACTGGCACCACACGTATCGGACGGTCGAGGAAAACGTGAGAAACCTTGGCCGGGGCATCGAGTTTTTGCGCGGCCATGGAATCGAGCCGAGGGGATTTGCCGGGCCGCACGGCCGGTATTGCCCTGAGCTTGGCGCGGCCCTCGACGCATTGGGCGTTTCGCACAGTGGCGAGTTTGGTCTGGCCTACGACGATCTTCCGTTTTGCCTTGTGCCCGGCGGCCCGTTACAGGTGCCCATCCACCCGGTTTGTTTGGGTCTTTTTCTCGAAGCGGCCGATCGCCAGGTGGGCCACGGCCCGGCGGAAGCCGTCGCCCGCCGCCGCGCCGCCGCCGAGTCGGCGGCCCAATACTTTGAACGGTTGATTCACGAGCGTTATTGCGCGGGCGAGCCCGTCATGCTTTACGGCCACCCCGAGGGCCGCCTCGGGTGTTGGCCCAACGTATTGCGGCGCGTGTTGACGGCGGCCGATTCGCTTTGGGGGTTGTGGAAAACGACGCAAGCGGACTGGGTCGCCTGGTGGGAAGCCCGGCGAAATATTCGCCTGACCGTGACCCAAAGCGGCGGTTGTTTCGAGGTGGCCGCCGAAGGGCTGCCGGCCGACTGGGACATTGGCGTCGAATGCTGGCGATCGACCCACGTGGCCTTGATGCGGCTGGACCGGTCGGTGGTCCGGTTTACGCCCGAGTCGCTGGCGTATGAACGACGGCCGACGGATCGCCGCGTGATTCCGGAGCGCGTCGATCGGCCCGGCGGACTCCGGGCGCGGTTGCGCCGGGCGATTGACTGGGAGCGGGTCACGCCGTTTGAGGACATCGGCACGATCGGTTGGCGGAATCGGGTCAAACGAACCTTGCGCAAATGGGTGGCCTGATGAATCGATTCGCAAACCGATTGCGCGTGGTTGCCGTCCCGCGATCTGACGCCCAGCGGGCGCCCGGCGGCGGCGAAATTCAGATGACGTCGACCGTCGCGGCCCTGCGCGATTTGGGCGTTGACGCGACCGTTTGGCATCCGGGCGAGGGCGAGTTGGCGCGGGCCGATTGCGTTCATTTGTTCGGAAGCCGGCCCGAGCATTTGCCGGTTGTCGAAGCGGCGCGGCGGCGCGGCGCGCCGGTTGTGTTGTCGACGATTGCCTGGTTCGACTGGGCCGATTATTGGCGCGGCGGGTCGGGGCTCGTGGGGCGCGCGGCGGCGGCGGCCCGATTTGCCGCGCGGGCCGCCTGTCCGCGTTTGCCGTCGTGGCGGCGGCGACTCTATCATTCGGTCGACTTGTTGCTGCCCAATTCGGCGGCGGAGGCTGAGCAACTGTCGCGCTATTTCGGCGTGCCGGCCGAGCGCATCCGGGTTGTGCCCAACGGGGCCGATCCTCGATTTGGCCGGTGCGATCCGGGCGCGTTCGTCGAACGTTTCGGCGTCGAGGGGTTCGTGCTCTGTCCCGGACGAATCGAGCCGCGAAAGAACCAGCTTGGATTGATTCGCGCGATGCGCGGGATTGACACGCCGCTGGTGATTCTCGGCCGGGTTGTGCCGGGCCACGAGGATTATTTTGAAATTTGTCGGCGGGAAGCGGCCGGAAACGTTCGATTTCTCGACCGGCTCGATCACGACGATCCGCTGCTCGGGTCGGCCTATGCGGCGTGTGGCTGCTTGGCGCTGGCCAGTTGGTTTGAAACGCCCGGGCTCGTGGCGCTCGAGGCGGCCTTGTCGGGCACGCCGTTGGTTTTGCCCGATGGCGGGTGCGCGGCCGAGTATTTCGGTTCGCACGCCCGATACGTTCGGCCGGGCGACGTTGCGGGAATTCGCCGAGCGGTGCTCGGAGCGCTGGCCGCCGGCCGGAGCCGGGCGCTGGCCGAGCACGTCCGCGAACGTTTTTCGTGGGACGCGGCGGCCAAGGCGACGCTCGATGGCTACGCGGCGGCAAGAGGGCACGCCGAGGGGGACAGGCGTCCGGCAGACGAGGTCCGATGGCGGCAACGGCCGCTGGGACGCTATCGCTACGTGCGCTTGCGATGGCGGGTTTTGTTTAACGTGGTTGATTTTGTCGGAGCGAAGGTTTTCGAGGTAATCGGCGCCGCGGGCAGGTGGATGCGGCCGAAACATGTCCACGCAAGCGCGGACATGACGCCCAATATGGCACCCGAGATGGCGGCCGGTTTCAAAACTGATCCGCGGAGTATTCTCATTATCCAGTTGGACCATCTGGGCGACGCCGTGTTGAGCACGGGCATGATTGGCGTGCTTCGGGGGCGTTATCCGCGCGCGTCGATCGAAGTGTTGGCCGGCCGATGGAACCGGGATTTGTTCGCTGCGATCGACGCGGTTGACCGCGTGCATGTGTCGCGGCTGAACCGGTTCTCGCGCGGGGGTCGGTTCGGCTGGCCGTTGGCCGTTTTGTGGTGGGCCTGGCGATTGCGTCGTCGCCGATTCGATCTGGGCATTGACGTCCGGGGCGAGTTTCCGCTGGCATTGCTGCTTTGGCTGTGTGGGGCGCGGCGGCGGTTGGGTTGGGCGGCCGGCGGCGGTGGATTTCTTTTAACCGACAGCCCCGCGTTCGTTCTCCATCGGGCCGAAACGGAGTCGCGCAGCGCGCTCTTGGCCGAGTTGGGCATTTCGGTCGAGCGGCCCGAGGAGCTTTGGCCCGTTTTCCATGCACCGGAGCCGATTCGCCGAAAAATTCGCCGGCGACTCGCTCGTCGCCGCGTCGCGCGTTGTTTTGTCGCGGTTCACGTGGGGGCCGGCACGCCGGCCAAGCAATGGCCCGTCGAACACTGGCGAACGTTCATCGGCCGGTTGGTCGTCGAGCATGGGATCGACGTCGTTTTGGTCGGCGGTCGGGCGGATCGGGACATGGCCCAGGCGATTTTGGGCGAAAAGCCTTGGCCGGGCGTTCACGACTGGACGGGCCGGACGCGCGTCGTGGAGCTTGCCGCGTTGGTCGCCGAGTCGGCGGTCGCGGTAGGCGCCGATTCGGGCCCTATCCATCTGGCGGCGGCCGTTGGGCGGCCGGTGGTCGTGCTGGCCAGCGGAACAAACCACCACCGGCAATGGCAGCCCCCTGGGCCGCGCGTCAGGGTTCTCCATTATCCAGTAGCGTGCTCGCCGTGTCATCGCCGGCAATGTCCTCGGGCCGATCATGCGTGCATGAATAGGTTGCTGCCCGAGGTGGTTGTCGCGGCCGTTGTGAAAGGGCTCGATGAGACGTCGCCGGGGGTGGCCGTTAAACCTGCTCGATGTTTTTCTACGGATAAAAGCAAAATTGAGTCATGATTGCCCCATTGCGTGAAACGACGACCACGTCGCCGCCTTCCGGCCGGCTGAGTGGTGCGCATCGATACTTGGCCACGGCCTTGTTGGAATGTTCGGATGCCGATCGCGGCCCGGCCGTGGCGCCGTGGAAAGCCTGGGCCATGGTCGGCTGGATGGCATTTGTCGCCGCGTGCTACGCGGGTTCCATGTTGAATTGGTGGTAAGTGGGCGTCCAACAATAACATTGATTTTCCGTAGGTCGGGCTGTGCCTGACACGCTTGTTGTCAGGCACAGCCTGACCTACGCGGGTTCCATGTTGGAATGGTGGTAAGGAAGCGTGCCCGTGGTCGAATCGTTCGTCTCGCTACTGATTTTGTCGGCGCTCGTCCTGGCAGCCTACGGTGTTGGGCGACCGGTGGTTCGCGGACTGGGCGTGGCTGAGCAGGACCCTCTCACGGCGACCATCTGGAGCGTGGCCGTGGGTCTGGTGGTTTGGGGATCGGGTCTGGCCTTTTTGGGGTGGATCGGCGGCTTGAACCGGCTGTTGATCGCCGCGCTCACGCTGGCCGCGGCGATGTGGGGACTGGCGGAAGTAGCCCGAAGTTGGATCGACGCTTACAGCCGAACAACCACGAACCTGGCGCGAGACGATGCCGGCGCGGCCGACGGTGGTTTTCTCGCAGGCCCGCCGACGTGGTTGCGGCGCGGCATGATGATATTGGCCGGGGTGGCCGTTGCCGGTTCGTTGGCCGGGGCGCTTGCGCCGCCGACGGCCGGCGACGCGCTGTGCTATCATCTCGAACTGCCCAAGCGGTTTCTGGAGGCAGGCCGCCTGGTCTATCTGCCGTATCACGACAACTCGACGTTTCCCTTGTTGGTTGAAATGTGGTATCTCTGGGCCATGGCGCTCGACGGCGGAGTGGCCGCGCAGTTGGTTCATTGGGCCGCCGGGATCCTGTTCGCTCTGGCCGCCGCGGCGCTTGCGCGGCCGATCCTCGGGCGGCGCTGGGCGACGATCGTCGGCGCGGCGGCCGTGCTCGTGCCCGGGGTGAACAATCAAATGACGGCCCCGTTGAACGACGTTGCGTTGGCCGTGTTCACGACGCTTTGTCTGGCCGCGTGGTGGCGGGCCGTGGTCGACGAGGAGGACCCGCGATGGTTTGTCCTGGCTGGGCTGGCCGCCGGCGGAGCGCTGGCCACGAAGTACCTTGCGCTGGCGTTCGGGTTTGCCGTCGCGGTCAGTTGGTTGGTCATGCTATGGCGACGGCCGGCGCGGCGCCGGTCACTGGTTTTGGGGGCCACGGTCGTCGGAATAGTGGGCGCGAGCGTTGCCGGACCGTGGTATGTTCGCGCGGCACAATACCGGGGCAATCCGGTCTATCCGTTCTTTGCCGAACTGCATTCCGAAGGCCATGCCTTGGGTGCAAACGGATTCTCGACGCTGCCGGCCGGCAAATCGCCGTTGGGGCGCGGGCCGCTGGGGCTGGCCGCCGCGCCGTGGCAGTTGACCATGCACCCCGAGCGCTTCGGCGGCCGCGGACATCAGCTTGGGGCGCTGTTGCTGGCGGCGTTGCCGGGGCTTTGTTTCGCGCGGCGGTTGCGCGGGCTGAGCGTTTTATTGTCCGTCGCCGCCATTTATGGGCTGACGTGGTATTTGTTGCGTCAGAACGTTCGTTTTTTGTTTCCGATTCTTTCGCTTCTCATCGTGGCCATGGTTTGGGTGTGGATGGAAATGCGGCGATTTCCGGCCAAGGCGTTTGGGTGCGCCGTCGCCGTGCAGGCGGCGATTATCGTCGTTTTCGCACTGAACGCCGTCGACCGGAGCAAGCATGCCTGGGCGGTGGCCGTGGGCGCCGAAAGCCGCGAGGACTATCTGGCCCGATGCGAACCGACCTTCGGCATGGCGTCGTTGGCCAACTCGCTTCTGGGGCCGGGCGATCGAATCCTTAGCCAGGACGAACGGCTCTATTACTTCAACGCGCCGATCGCGCAGGAAACCGTTTTTCGCCGGGCGACCAACTACCCGGGGCGAATAGTTCGGCCGGAAGACTTCAGTCGGGTTCTCCGCGAGGCCGGTTTCACGCATTTGCTGCTGGTCGAGTGTGCCGGCGGCGTTGGGGAGTTCGACCCGACGCCGGCGCGGTTGGCCGGGCGGGATCCCACGCTAGAGCATGTGGTCCGGGGCGTGGCGCGGGATGCCGACGGAGGTAAGCGGTGCTATCGGCTTTTGCGACTTGGGGGCGAGCCGCGAATTGCCGGCCGTGGGCCATAGGCCGTCGTGGGCCGTTATTTCCACATGGATCCGGCCATGCCGACGGCCAGGGGGACGAAAATCAAAAGCGGCGCCCAGGCCGCCAGGTGGGGCGAGATCAGGCAGTTTGTCCCCAATGCTTGAAATCCCAAGGTGACCAAAACAAACATGGTCACCACGAGAGCGCACAGCCCGATAGCGAAAAAAACGTTGCGGTTTTCGCGCGTCAGGACCAGGGGCAGACCCAGAAACAAAAGGGTCACGTCCAAAAATGGTTGCACGATGCGGCTGTGGATCTCAACCCGAACCGGAGGCCCGAATCCAAGGCTAGGGTTGCGGAGTCCGGAGATGAGTTGGGCCGTCGAGGCGAAGCTGAGTCCCTCGGTCAGCAGTTCAAACGTGACGTCGCTGGCGACGAAGCACTGGTCGGGTTCGAGCCAATCCGCGTCGTGGGGTGTAATGATGACGGGCCGTTGTCCAAGGAAAAGGGAAGGGAGCGACGCGACGTCCTTGGGTTGCTCAACGCCTTTGAACAAGTAACCGCCCGGCCGGCCTTTTTCAGGCGGCCGATAAAACGCATTGTCGGCGATGATCTGGTTGCCATGGCGGCTCAGTGCCGGAGGCAGAAGAAAGGTTGGTTTGCCGATCCGCCGCTGGTTGGCGTAAGTGGCGTTGCCGCGAATCAGGACGTCGGTCCGCTCGTCGAAGCGGGGTTCGAGCCGCTGGGCTCCCTTGCCCATCAGGTCGGTGGGTTCCCGGGTCAATTCGTTCCGGCAGCGTGGCATGATCCATTCGCGGTTGACCGTGGCCAAGACGGCGATGGAGGCCGCGGCCAGGATGACGGGCATGGCCGCGCGCACCCGGGGAATGCCGGCCGCCATGAGGGCCACCATTTCATTGTGGCGTTGGAGCCAGGTGATGGTGAACATGGCCGAGATCAGGGCGAGCATTCCGGCGGTTTGATCGAAGAAAAAGAGGCTCTGATAGGCGTAGTACGACGCGATGACCGCGGCCACGCCTTCTTGGTGCTCCTCGGCCAACTCAAGAAAGCTGTCGAGATTGGTAAAGGCGCCGAAGACGATGTACAGTCCGGTGAGGCTGAGAAAACAGATCAGAAACGTTTGGACAAACTGGCGCAGGATGTATCGGTCGATAATGCGCATCGGACGTTTTGCCGGATAGGGTCAACAAACGGCCAAGGTTGCGGCCCGCTTGACGAATGACGTTAAGCGGGACGATACTGATTGGGCAAAGGCCGCGTACCCCTCTGTTGGTAGTTCAAGGTTGGTTTTATTTCCGGCAGCATAGGAGATTTGGGTGTGAGAAGTCAAGATAAGGATTTTCTTGACCGTTCAGCCGCCCTTGTTGCCAGTCGGCCGGCTTCTGGCGACCACCGTTGGCGCAGCGGCGTTCTGCGGTGGTGTCGTGGGACGCGGATAGCGTTTCTCAACCTGGTGGTTCCGCCGGGTTGCGCGTTTTGCGACCGCGATCTCGACCCGATCGACGGCGAGCCGTTGCTCTGCGAGACGTGCCGCGAATCATTTTTTTCCAGCACGTGGCTGAGCTGCCGCCGTTGCGGTCGGCTAGTCGACGAGGCTCCGCAAGCATCCCCTCCCCTGGGCGGCCGGAATTATCTCCCCGCTCCCGGCTGTTTCCGATGTCGCAAGGCGCGGTATCACTTCGACGCCGTGACGCCGTTGGGAGTCTATCTTGGAGAACTTCGGAAAGCCGTACTGAGGATGAAGCATCGGACGGGCGATCATCTGTCCAGGGCATTGGCCGACTACTGGGCAAGCCGCCAGGGGGCGGATTGGAAGAGCGTCGAAGCGGACGTTGTGGTTCCGGTGCCTATGCATTGGACGCGGCGTCTGGCGCGAGGCACCAACAGTCCGGAAATCATGGCGGCCCGCATTTCCCGCTTTCTGGGGGTTCCGGTTGAACGGGCGATGCTGGTTCGACAGCGTAACACCCAACCGCAGGCGGATCTTTCGCCGACCAGGCGAATCGAAAACGTTCGCGGCGCGTTCCGTTTAGGGCGGGGCTACGATATAAAAGGTGCACGCGTCCTGCTGATCGACGATATTATGACGACCGGCGCCACGTGTAACGAAGCGGCCAAGGTATTGAAGCAATGCGGCGCCGCCGTCGTCGTGGCGGCCGTCGCGGCGCGAACGATGAGCGCCGACGGATAGGCGCCGATTTTAGCGACGCTCCACCTCCCGCTGGGCCAGGGCATGGGCGACGCCCATCCCAAGTGTTGGATCCCAAACCATGCCAGACAAGAACACCAGTCCTGTTAGACTTCCGCTGAAGATCGACCATCCATTCCGCAACGCCGTGGTTCGCGGACTGGCAGTGGTGATGCCGCCGCTTTTGACGATCGTAATTTTCCTTTGGGTCGGGGGAACCATCAATCAGTTCGTGTTGAGTCCCATGACGGCGGGCGCCCGCGGCGCGATCGCTTGGGCGATCGAGGACATTCGCAAGGAAGCGCCGGCCGACGGCACGGTGGTCGAGCGGCTCGCGCCCGACGCCGATCCGGCGAACTGCTATTACGAGACGCCCGACCAGAAGTATATTCCCTACGCGGTATACGACGCGGTCCGCCGGGACCAAGGCGCTGCGCCGCTGCCCGAGTCGGCCAAGGGGATCTATCGCCGCTACGTCGAAATCCGGTACTTGCCCCCATGGTTGGTCGTGCCGGCGTTCTTGGTTATTTTTGTTTTGGTTCTCTATTTGCTCGGCCGATTCATGGCGGCAGGCATCGGGCGGATATTCGTCGGCTGGTTCGAGCGTGGAATTCTGCAGCTTCCCTTGGTTCGCAACGTTTACTCGTCGGTCAAGCAAGTCAGCGACTTCCTTTTCAGTCCTCGACAGATCGAGTACAACCGCGTCGTGGCCATCGAGTATCCAAGGATGGGCATCTGGTCGTTGGGTCTGGTGACCGGCGAGAGCATGCTCGACATCCGCGCGGCGGCCAACGAGCCGGTTCTGTCGGTTCTCGTGCCAACCTCGCCGATGCCGGTGACCGGTTACACGATCAACGTCAAAAAGAGCGAAGCGCTGGATCTGAACATCACGATCGACCAGGCCTTCCAGTTCATCGTAAGCTGCGGCGTCGTGGTGCCGGCCCAACAGTTGCAAGAAGCGCTGGAAGCAAAGGCAAACGCCGACGCGGTTGAAATCGACGCAGAAACAGCGTAGATCGGGCCGCGACCTTGTCTTTACCCACATTTTGTCCCGAAGGGACATGTGACAATAGCCCAGCAGTTCACTGCTGGGGAAATGGAAAAATCCATGGGATCAAGTCCCGTAGGGACGATTGAACGTATCCTTCACGGATCATCCTTCGATCGTCCCTCCGGGACGAGACCACTTCGGGGTAGCCCCTCTTACCCAGCGATAAATCGCTGGGCTATTGTCAAACGACCCTCCGGGTCGGGAACTCTGTCGGGAATTCTTGTTGCTCCAATATGTTGTGCAAGAAAATGTGAGTCAAGACAAAGTCACGACCCGGCGATTCGTTCGGATTGAAAGAATACTGCAAGAATGAAACTACGACTTGGAACGCGAGCCAGTGCGTTGGCAGTTTGGCAGGCCGATTGGGTGGCCGCGCGTCTGGCCGAACAGGGCGTTCAGGTCGAGATTGTCCCGGTGAGCACGTCCGGCGATCGGCACCAGACGGGGCCCATCGAGGGGATCGGGACTTCCGGCGTTTTTACCAAGGAAATCCAGCGCGCGCTGCTCGAGGGGATCATTGACGTAGCCGTTCATAGTCTCAAGGATTTGGCGACCGCGCCGGTTGCCGGGCTGGTTTTGGCCGCCGTGCCCGAGCGCGGGCCGACATCCGATGCGTTGGTTTTCGCGGATTCCGGCACGGCGACCCTGGCCGATATGCCGGCGAGGGCCGTGGTGGGAACCGGCAGCCCGAGGCGTAAGGCCCAACTTCTGCGCGCGCGAGCCGACTTGCGCGTGGCCGACATACGGGGCAACGTCGAAACACGACTGGCGAAGCTCGACGCGGGCGACTATGACGCGATTGTTTTAGCCGAGGCGGGCCTGCGGCGACTCGGCTTTGAATCGCGTCTCGGTCAAATTCTTCCGTCGGAGATCATGATGCCGGCGGTCGGGCAGGGCGCCTTGGGCATTGAAACTCGGGAAGACGACCAAGCCGCGCGGACAGCCGTCGCTTTGCTCGATCATTTGCCGACTCGCGCGGCGGTCGCGGCCGAGCGGGCCATGCTCGCGGCGTTGGATGGCGGATGCCTAGCGCCGGTGGCCGCTTGGGGGCGCGTCGAGGAGGACGTGTTGCGACTCTCGGGCCGCGTGACGCGGGTCGACGGATCGCGGCAATTGGACGCGGCGCTCGATGGTCGACCGGATGAAGCCGAAACGCTCGGCCGGCTCGTGGCCCGGCAGTTGACCGACCAAGGAGCGGCCGAACTCATCGACGAGGCCCGCCGACGCTGACGCCGGCCCGAAAAGATCGAAATTGCCGAAGGGGACAGACGCCGTGAGGATTCCGGTTTTCCGAAACGCTCCAGCAGGATACGCAATATTTAATATTTCAGTCAAAAAACGAAATGAGCCAGCCCCATCAGGGGTATTTTTTCGTGGATGTTCACCTTTCCCGCGATAATGCTTGATGAAATCTGACTGTTAGCGTAAAGTGGGAGGTTAGGAGAGCAGTGGATATTACCTCTCACCATTAGAGGTTGGCACTGTCGGAGAAGTTGGTAGTCTCAATAAGCCTGCGTTGGCTTCGGGCGAGGAATTGGGTCCCGGCCGAGTCGTTGGCGTCTTGCCGGCGGACTTTTGGCGGTGGAGGGGACGTCCCGGCCGTCGGACAACGATGGGTGGCGCCGAGCGTATGCGGGGCAAAATCATAATCTGCCGTCGTCCGAACAACAGGCATCTTTGTGGACCCAGCGTCGCGCCGGCGGCCGCGCTATCCTGATTGCCCAAACCGATCCTTGCGTATAATACCAACAGCCGTCGACATCCCTGGATTCGTACTCAATATGCACCGTTACTTGCCGTTACTTATCGTGTGGGCGTTTTCGCTGCCGGCGGCGCCGATCGGCGCCGGCGAGCAAGCGGCTGCACAGCCCTACGATCGGCTCGACCGAATGGACGCGGCCGCCCGGGCGGCTTGGGTAGAATCCATGCTTTCGCGTTTGGACGAAGCCAACGGCGTGGTTCTCGCGTCGGAAGCCGTTGCGAAGCAGCGTGAACGACATAAAACGATGCTGCGCGCGTTCGTCGAAAACCGGGCCGATTGGCGGACCCACGTGGCGAGTTTCGAGGAAGAGTTGGTGGTCAGTCAGCGGGCGGCCATCGAGCATTTGACGCGGCGTTATCGGCTGAAAGCCTATCAGAATTTTCGCACCGATCGGGAGGGGTTTGAGAAGCGGCGGCTTCTATTGGAACGCGTGCTGGCGGCCTGGCGAAATTCGGACGCACCTCGAGCCGAACAGCACAAGTTAGTCGATTGGCTGCAACGCGCGACCCAGAGTCCGCTCGACCGCGATTTGGGAACGGCACTCGCGGTTCCTCAATTTGAGCCCCGTCGAGCCTTTGCCGCCGCGCCGTCGCCGCACACGGGTTTGCCAGAAATCGCGATGCCGTTGCCCTCGGCATCCCATTCGTCGGGCGAACCGGCACCGAATCCACGTCCGGCCGCTTTTCTAGCCGATCGAATGGCCGCATCCTCGGGTTCTTTCATCGCGCGGCCGGCCGGTTTTCACGCGGTTCCCGAGGTCGATTTACCATTGGCCTATCGCGGGTCGGAGCCCCGTCCGAACCACGTGACGTTGGTTCCTTCGTTTGAGCAAAATCGTTTTGCGGCCGTTTTGGGGCCGGGCATGGTTGCCTCGGCGTCGCCGCAAACGCCGTGGCGTCATCCGTCCTCGGTGGCCGCGGTGACCAGGCCGTCCTATGGGACGCAACCGCCGATGACGAGCCGTTCGTCGCCGCTTGCGCGTGGCCGGTCGGGCGACCCCTTGGCCTTTGCCCGGGTGAAAGTCGATCGTTTGGCGATGGGCGGAGAAACCTCGTCGTCGAATCCCATCCGTCCGGTGACGGCCGCGTTGGAGCCGGCCGCATCGGCACGCGACGTTTCGGGCATCAACGCCGCGTCGGATCGGCGGCGAGAAACACCTCGGTCGTCGTTGACCGAAACTCCCGAAGTTTCGTTGGCCGCGCTTGATCGTCATGCCTCGACGGCTCCCGACAAGAGCGCCGGATTGAGCACGCCGAACCTCGAGGAGCTGACCGCGAGGATTCGGGGAAACAACGTCGCGCTGCGCAAGTTGGCCGCGCAGCTCTACGAGGATCGCCCATGGAACGCCAAATCGCTTGGCGTGATTCTCGACCAGTTGGCGCCGCTGGTGCAACGCAAGGACGATCTGAAGCTCATGCGTGAGTTGATTCCCTTGGATCAGCGCGGCCTTGTCGGCGATCTGGAATCGGGAAGCGACCTGATTTCGGAACTAGGAACCAAGATCAGCCGCGCGCGCGGCCAGGCGCAAAAGGGTGAATTTCAAGGCACGCGCGGCGAGCGCAAAGCCGAGTTGGACCGACTCGACCGTCTCTCGGAGCGGCTCAGCGGCCTCGTGTTCCGCGATTAACCGCCGCGGCGCGGTTGGGCCAACGTCTCTCGTTCCTTTTTTGCAGACTGTCCAGTCGGAATTCTCGTTGGCGCCGCGCGCGTGGGGCGACAACCCAAATGTCTCTCGTCGCGTTCCTTCTTTTCTCGTCGGCCTCCCCCGATAGGATGTATTCCTGCAGCAAATACGACTGACGGGAACACAAGACTTAAACGGATCGTTTTGCGCACACGGACTCACAGGGCATGGGATCCTCATGGATTGCCTATCGTTTACATTGGATTGATTTGCACGGGCGGCCGTGCGTCTATCTTGGACAAAATCAAAATGGGTCTAATCGTGCCGCCCCCCTGTTCGCGGCCGGTTCTGCGCCGTCGCATCGCCCGACAACGTAGAATTGGGTGGAGCGTCGGGTTATCACGAATCCACATGAAAAACGGCGCTCTTGCGGACGACGCGTAGCTATTGTCGCAACCCGGCCCATTTCTTTACATGGTGCAAAGGAGATTCTCATGCCCGCCAAGAAATTGAAGGAGTATCTCGACGATCACCAGATCAAGTACACCACGATTCGGCACAGTCAAGCGTTCACGGCGCAGGAAATTGCCCACAGCGTACACATTTCGGGCAAGGACGTGGCCAAGACCGTCATTGTGAAGGTCAACGGGAAGCTGTCCATGGTCGTTTTGCCGGCTTCCGAACAGGTTGTATTCTCCTTTTTGAAGGAGGTCACCGGCGCCGACGACGTGGAGTTGGCGACCGAGCAGGAGTTCCGCGATCGATTTCCCGGCTGCGACGTCGGCGCAATGCCCCCGTTCGGCAATCTGTTCGGCATGGACGTTTATGCCTCGGAGAGCCTCGGCGAGCATGAAGACATCGCCTTCAACGCAGGCAGTCACACGGAGCTGGTTCGGATGCGTTATGAAGACTACGAGCGGCTCGTCCAACCCAAGGTCGTGCGGCTTTCGTATGGGAGTTCGGGGTGGATTTGATTGGGGATATGGGGATTTCGGGATTTGGGGGCGTGGCTGACGGGATCGGCTCCGGCGGCGTATAATGGATGGTTCGTCCGGCGCTTTGCGGCGCCGCGGCGTTCCATTGGCGAGTCGTTTTCCCATGTCCGAATGTTCCCCTCCCGATGATGCTCGAACGGCGGCCGAAAAGGTCCGTTTGTTTCCCCACGCGCCGGGCGTTTATCTGATGAAGGACGCCGCGGGGCGGGTCATTTACGTCGGCAAGGCGAAGGATTTGCGCAATCGGGCTGGAAGTTATTTTCTCAAGGCGGCCGCCGAGGATTCACGCACGGCCGGTTTGGTCCGGGAAATCGACGACATCGATTTTATTCCGGCCGAGAGCGAAATCGACGCCCTGTTGGTCGAGGCGCGGCTGATCAAGGACATTCTGCCCAAGTACAACAAGGAGCTGCGCGACGACAAGACGTTTCCCTACCTCGAAATCACGACCCGCGACGAATTTCCCCGGGTCCGCGTGACCCGGGAACCCAAGGCCCGAGGAACGAAGCTTTATGGGCCGTTCACCAATTCGGGTTCGCTGCGCGGGGCGATTCAGGTCTTGCAGAAGATATTTAAATTTCGCACGTGCTCGCTAGATATACGCGAGGAAGATCCACGGTGGCAGTGGTTTCGCCCTTGCCTGCTGGCCTCGATCGCCCAGTGCACCGCGCCGTGCAACCGGCGCATCTCGAAGGAAGACTACCGCAAGGGCATCCATCGTCTGCAACGATTTCTTGAGGGCCACAAGGAATCGCTGCTGGCCGAAATGCGCCGCGACATGGCGGCGGCGGCCGAGGCGCTGCGTTATGAAGACGCGGCCGAGCTGCGCGACGAGATTCGCCTGCTGGAAACGCTCGATCAGCGGGGCGATCTCGACACGCACGTTCAGCCCGAGGTGTTTTTTATCGATCCGCGCAAGGGGCTCGCGGGCCTGCACAAGGTGCTGCATCTGGCGCGCGAGCCGCGAACGATCGAAGGCGTCGACATTGCCCACCTGGCGGGTCAGGAGACGGTGGCCAGCGTCGTGCAGTTTATCGACGGGCTGCCGTTTCGGCCGGGCTACCGGCGTTTTCGGATTCGCACGGTCCAGGGGGCCGACGACACGGCGTCGATCCGCGAAGTGGTCGCGCGGCGGTTTGCCCGGCTGGCCGCCGAGGAGCAGACGTTTCCCGACCTATTGTTGATCGACGGGGGCCGGGGGCAGCTCAACGCGGCGATTGAGGCGCTGGCCACAATTGGAGTATCCCTGCCGGCGGTTATTTCGCTGGCCAAGCGCGAGGAAGAAATCCACACGCCCGACGGCGAGCGCCCGCTACGGTTGAGCCGCCGGAGCTACGCCCTGCGCCTGCTCCAATACGTCCGCGACGAGGCCCACCGGTTCGC
>JAFGAY010000403.1 GCA_016933425.1 Pirellulales bacterium
GTCAACACGGCCGCGACGATCGACAACCTGACGATCGGCTCGGGCAACACCGTCTTCGTGAACAATGGTCAAAGTTTGCGACTGGTCGATGCCACGGTTCATAATGGCGGCATCCTGAGCCTCGCCTCGACGGGCAGCCTCACCTACTTGAACCTTGACCCAGCCTCGGGCATTCAATTCACCGGCGGGGGGATCATCTCTCTGTCGAACAGTGCCAAGGACATCATTCGAGACGCATCCGGCACGAGCTGGCTGATCAATGTGAACAACACCATCATGGGCACGGGCCAAATTGGCCTTAACACGTTGGCCTTGACAAACGGCGGCATCATCCATGCCACCATCGGCGACCTGACGGTTGATCCGGCCGACGCCGATCTCGACGGCGCGGGAACCGACGCCATCAACGACGTCGGCGGTGTGATGCGTGCCAGCGCCGGCGCTACGCTTTCTCTTTTCGAAGGCGTTTTCAACAACCTCGGCACCATCGAGGCGCTCGACGGATACGTGTCCTATTCCACCAGCGCCGCAACCGTGAACAACGTCGGCGGAACGCTCACCGACGGGACCTGGCGGGCCGTGTCGACGGGCGCCGCGGCCCGACTAACGCTTCGCGGCGACCCGATAACGCAAATCGCCGCGAATACCGAAGTCGAACTCAGCGGCAGCGGCGCGGTGGTCCGAGTGGTCGCCACGCCGCTGGAAGATACGCTGACGACGAACCTGGGAACGCTGCGAGTGCTCGGCGACCGCGGATACGCCACAACACAAACCTTGGTCAATGGCACGACCGGTTTGTTGGAGTTCGACGGCGGCGCCGTCGCGTTGGGCGGCCTGGCAAACCACGGCATGCTGAGCCTGGGCGAGAGCACTTCGCTGGTCGTTCCCGGGCCACTTGGCCACCTGACCCTTGGCAGCGCGTCCGAGCTGGTGGTCGAGCTGGCGGGAACCGGGCCCGGCCAATACGCAACGCTCGACGTGGCCGGCACGCTGTCGCTCGACGGCGTGTTGGACGTCCGGTTGGCCGACGGATTCGCGCCGACGCTGGGCGACACGTTTGACGTGTTCGATTGGACGTCGCTCGAAGGAACGTTCGATTCGGTGTTGTTGCCCACCCTGGGGGCCGGCCTGGGGTGGAACACAAGTAATCTGTACACCTCCGGGGAACTCGTGGTAACGTCGGCTTCGTCGGTTCCCGGCGACGCGAATCGCGATGGCTATGTCAACGAGGTGGACGCCCAAGCATTGGCCGCCCATTGGGGCCAGGAAGGCGGTTGGACCGAGGGCAATTTCAACCAGGACACCGTGGTCGACGCGGCCGACGCCGCGATTCTGGCGGCCAACTGGGGCCACACCCCGGGCCTGGAAAATGCCGCCACGGTTCCCGAGCCGACCATGCTGATCCTGCTGTTGGGACTTGTGCCGGCGGCAACACGTCGAAGACCAAGATAGGCCGCCGCTCGAAATAGACCGGTATAACCACGGGTAAACCGGTCTATCGGCGCATTTCCGTCATGGGTAGAATCCGCACGTTGACGGCGGGGTCTATCCGCGCGCAATCGCGCCGGCCGCCGTCGATGGGAATTGCTACAAGTTATTGCAGTTAAACATGTTACGCTATTGGACTGCCGGCGAATCGCATGGCCGGGGACTTGTCGCCCTGGTCGATGGCTTGCCCGCCGGATTGGAAATCGACCTCGAAGGAATCAATCGGGAGCTTTCCCGACGCCAGGGGGGGTATGGCCGCGGAGGGCGTCAGCGGATCGAGACCGATCGGGCTGAACTCCTCAGCGGCACGTGGCGCGGCCGCACTCTCGGCAGCCCGGTGGCCATCCTCGTGGCCAACCGCGACTATAAAATCGAGAAGATGGACGATCTTGAGTGCCCTCGGCCTGGCCACGGTGACCTGGCCGGCGCGATCAAGCACCTCGGGCCCATCCGAGCGATCCTCGAACGAGCCAGCGCCCGGGAAACGGCCGGCCGCGTGGCTGCGGGCGCCCTGGCCCGACAAGTTTTCGCGCCGCTGGGCATTTCGGCGCTGGGCTACGTGGTTTCGATCGGGCCGGTAGCTCTCGCGCCCTCGCCGGGCACGATCGAGCAGCATCGCCGCCTGCGCGACAAGAGCGACCTCTACTCGCTCAATCCCGACCGGGACGGAGAGGCCAAGTCGCTCATCGACAAGTGTCAAAAACAGGGCGACACGCTCGGCGGCGTGGTCGAGGTCCGCGTCGAGGGCGTGCCGTTTGGCCTGGGCACCCACGCCCAATGGGACCGGAAGCTCGACGGTCGCATCGCCCAAGCCGTGATGGCCGTTCAGGCGATCAAGGGGGTTGAAATCGGCATGGGATTCGAGGCGGCAAAGCACCTCGGCTCCGAGGTTCACGACCCGATCCAATACGATGCGAAGCAGGCGACCACCAGTACGCTTGGCTTCGTCCGGCCGACGAACCACGCCGGGGGACTCGAAGCCGGCATGACCAACGGCCAGCCAATCGTCGTTCGCGCCGCGATGAAGCCCATCGCCACGCTGGCCCATCCGCTTGAATCCGTCAACCTGAAAACTAAAAAAGCCGAAAACGCTTCGTATGAACGGAGCGACGTTTGCGCGGTGTCCGCCGCCAGCGTGATTGTCGAAAACGTCGTCGCCTTCGAAGTGGCCCGAGCCGTGATCGAAAAATTCGGCGGCGACAGTGTCGAGGAACTCGTTGCCCGCTGGAAACTTTTCCACGAGATGGCTGTTAAAGTCTGATTTAACCACAGAGACACAGAGACACAGAGTCGGAAAATAAATGGATGAAAGCGGGGGCTCCTGTTTTTTCGTGGGTGATGGGGCATCATGGTTGATTATCCGCATAAAGAGTTGACGGGGGCGGTGATTGGAGCCGCGATCGAGGTGCACAGGGCGCTCGGACCAGGATTGCTGGAGTCGGCATATGAAGAATGTCTTTGCCACGAGCTACGGCTTCGCGGAAAGGCATTCCACCGCCAGGTATCGCTGCCCGTTGAATATAAAGGGATCAAGCTCGATTGCGGCTATCGGATGGATTTGATCGTTGGTGATTCGATTGTCGTGGAATTGAAATCCATGGATAAGATTATGCCGGTTCACGAAGCCCAACTGTTGACTTATTTGCGGCTAAGCGGCTTGCGGATCGGCCTTCTGATCAATTTCAAAGTGCCCGTGTTAAAAGACGGAATTGTCCGAATGATTCTATGATTTCTTCACCGTATCTCCGTGCCTCTGTGCCTCTGTGGTAAAAAAACTCTCAACCAGGGTGAACAAGGATGTTCGCGTTGCACGACCGGGTTCGGCGCGGGATATGCGTTGCCGGATTCCTTCTGCTGTGCGTGACGCCGACCGTGGCGGTTCTCGCCTGGGCTGCGGTATGGTCGTCGCCGTGGCACGTCCGGACCGAGGCTCGGCGTATCGGCCGACAATTGGGCATGGACGTCGAGCTGGGCCGGGTCGAGCACCTGAGACCCGGCGCCGTGCGGCTCGGCGACGTCGTGCTTTGCGATTGTGAAGAGCCGGGCGCCGTGTTGCGTTGCGACCATCTCGAAGCGGAATGGAAGACGCGGAAAGACAAATCGGGCGTATCGCGGCGCGTGCTGGTCCTGCGAGCCCCGGCGGCCGAATTCGACGCCGAGCGGCTGCCGGCCCTCGAAAAGCTGGCCCGGCGCATGCTCGAATTGCGGGCCGGAAACCTCGACTTCGACGTCTGGTTTTCCGCGGCCACCCTCAGCCCGCGGTCGTCGCGTCCGACGGAACCGCTTCACGACGTTCGCGGGGCCGTGCAAACGGTCGAGGGGAGCACCGAAGCACGGTTCCAGTTTCATCCATCGAACCAGAAAACGGCTCGACCCGTCCTTGTCGGATTCGGACGCTGCCGCCAGATAGAGCCGCCGACCGATTGGTTTGCCATCGACACGGGCGGCGCCGAGCTGCCGTGCGAGATGATCGGACGAGTTGTTCCCGCCATGCGATCGCTCGGCGCGGAAGCCCGATTTCGCGGCTATTTGGGGGCCACGCGGACGCCGGCCGGGTGGAATGGTGAAATTCGTCCCGCCGACGCCGACGACCGGCCTTGCGAATTTCTCGACGTCGAATTGGATCGGCTCGTGACCGATCGTTTTCCCCACCGCCTTAGCGGCAAGGCAAGGGTCGCCGTTAAATGGGCCAAATTTCGAGCGGGACGCATCGAATGCGCCTCCGGCGGCGTGGCGGCCGGCCCGGGCACGGTCAGCGCTTCGCTGTTGGCCGTCGCGGTCGAACATCTGGGACTGGAGGGACCGACTCGCCCGATGCACGAAAACGGGCCCGTCCGATTCGATGGGCTGGCATTGTGGTTCGACATGGACGAGCAAGGCATCACGATCCGGCAATGGTGGCCCAACCGGAAGGCGGTCATGGTCGCCGGCGTCGAAACGCTGCTCGCGCCGACGGGCCGAACTTGTCCGACGTTGGGACTGGTTCGGGCAATGGCTCCCGAAGCCTCATTCCAGGTTCCGGCCACCCAACAAACCGGTTGGCTCCTGCGACATTTGGTGCTGCCCAACGCCAACCCACGTGGAACGTTGCGAGTGGCCAACGATGGGGAACCCAACGAAGGTCAACAGTAGAGACCCTAGTCAACGTTTCGTCCCGGGCGCTCCCGGCGGCGTTCCGTCGGCATTCGGTTCCGCAATTACTCGTCGTCGCTCATATTGACGGTGATTCCGTCCTGGCGATTCGCCATGGTTTTGTGCGCCAACGGGTCGATGCCGTAGCTGATCTTGCGGACCGATCCGTCGCACATGCCCATGTTCATAGTGCCCGGATGCGCGCTTCCGAAGCACATCGTGTCATCGTCGCCGGGTCGGTCTTGCTTGGGGCATTCCAGGGCCCAGCGCACACTATCCTCGTCGTCGGCCGTGTAGGGTCCGTTATTGTCGCCCTTGTCGAGACAGTTGAAATAGCTGTCGGGATTGAGATATTTTTCGCCGACGAGGTACGTGTGCGATAGGCCGTCGGTGATGTCCGTCAACCGCGTGAGATAATGCGCGGCCACGATGCCGGTGCTCTCCTGGTTTGGGCCGAAGGGATAAGTGCCCGAGTCTCCCTCCTTCAGGCTCGAAGGTCCCCTCGGCCAGTCAATACAGGCGTCGCCCGCATTTGCCGCATAATCGGTGAGAACCAGGTTTGTCAACTCCGCGCATAGCAGCGGCTTCCTCGTAAATATGGAAGCGCCCGGTGGAATGGGATTGGCGACAGGCTCGCGTCGCGAGGGACACGACCAGACGGCGCAAGGCGTTTCGTAGAGGATTTTCATGAAAGGCTCCGGCTCGGTCATCGAGTCGGGACGGGTGGAGGATCCCATTTCGCTCAACGCGCCCAGTTCGAGATAGGGGAGCAGGGAGTAGCTCCAACCGCCCGGCTGATCGAGGCCGAAACCGCGACCCGGATGGGGCCCCCATTGATATCCCCAGCCGCCGCTGGGAAAGTGCCCGTGAGCCGACTCGAAATTGAGAAAGGCCTTGGCAAGCTGCGATACCCGATTGGCGCATTGCACTTGCCGCGCCGCCTCGCGCGCGGCCTGCACGGCCGGCAGGAGCAAGGCAATCAAGATGCCGATGATGGCGATGACCACCAACAATTCCACGAGCGTGAAAGCGGCCGGACCACGCGGCCTTTTGACGAATCGCATGACATGTCCTTTTATCACAAAACGGTCCTATGCCCTAAGTATCAAGCGGGTATCGCGTCGACGATTGGCCCCTGGAGATGTGCAAATAGGCCACCACGGTGGATTGGTCGCGTTGCCACCGTTGAGACGATTCAGAACGAAAACCGGCAGAGCCGGTATCTTCCTCGAAGAAAAAGCCGGGAACCGGCAGCGCCACGGCGCTGCCGGTTCCCTCCCCTATTCCGGTATTTATCCAATCGGCGGAGAAAACAATTCCTACCGACCTCGTCGCGCGATCAACAGACCGGCCAATGCCGAAAACAACAAGGCAACCGAGCACGGCTCGGGCACGACGTCGATCTGAAACGTATCGCATCCAAAGGAAGTGTCATTGGCGCGCACGCCGGCGTAACCCGCGGCCGTGATGTGCTCGTCGACAATGTCAAACGAACCCATTACCACGTCGGACGAGTTGCGAACCTCGCCCGTGATGCTCGAACCGTCAAGCGTCACCGTCAACGTGCACATGTCGCCGTAAACATAGTCGGGATCCAAAGCAACGTTGGCAATCCGGCCATAACCAACGCCTTGGTTGGGATCGTTCCAATACACTTCCATATAAGTTAGACCTTTTACGCGAGCGACGTAGTAGACCTCGTCGCTCACAGCTCGGAAGACAACGCCCGCGCGGCCGGAACCATTGTGGAGCGTTGCCGTGATGGTGCCGTCCGTGAATGCACCGGGAGTGTCCCAAACGACCGTTGAATCGTCGGAAATGGAGCTTGGAGTAAGCTCATCGTTTTCGTCGACTTCCCACGTGCCGTAGGCGTCCGTCACCGTCCAACCGGCCGGCAACTCGCCGGTCGTGGTGTCGCTGAAGTCGGTGGAGTAAAGAGTGCCTGCCGGAACCGATGATCCGACAATCGAAACAACAATGCCAATCATTAGAATGGCAATGACGCGAGTACAAACAGTTGTCATGCTTGCTCTCTCCTTTCAGTGGTGAAACTTAGTAACGACAAGCTCTCTTGGCCATTCCGACTACCGACAGGAGTTCTGATCCCATCCAGA
>JAFGAY010000086.1 GCA_016933425.1 Pirellulales bacterium
CATGCAGGTTCAAGTCCTGTTTCCCGCACTTTCTACAACCATTTTTGGCAAGGGCTTGTGATACATTTCGCAAGCCCTTTTTCTTTGCGCCCAGGCCTCTTCTTTTCGTAATCCGACAAAAAACCGGCGAACTTGTTGAACCGTTTTGTTTTTATAAATCGAAAGCGCAGCGAGCCTCGGCGCGCCGTCTCTCCCGAACCGCATCATTCCCTCTTGGCACAATCTCCGAATCGTATGGGCACAACGAGGTAAATGAGTCGAGACACTGGCTTTTGCGCCTGTTGCCAAACGGGCAGGGTAACTTCCTCGACAGCAATGCTTTAGGTCTCGGCTAGATTATTCGGCGCCACGGGTTCGGCTGCAACCTAGAGTTGACTATCCTCCAAATCTGGGGAAGTGCCGCTCGTTCCTGCCTGCTCGTCGGAGGACCTTCTTACAAGAGCCAAACTTCGCACGCAGCAAATCGTCAAAGGAGACCGAACCGTGGCAAATACCAAATGTTCGTTTGTTCTCGCGCCAGTTGTGCTGCTTCTTCTGTCGATCCTTCTCGTTCCGTGCCCGCCCGCCGTCGCGCAGGGCCCTGAACCCGGGGGCCCAGACCAATGGCGGAGCGTCGGAGGCCAGCTAATCTTTCAGGCCAAACGTGAATTCAACAACAAATGGACCCGCGGCCCAGATGGGATGTGGTGGAAAAACGACAAGAATACGTCGCGCCCGCCCACGCATACAACCGAGGAAGTGCAAAACGATATCGAAGTCAAAGTGGGAAAGATCACGGTCCGTGGGCCTGGCTTCCTGGCTTATGTTATCAGGAAGAAAGGAGACACCCCGCGATGCCGTTTGAGGGATCCTGAAACCAAAGCATGGCGTGGGTGCATTGCTTTGGCCACGTCATTAATGTACATGGAAGGCGGCAAGTGGACCGGGAAATGGGTCCCCCACAGCAGCTACAGTTTTCATCCAGATAAGACGAGTCCAAGTGATGCTTGGATCCCTGATGGCAAGACCGAAACCCGTGAGGTATGGATGCAACTGGGGTTTACCAGTCTTCCCACTTGGAGCGGTTATGGTCATACGGGAGAGGAGTGCGAAATCTGGTTTTTTCCTGGGCCGGGCACTGGTGGCGCGGTGATCAACGTCATTGGCTCTGATGATCCCGTTACACCTCCGCCTGTCCCGCCTGTCCCGCCCGTCCCGCCCGTCTCGCCTGTCAACAAAGAGCTAATCCTTTCACCCATTGCCGATGCGTACGTCTATGCCTACGCCTACCGCAATTGGAACAAGAGCAACCGCGGAGCATACGATATCCTCAGTTCCGGTTGGCATCCTGTCGGCGGTGAAAGCAGGGCATACCTGAAGTTCGACCTCTCCGGCGTGGATCCCGGGAAAGTGAACAAGGCGGTACTCCGCCTGTTCCACTATCACATCGGAGGCAGTCCTACGCTGACGCTTGGCGTTCATATGGTGACTGGCAAATGGATCGAGGGCCAGGATACCTACCACCCGGGCCAGGTCGAGAAGTCTGCTGCGAATGGCGAGATAACCTGGATCGACCAGCCGCCCTTCGACAAAACCACCGTGGCCACCTTCAGTCCCGGCGCGGGCACAAGTAAATACGTCTACGTGGACATTACGACATTGGTCAAGCAGTGGCTCGCCGGGCAACCAAACTACGGCCTGGTGATTACCCCGATGGGCGCCCTCAGCCGGGGCACGCCGGAATCCGTTTACGCGTTTTACTCCCGGGAACGTGAAGACACGACAAAACGACCCGTCCTTATGATCCAGACCACGGGCAATCCAGACGCGCCGGTCGTACCTGACGTACCCGATGCGCCTGACACACCAGATGCGCCTGACACACCAGACGCGCCTGACACGCCCAACGTCCCGGACACCCCCAATACACCCGATACGCCTGGAGTCCCGACGGATCAATTGCTGATCCGTGCCGAGGATCGCCAGGAAAAACCGGATGCCTTGGTAACCGTTCCCATCTGGCTGGAGTTTCCCAAGAGTTTTCCGAGGACGCGCAACGGCCGGGTGAACGTGGCGAATTTGAACGTCGAAATCGCCTACGACCCGCAAATAGTGAAACCGGCCGCCAACGTGATTGCGGGAAATCTGCTCGGCGGCGCCCTGTTTCAGGCAAACGCGGGGAAAGCGGGCGTGATCAAGATCGGGTTCGCGACAAAGGACAGAGTTCAAACCAACGGCACCTTGGCGCAGATCCCGTTTCGCGTGGTCGGCCAGCCCGGGCAGCGGTCGCCTCTCAACATCCACGTAACCACCATAAACGACGCTGAGGGAAGGACTCCGCAGGTCGTGGTGACCAACGGATCCATCGAGATTGTCAAGGCCGGCGTCTTGGGCGACATCAACGGCAACGGGATTATTGACGCGGCCGACGCTCTTGCCGCGCTAAAGATGTCGGTCGATCTGATGAAGGAAGACCTGATCCTCAACGTCGACAAACAAAACGGCGTGACGTCGAACGACGCGAGGCTCCTGCTCAAGATGGCCGTGCAGGGCAACTGATCCTTGCATGGCGAAGGATCGATTCGTAAAGGAAGCAAAACGTCCAGAAACCGAGGGCCTCTCGGCTCGCTCATGTGAGAGGTGAACATGAAAACCGTATTTACAAAAAGCCTTGGCTTACTGTCGTTCGCCGCCATGTTCTGGATGACCGTGGGACAGCCGGCCTCCGCGGCCACCGTGTCACTAAAGATCGAAACGGTGGAAGCGGGCGGCCCAAGCGTCGAAACGCCGATTGCCACGGGTCCGTGCGAGGGACTAGGAGCCCTGCAGTTTGACCTCACCTACGATCCGACCGTCGTCGAACCCGAATCCGTGGAACCCGGAAGTGCCCTGCCCAACGGCATGGTCGAGTTCAATGTGAAGAAACCGGGGGTACTCGGCATCGCCCTGATATCGAGCGCTCCGGTCGACGGATCGGGCAAACTGCTCAACGTGAGATTCAAACCGGTGGCGGTGGCGGGAGGGAGCACGGCCCTGGGAATCAGCGGAGAAAAAGCCTGGGATTTCAAGAACCATCTTGAAATGCTCGTCACGGCGGAACCCGGAACCCTCCGTCTGATGCCCGACGACGCGGCGGCTGAATTGCCGCCAAAAAATGACCTGATGATCCCACTGCTTATCGGAGCCACCGGTTTGGTGTTGGCGATTCTTATCATCGCCTTGGCCAGGCGAGGACGAACAGCGAGAGCGGCTGTTCCTTCCAAGAGCGCAAGCAACCCGCCCGACGGCGTTTTCTGCGAACAGTGCGGCGCCCGATACGGCTCGGGGACGCGCTTTTGTCCAGGATGCGGCCGTCCAATAAATCCGCCTGCCTGACACATCGAAGAAGAAAGCGAAGGAACCTTCAGGCAAACGCCGCTTGCACCGGCAAGTCCACGTCGGCTTACATTGGTCGCGGGAGGCAACGAGAGGAGCGGAGGATGAGTCTGATTCTCAAACGAATCATCATGACGCTGCTGGTTTCTTTTGGACTAGTGGCGTTGTTCGTGCCTTTTACACTCTCCGGGAAAGAAGTAGTCGTCGATCGCCAGGTCGTCCGCCTGGTTTTCCTGGGATACACGGATGATCCGAATTCTCCGGTTCCCGATCTGGCAACGGCGACTCGCATTTCGGAAGAAATACCCCTGGCGGAGAGCATTCGATTCGACATGGAAAAAACGTCCTTTCCCCTGGCGGATTGGACGAAAACGATGGGACCGATAGACGGCCTCACGCGCATCGTTTACAAGGGGCGGCTCTTTGAAGCGGAGCCGAGAACCGAACCTCATCAAAAAAGCAAGCCAGGCATGATTCAACCAATGGATCTTCGCGTTTTTGGCGCGGTGGTCCTTGCCCTGGGCCTGATCGCCGGACGCAGCCTCTACCGCCAGATGTTTAGCCCGGGCATTCCCGTATGCTCCCCCGCCAATGTCTTGGCGATGGACGTCGTCTTCGTCGTGTTTCTTGGGCTGTGTTGGATTCCAATGGCGGATTTCTTCTTGGTTCATGGGTTCGGCACTGAATCGATGATCGGTGAATCCCGGTTCCACGGCATGGGTTTCATTTGCGCGATTCTGGCAACGCTGACGCTGGGCCCGTATATCACGGCAATGTCCTCTCAGCGCGTTATCGTCGATGCCGATGGCATTCAAATACGGTCGAACTTGAGCGAGGTGTCTCTCTCCTGGGATAAACTAACCGAGATCCGAACGGCGGATTTCCACGTGCCCGTCGGCCGTATTGGAACGGTGCTTTCCCGTCGTGCCGCGCGTGTTCTGCGACTTGAGGGGGACGGTCGGTCCGCGATAATTCTCGACCCGGCGACCAAAGGGGGGAAACGCCGCATCATCAACGCAATGTTACAGCACGCGCCTAAAACGTTGAGCGACATGATCCGCAAAGCCGGCGAAACCTGGGAGGAGTAAGTTCCATTCGACGGAAAGGTTGCCGCGCGGAACGAATATGATCTCGCTTGACACCCTCCTGAGACGTAGTATTATACGCGATATTTGGTTCAATTCCCGTTTCCCGCACTCGTTCGGCCCAAACCGCCGCGTGAGGTTCGTGGAAACCGTCCTCGGGCCTTGTTGGTTTTTTGTAACTATTTCCCCCGGGTTTTGCCCAGGGAATCGAATTTATTCCGCCAGGAGAAGGTAAATGCCAAGCAACGGTTCCCTTTTCGATAGAGCCAAGGCTTTGTTTCTTCACTACGCCGAACCGCTCCAATTAAACAAGCGCTACCCCGACTTGCAGCTCGCGGAGCGGCTGACCTCGCCCGATAAGTCGATCACGATGCGGCTTTCGCTTCAGATGGACGACGGCCGAGTGGAGGTTTACGATGCGTTTCGCGTGCAGTTCAACGACGATTTGGGACCGTACAAAGGCGGCTTGCGGTTTCATCCGCAAGTGACTTTCGACGAAGTCAAAGCCCTGGCCTTGTGGATGTGCGTCAAAACGGCCGTGGTGAACATTCCCTTTGGTGGAGCCAAGGGAGGAGTCACGGTCGACTATAAACGGCTGTCGATCACCGAAAAGGAACGGCTCACCAAAAAATTCGCCATTATGATGGCCAACGACATCGGGCCCGACACCGATATTCCCGCCCCCGACGTCAACACCGGCCCACGCGAAATGGCCTGGATGAGCCATGCCTGGCGCATGGCGCGCGGCAAATACGAGCGGGCCATGGTCACCGGCAAACCGGTCGAACATGGCGGCAGCCTCGGCCGCGTCGAGGCCACGGGCTATGGCTGCGTCGTTACCCTGTTGGAAGCCGCGCGCGACAACGGAATTGATCCGGCCGGAGCCACTTGCGCCGTGCAAGGATTCGGCAATGCGGGCCAGTACGCCGCCTTGGAACTGAGCCGCCACGGAGGACGCCTGATCGCGGTGAGCGACTCTCGGGCGGCCATTGCCAACTCATCCGGGCTGGACGTAGAAGCCCTGATGCGTCATAAAGAAAAGACCGGGTGCGTGGCCGATTTTCCCGGCTCCAAACCAATTGATCCGATGGAAGTGCTCACGGCCAATTGCGATTTTCTGGTTCCCGCCGCCTTGGAGGACGCCATTACCAAGGAAATCGCGCCCCAGGTCAGGGCAAAAATTATCGCCGAGGCCGCCAATGGGCCGACAACCCGCGCGGCCATGGACATCTTGTTTAATAAGGGCGTCATCGTCGTGCCCGATGTTTTGGCCAACGCCGGCGGCGTGACGGTGAGCTATTTTGAATGGGTTCAGAATCGTCAGGAATACTTCTGGACTCACCAGGAGGTCATCGAGCGGCTGACCAAGCGGCTCATGGACGCCTATCGCCGAATACGCGATCGGGCCAGGGAGGAGCGAGTCTCCCTTCGCCAGGCGGCCTATGAAGGCGCCATCGAACGCATCGCCATGGCCGCCGCCGAACGCGGCGCCCAATAAATCGTTTGCCTGCAAACCATCCACCTGATGAACTATTTCGCCCACGCCTTGCCGTTTCTCGACCGACCGTATGTGGCGGCGGCGTCGGGCGTGCCCGACATGCTCGCCGTCGTCGAACGGCGCGTGCGCGTGCGGTCGAAACACGTGATCCCGTTTGTCGATCATCCCGACCCGGTCCAAGCGGACGTGGCCCGTGGCATGTTGCAACATTTTCGCGACGACATGCGGTTCCACGCGACGCCGGCGTTTGCCGAGTTGAACGTGTCGCTGGCGACGGCCGTTCGCGACGCGCTCGGGGACGAGTCGAGCATGCGTCCCCGGTTTCTCGGCCATCTGCTGGTCGAGGTGCTGTTGGACGCGGCCCTGGCGGCGCGGAGGCCCGACCGGCTCGAAACGTACTATCGCGCACTGGCCGCGGTCGATCCCGAAGCAATCCAGACGGCGCTGAACCGGATGAGCCCGCGACCGAGCGCCCACCTGGCCGGCATGATCCGCGCCGTCGCCCGGGAACGTTTTCTTTGGGACTACCTGGACGATTCGCGGTTGATGATACGGCTGAATCAGGTGTTGCGCCGGGTGGGACTCGAACCGCTGCCGGCCGGATTCGAGCCGTTTCTGGCCGACGCCCGGCAAGCGGTCGCCCGGCGGCAAGACGAACTGCTGGCGGGAATTCCCACGCGACGGGCTCAACAAAACATCGACGCCGCGTGACGGATATTGCTCAAAAGAGACTGCCCTTGCCTTGCGGCGTGGCCCGGGTCTATAGTTCTGTTATGTCGAGCACACCGGAAGAACCATCCGCCGGCCAGCCGCCGCAAGAGGAACTTTCGCTTCGCACGCTGAGCGAGGCGTTCGCCGAGGCCCTGGCCCGACGCCGTTCGGAAAACGGACCGCCGGAAACATCCGCGCGTCCTGCCGATGAACCCTCGGCTGAACCGGCGGATAGCGCACGGCTGGCGACCGACATGCCCACCGAACCGGCCGACAAGGCGGTCGAGCCCTTCCCGTCCGAGCCGCCGCGTCCGTCCGGCGAGGACGATTCCTGCCCAATCAATCCACGAACCATTTTCGAGGCCATGCTTTTCGTCGGCGATCCCGACAATCGGCCGTTGGAATGCGATCGGGCCGCATCATTGATGCGAGGCGTCGAGCCGGCGGACGTGCCGGGATTGGTCGACGAACTCAACGCGTCCTACCGCCAGGGCGGCTGCCCTTATCGCATCACGAGCGACGGGGCCGGATTTCGGCTCGCCTTGACCGACGAGTTCCACCGGTCGCGCGACCGGTTTTACGGCCGGGCGCGAGAAGCAAGGCTTTCCCAGGCGGCCATCGATGTGCTGGCGATCGTCGCCTATCGACAACCGATTGCCTCGGACGAGATCAACCGGATGCGCGACAAACCGAGCCATCATCTCTTGGCGCAATTAGTTCGCCGGCGGCTATTGCGCGTCGAGCGGCCGGGCGAAAAGCCCCGCAAGCCTCTCTATTGCACGACGGATCGGTTTCTGGAGCTGTTCGAGCTGGAAAGCCTCGCCGACTTGCCGGAGAGCGAGGCCCTCGTCCGAAGCTAATGCCGACGTCTTGCTCCGTAGGTCATGGCACCCCGTGCCTGACAAAACCACTGACAAACCCACCAAGAAAAACGCACAACCCTTCACCCGTAGGTCGGCACCCCGTGCCTGACAAGAACCTGAAGAATCCCTACTGACCTTCGCGGAAGCCTTTTTTTCGCAATCCTTCCTACCAGCGGGGGGATTTTTATAAAAACCGCGTGTCGCAAGTTGTTTTTAATTAGCCACTTAGGGCTCGACGACTGAAACAGCGCAGACGTCGGTTCGCCGCGTTGCTAGAATAAGACCTTTTCAAAGCCGCCCCGGTGGGCGGCCGTTCTTAATGGTGGGGATGTTATCCAACGTGGGCAGACCTGATCCGATCCAGTGAGCAGACGGGACAACCCCGCCTGGATTTCCATCGCAGAAGTCTTCTGTCGTCTCACGATTCCCGCTTCTTTTTGGCCCTAGGCCCCATGGCTAGTTCTTTCACCGCGCAAATCAACGCTCTTCGTTCGGCCGCTCCGGTCGTCGCGCCTTCGCTTTTGGCGTGCGATTTCGCCCATCTTGAACGCGAAATACGCCGGACCGAGGATGCCGGCGCCAAGGTTCTTCACCTCGACATCATGGATGGGCACTTCGTCCCCAACCTGAGCTTTGGGCTGCCCGTGGTCGAGGCCATTCGCCGCGTGAGCCGCGTGCCGCTGGACGTTCACCTGATGATCGCCCAGCCGGGCCGCTATCTGCGGCGTTTCCGCGATGCGGGGGCCGATTTTTTGACCATTCACATCGAGGAAGAGCCGGAACCGGCG
>JAFGAY010000087.1 GCA_016933425.1 Pirellulales bacterium
ACCTCGAAGTTTTCATCGTACAACGTGACGGACACGGTGTCGGCCAGCGTTCCGTCGGCCGCGATCGTGAGATAACCGTCGCGGGCCGCCTCGAAGACGTACCAATGCTGGCCGGCGCGCAGATTGAGTCCTTCGAGATGGACATAATCGACCACGCCCAGATCGGTGGCCGTAATTTGGCTGAGCCCAAAGTCGTTCGACTCGGCATTTTCTCCTCCCGAAAGCCTCAGATCATAATAGCCCGCCGCCGGCAGGGTCTGGTGCCAGTCTTCGTCGACCACGACGGCAACGCGATAATCGCCGTCGGGCAAATCGGTAAAGGCGTAATTGCCGTTGGCGTCGGTGACCGTCGAGCTTTCGGCGGTCGAGACGTCGATCGACCACGAGTTGAGCGTGCCTTGGTCATAACGGTAGTAATCCTTGATTTCCAGGGTCCAGACGCCATTGGCCGCCTCGCCGTCGAAGTCGGCCAAGGACCCTTGCGGACGAAAAACGCCGCGAAACGGCGCGCTGGCCGTGCTGATGCTCTGCGCGGCCTCGTCGTCCAAGGTGGTGCCGGAAAAATTATCGCCGCTCCCCCCAATTCCGTCAAAAAGTAAAACGCGAGTTCCCTCGGGACTAATCAAGGAAACTTCCAGATCGGACGTGTACGTATGGGTGATGTCGAGCGTGACGTTCAAATCGGCGATCGTGCCGGCCATGCCGCTGATTGCCAGCGTCGAGGTGGTGGTCGTCAAGTCGTTGATGGCACGACCGACGTTGGTCGAATCGACGTGAAGATCGGTTTCGTCGAGGATGCCGTTCGCGTTGGCGTCGACGAAAACCGTCTGGCCGGCAAGCCCCGACTCGTTCGCGTCCTGAATCCGGTTGGCGTTCACATCGTTGAACACAACGCCGTGAATCTCATTGGTCGGTTCCTCGGGCGCGGGGGGCGTGGGCTGCTCGTTAGCATACTGTTCCAGCGCCTCGACCGCGCCGATGTACCATGAATTGCTCCCATAAAAATTCTGCAAGTACCACCGGCCGCCGCTGTATTCCACTTCGTAGTATCGAAGCCGGTCGGGCGCGCTGGAGAGCGTTTTGCTGTCGTCGGAGTCGCTCACCCAAATGCCCGTGTATCCGCTGGCGTCCTCGCTGACTCCCCAGACGGTGATGGCATGACCGCCGCCGGACGTGTAGATGCCGATAGCCACACCCCAGCCGTTTTGCAGGTAGGTGTCGATGCTGGAGACGGCCGACGAGGTGCTATAGCTGGCGTGGTGGTAGCTATCGAAGTTTTCGCCCAGATAAAATCCGCCGCCGGTCACGTCGACCTGCGACCATCCGGTCCATCCCTGGCTATCGTTGGTTCCGTCGAACCACCAGTCCCAGCCGTACTCCATGAGTCCGCCTTGGTCGGTCCAGTGGTCCTGGAAGTACTCGAAGATATCGTCGCACGTAGTCATTCCGCCGACCTGGCCCCAACCGGTCCATGCCAGGACGTTCGACGCGGCGGCGGCCCAGCACATCCAGTCGTCGTCGGCGCCGGCGTAGCCGGTGGGCCACAGATCTCCGTCGTCGGAAGGAATTTTTTCGGCGTCGCACCATGTGCCGCCCCATTCTTCGTAAATCAGGTAGCTGTCGCCCGTCGGGGTAACGTCGCCGAGGGCGCCTCCGGCCTCGCCGAGGTACAGGCTCGTGTCGCCGTCGAATCCGAGAATGCGCGACGCCAACTCGGCCGGCGGTTCATTGTCGACGACTTGCAACGATTCGTAACAAGTCGAGGCCAGGAATGCTCGAAAATCGAAAGGCACCGCCGACATGAGCCAGCGCTCTTCCAACGATTCGGCCTGAAACGACCCAATCCGCCCTCTTCGAGATGAGCCACCCGAACGGTCGGTCGTTGCGCGCTGGAGAAAGAAATCAACGATTTGTCGGGTGACGCGGCTTCCCAGCCGCAACGTGAATGGGAAACGTCGCATGGTGCAAACCTCAAGAGCAGATTTATCAGCGCGGACGCGCGTCGGAGGACAAAACGATGCAAGACCATCAGCAGGGAGTCTGCAACGAGAGCCTCTCGATGTCGCAATACCGCAATCAGGGTCCTCAACCTGGGCCGCCGCGACGGCCGCGGTCATTGGGTTCGGCGATACGAAAAGAGGGGACTGGAAAAGACTTGGCGACGTCGTCCTCGGCCGCCACTAAAGCATAGGTCGTAAAATCGGGGGGCAACTCCGCCGGGGAGTTCTCTAACCCGACAACCGGCTCATGCACCTAGTCTCTTGGAGAATTCCGTGCCGATCGTCCCGGTCGTAACGAACTGGATAAGAACGACGGGGGGAAATAAGAAAAGGCCGCACTTCAGCCGAGCGATGAAAATCCTTCGCCGGTTGCCCGGGCCGGATTGACGCACAAAACCCGGTGTAAATACTCGGGCGAGCCAGGCTCGTCGGCCGGGCGCCGGCGATGCCAGTCGCGGTCGGTCGGCACCAGTGCGTCGTCCAGCGGCCAGGGATCGAACGGCTCATAGCCAAGCGCCTCGGCGAGCTTGGTCGAGTCCATCGTGACATCGCCCGCCCGGGGTGGAATCGGACCGGCGACCATCCGGGGAATCGTCATGAGACGATCGGGATCGTATCCGCCGGCACGATTGATGACCTGGGCAATTTCGTAAAGACTCAATCGGCGCGGGCCGCCGGCATGATAGATGCCCGAGAGCCGACCGGCCAGGAGCACGGCGAACAACTCGTTCATGCAGTCGGTATAGGTCGGCGTTCGGATCTCGTCGAAATAGAGCGTCGCCGGCAGCGACCGCCGAAATCGCGAGGCGATCCAGTCGATTGCCCCGGCATGGCCGTTGGGGCTGACGCCCATCGGCAGCGAAATGCGCAGCAGGCACGCGTCGGGATCGGTCTGCCGGATAATTCGCTCGGCGGCGACCATGGTTTTGCCGTAGACGGTCACCGGGTCGGGCCGTTCTTCTTCGCGATAGCCGCCCCATCGCCGGCCCGAGTAAACCAGATCGACCGACAGGTGAACCAATCGCGCGCCGCGCGGCACGGTTTGCGAGAGCAGGTTGCGAATGCCCTCGACGTTGATGCGCCAGGCCAACGCCGGATCGAGCTCGCATGGTTTCAAAGCGCAGTTGCCCGCGCAATTCAACACCGAGGCGAACTGGTGTCGCTCGAACAACTCGGCCAGGCCGCGACGGTCTTCGGCATTGCAAGCCACCGCGCCGGGCGCGACCAGGTAGTCGCTGTCCTGTTGGCGGATGCCCACGACGCGGCCCGGGTATCGTGCATGGAAATAAGCCAGGGCATTATAGCCGGCCACGCCCGCGATACCCGTGATCAACAGCGGCAACGGCGGATCGGGAATCAGATGGGCACGGCGAAGCATGGGAACGGGAGACTGCAAAGTTGGCCGGGCCGCGACCCGGCGGCGAGGATCTTAGGATTCCGACGATCGACGTTTTTCCTCTCCATGGATCACTCCCTGCAAATACTCGATCGCGGCGTCGAGTTGTGGGTCGAACAGAGGTGTTTCGTCGTCCTCGGGCGGTGTTGTGGGCGCGTCGGACTCGGGCGGCTTGGCCTGGTCGTTTTCCTTTGGTTTCTCGGCGTTGTTCGACGGCCGTTCTAGGGGCGTTTCGTGTTCCGGCCGGTCGGCGCCATTCACCTGGGCCGTTGGTGGGAGTTCCCGCCGTCGCCGACTGAGCAGCAATCGCTTGAGATCCTCGTCCTTGACGATCACCTCATGGCCTTCGTCGGGCCGCACGCCCCACTCATCCGCATCCTTGGCGTCCTTGCCGCGGTTGATGTTCCGTTCGCTGGGGCGCCAATAGCTCGACGCGGTGACCTTGAGCAATCCCCGCCTCATTCCCTTGTCGGCGTCCAACGGGAGCAATTCCTGGACGGTTCCCTTGCCGTAGCTGCGTTGTCCGATGATTACCGCCCGGTGGTGGTCTTGCAGGCAGGCGGCGATGATCTCGGCCGCGCTGGCGCTGTAACGGTTGACCAGCACGGCGATGGGAAACCCGTCGAATTTTTTGCACGGTCTGGCCTCGAAACGCTGGCGGAGCGAGCCGTCGCGTCCCCGGGTCGAGACGATCGTGCCCGAGTCGATAAACAGGCTGCAAATGTCGACCGACGCGTCGAGATAACCGCCCGAGTTGAATCGCAAATCGAGAATCAACCCCTTCATGCCGCGCGAGACGAGCCAATCGAGCGCCTCGCGCAGTTCCTCGGCCGTGCTCTCGGAAATCGTGTTGATCCGAAGATAACCGATCCGGTCTTGCCCTTCGAGAAAGTATTCCCAGGATCCGTCGGCGTTGCGGCGGTCGCCCAGCACGGTGGGAACCTTGATCACGGCGCGAACGATCGTCACGTCGACCGGATCCTTTTCGCTCGGGTGAAGAATCTCCAGGGTGACCGGCGTGCCGACCTCGCCGTGGATCAGTTCGACGCTCTCCTCAACGGTCATCCCCTCGGTGGCGCGGCCGTCGATCGCCAGAATTACGTCGCCCGGCAAAATGCCTGCCGCGTAGGCCGGGCTATCGACCAGCGGGCACAACACGGTCAATCGTCCGGTTTCCTCCGGCACGCTCACGTGAATGCCCAACCCGCCGAATTCCTGGTCGAGTTCCTCATTGAACGACCGGGCCTCCTCGGGCGAGATATAGGCCGTGTAATCGTCATTATATTCTTCCTGGAGCCGCCGGGTCATGCCTTCCATGGCGCCCTCGAAAAGGTCGTCGCGGTCGACGTTCTCCAGGTGTCGCTGGTCGATCTGGCGCATAGCGTAGGTGAGAAGCCGGCCGTGGCGATCGCTCTGGATCGCGCAGGTCACTCCTACGACGGCCACCACCAGAATCAAGTATGCGTTTCGACGCGGCATAATCGCCCAGACTACCAATCGCATTGACCGCCGTGCCCACACGGCGACAAGAACACCAATCTGCGGCCGCGGCAACGATTTCTGTTGCCCGATATCGCACCCCTCGCAGCGACGGCCGCTGGACTATCCTAACACGCCGCTTGGGGAAGCCGCAAGACGGGGGAGTCCCATGCTCAGCCTTTGGCGAATCTTCCGCCAGAAGCATATGCAGGATACGGCGGACGCGACAGAGCGCGTCCCTCCACCAACACACAGCGGACGCGACGAAGCGCATCCCTCCATCGAGCACGTCCCTCCGCATGGAGGGCCATGCTCTGTCGTGGCCGTGAACGACCAACCGCGACAACCATTTCCTGAAAGGCCCGCCAGCCGGATTGCTCCCTTCAGCCGCCTTGGAGTACAATGCCCGGCATGTTGGTTATTCCGCTTCAATCCGGCAGCACGGGCAACAGCGTCTACGTCGAGGCCGGCGGACGCCGGTTGCTTTTCGACGCGGGCATCAGCGGCCGTCAGGCCCAAGAGCGTCTCGCGGCGTTTGGCCGGTCGATCGACGACGTCGACGCACTGTTCATCTCCCACGACCACGCCGACCATGCCCGGTGCCTGGGCATCTACCATCGCAAATTCGGCCTTCCCGTCCACGTCACCCGAAAAACGCTCGCCGCCGCGGGCCGGCGGACCAAATTGGGGCAAATCGACAAGGTTTGCCATTTCGACGCCGGGCAAACGCTCCGCGTCGACGGCGTGACGATCGAAACCATTCCCACACCCCACGACGGCGTCGACGGCGTTGCATTCGTCATCGACGACGGGCGCCGCCGCGTCGGCGTGTTGACCGACCTTGGCCATGTTTTTCGCGGGCTTTGCGAGGTGCTCGGTTCGCTCGACGCCGTGCTGCTGGAAAGCAATTACGATCCGGCCATGCTCCGCCGCGGCTCTTATCCGCCGTGGCTCCAGGAGCGGATCCGCGGGCCCGGCGGCCACCTGTCGAACGTCGAGGCCGCTCGGCTTCTGGCCGCGACCAACGGCCGGCTCCGCTGGGCGTGCCTGGCTCATCTATCCGAGGAAAACAACGACCCCGACCTGGCTTTGGATGCGCACCGCCGAATCATCGGCAATCACGGCTGCCCCATCCACGTCGCCAGCCGCTACGAAGCCACCGGCGTGCTGGAAGTGTGAGACGCCAAGATTTTACCAAACCGCGCCCCAAACCGAACCGCGCCCGTAAGGAAGCGGCGCTGCTGGAGAAGGGATTAGGGATTGGAGATTGAAAACAGTAGGCCGGATCGCGACCCGGCGATTACACCCTCGGAGCCGGGTCACGACCCGGCCTACTGTGCCCGACGAACGCAACGCCAATGAAAATTCTCGTATTCATCCTAACCATGGCGACCGCTTTCTTGGGCCCGGTGCTGGTCTGGGGCGTTGCCTCATGGATTGCTCGGCCGTTGGATCGTGCCGCCAAGAATCGGCGCCACCCAACGCAATTCACGATTGTCGATTTTCTGTGCCTGTTCGTTCTTGTCCAGGCTCCCACGGCCTTGATCCACGCGATCAAGACGGGAACCGAAAGCGGCATTCAAGAGTGGGTTCCCTACTTGCTCGATTGCTATGCATGGGGATCAATCGGCGTGATATGGTGGAAATCGGCTGAGATCATGTCGCGCGCGGGAATAAACACGCCTTGGCATCGAGTCGTGCTTTTGCTCGTCGTCCTGCCGGCCGCTTTGGTCGGGCCGCTTCTGCCATTCATCTTTCTGATGACGACGGCCATCGGCATGCTCAAGTTCTCATCGAACTTCTGGATGATTTTCACGGGCGCGTGCCTGGCGGTCGGCGTGCCCGGCGCCATGATTCTCTCGGCCCACCTCGTGCGACGCATGGTCTCTTCCTCCGACGCGATCGCAGAAGTGCCGGTCGAAGTCGTTGACGAAAGTTAACGCACGAAAAAAAATAGAGGGAAAAAATAGAGGGATAAGTCCAATTCCTGGGCTTATCCCCCTATTGTAGTGTCGGGGCGAGAGGATTTGAACCTCCGACTTCCTGCTCCCAAAGCAGGCGCGCTAGCCAGACTGCGCCACGCCCCGCGACTGTGGTCTGTAATAGAGGGTTTTATTTTAACCGAGAACTTGAGTCGGGGCCATGGGGGGTGTATTGGGGTGATGGGGCCTCGGGGAATTCCGTTCTTTGGGTTTTATTGATCTTTGCTTGGATAATGACCCGTCCCGTCAACGTATCCGGCACATTTACCGGCCTCCCGTTAGTCGGCCTCGGTTCATTGGCCGTGCAAAAGTCAATAGGATGGATGGCCCAATACGTGGATGCTCGGGATTTATCGATAGCGGGGGGTTTTTCCGAGAACCGTGGGTTTATGTCTACCGTTTGTCCAATCCCGTTTCTTGCTCCCGATCCACCATCTCGAAGGTCCATCGTCGCGTGTTGTTGTCCGGTCGGGTGAGTGTTGCCATTCCGTGGAGGCGCCGGCCGTCGAGCGCGACGACCAGTTCGCGGTTCGACTGGCGGACGAGTTGATAGGCGCCGGCGTCCCAGCGGCGCACGGTTCCCCGGCCGCCGGACACGGGGCCTTCGTAGTCGAGGTATTCGATCCGATGGTCGGCCAGGCTCTCCGCGTCGATTGCTCCCGGTGCGTCGGGCGGTTGGGCCAGCGCCCACGTGGTCAGTGCCGGTCCGGTTTCCAGAAAAAAATCCCAGTGCAATCCGCGTGGGCCGTCGTGTTCGAGAACTGCGAAGCGAAGCATGGGGGAAAAAAAGAGTGAAGGGTGAAGAGTGAAGAGTGAAGGGGGAAGGGGGGGTTGGGTTTATGGTCCGGCTAGGATGTCCGTGTCTTGCTTGCCGGTTAGGCCCGTGGGGAGGCGGCGGCTGCGAACCCGCGCGTGGAGGGTCATTTTGCCGGGCGTGTTTGCTTGGGTTTTGACCGTGTATCGGATCTGGTCGCCGGCGCGGATGGTTTCGACCGGATCGAAGACGATCGTCTGGCCGTAGACTTTGTGCCGCACTCCTCCGAGTCCGACGATTTGGGCGTCGATGGTCGACATTCCCGGCGGCACCTCGACCTCGAGCGTTACGTCCTCGTCGGGCGACGGCGATACGTTCTTGACGACTATCTCATAGGTGAGGGTTCGGCCGACGCCCACGCTGTCGGTCAGGTCGACGACCGACAGTGATAGTCCCGGCGCCGTCGAGCCATCGGACGGGGGCAGCAGCGGCGAAGGCCGCGCGGTTTGCACGGCGACCCTCGCTTCGGCCTTGTCTTGGGCGCCTTGGTCGGAGGTGACGCTGACGCGGTTAACCGCCTCGGCTACGGCGCGGTCGCAGCGGCACTCGATTTGGAGTCGAGCCACGGCGCCGATCGGCAGCGACGGATAGGTCCAGGTGACTGAGCCGTCGTCGCCCATCTGGCCGCCCTCGGTCGCCCGGCCTCCCACGAGCGCGGCATCGGGCGAGTCGACAATCCGCACGTTGGTGAGCGTCACATCGCCCGTGTTGCGAACGAGAATCGTGAACAGGGCTGGCTGGCCGACTTCGGCGGTGGCGGGCCCGACTTTTTCGACGGTCACCGCGGCGCGGCCGCCTTGGCTGGTCGCGCCGGTCGAGGGAGCGGCGGGCCGCGCGGCCTCGGTCACGTTGACGCAGGCCTGGGCGCTGGCCCGAGCACCGCCGTCGCCGGTCACCTCGACCGTGTGGCACAAGTTGCCGGCGCGTGTCGTGCGGAACGTGATGCCGATTCCCATCGACTGGCCGGGCGGGAGGTTGTCGAGTTCTTTTTCGAGGGGGCTTCGCGCGCCGGGATACTCGAGTCCCTCGTCGAACCGGTCCTTGATCAGCAGGCCCGTGGCCGCCGCCTCGCCGTGGTTTTCGACGATGATTTCATAGGAAACCTGATCGCCGACGGCGGCCGAGGTGGGTCCCTGGATGCGCACCGCGAGGTCGGCCGTACCGACGACCGTCGTCACGCAGTCCCTCGCGCGGATGCCGCCCGAGGCGACCGCCTCGGCACAGCTACTAAGCGTTCCCGAACGCAGCGCCCGCAGATCGACGTCCATCGAGGCCGTTTGTCGCGGTTCGAGCCGGCCGAGCGTCCATCGCAATTG
>JAFGAY010000088.1 GCA_016933425.1 Pirellulales bacterium
ACCAGCCCGGCGGCCAAATCGCTGACGATGTCGCCGTAGAGATTCGGCAGGACGAGGACGTCGTACAACTCGGGCTTTTGGGCCAACTGCATGCACATGTTGTCGACGATCCGGTCCTCGAACTCGACGTCGGGAAACTCCTCGGCGACCCGGCGGGCCGTGGCCAAGTACAATCCGTCGGAGTATTTCATGATGTTGGCCTTGTGCACGGCCGAGACTTTTTTGCGGCCGTTCGCTCGGGCATACTCGAAGGCGTAGCGGACGATTCGCTCGCTGCCCGAGACGCTGATCGGCTTGATCGACACGCCCGTCTCGTCGCGGCCCGTGCGGATTTTTTTGTCGGTCGAAACCCGATTGATGTAGTCGATCAGTTCGCCGGTGGCCGGCTGACCCTGCTCGAACTCGATGCCCGCGTACAGGTCCTCGGTGTTTTCACGCACAATCAAGATGTCGACCGGCACTCCGCTGAAGAAGGTCCGCACGCCCGGGTAATATTTGCACGGCCGCACGCACGCGAACAGGCCGAGTTCCTGACGCAGGTGAACGTTGATGCTGCGAAAGCCCGTGCCGACCGGCGTTGTGATGGGCGCCTTCAAGGCGCACCGCGTCCGCCGAATGCTTTCCATAACGCCCTCGGGCAAGGGGGTGCCGGTCCGCTGCATGACGTCCAAGCCCGCTTCCTGAACGTCCCAGTCGATCTTCACCCCGGTCGCGTCGACGCATCGCCTCGCGGCTTCGGCCAGTTCGGGTCCCACTCCATCGCCGGTGATCAAAGTTACTTGGTGCGCCATAGCCTGGGTCTCTCTTGCGTCGTTCGGGGTTTGGTGGTTCGGTGCTTCCACGCGGGAGCATTTGAGGGTAACAGACGCTCCATCGCTCGTCAATTGACGGCGAGGGCGGATGGAATGCAACCGTTAAAAATCACCCACCGCGGCGGTTATCCGCCACCGACCAGCGTGACGATTTCCAGACGGTCGCCCTCGGCCAGCAGGTGGGCCGCATGTTGGCCGCGCGGGATCAATTCGAGATTCACCTCGACGGCGACCGGCCGCCCGGCCAGTTGTAGTTCTTCGAGCAGCGCGGCGATCGATGTGCCGGGGGCGACGTCGCGGGGCTGGCCGTTCAGGGTGATTTGCACGGAGAGGCTCCCCAGGTCTGGCTCTGGAAACCACCGCCCGGCCGGCGCGATCAGGGGCGAACCGGCGCGGTGCGAAACTGCTGCACGTCCAGCAAGATGATTTCGTCGGTCGTGGTTTGTCCGGCAGCGTGGCGGGTGGCGTCCCAGCGAACGGCATAAGCGGCTACCCGGCCGCTGGTGATTTCGGCCACGTAGCATACCCCGACGCTCGGCCGGAGCCGCGATCCGCCGCGGCGCAAATCGTTTAGACCGGTCACCATCAGGTATCGAGGATTCCTCGTCGGGTCGATGCCCAGATCGTTGAGAATGTTGCGCTGATAGAAGGCGTTGAACCGGGGAGGAATCTGCTTCGACAAAACGGCCGCCTTGAGGTCGCCGGTCAGAAAATCGAGGAAGTAAAGGGCTTCGATCCCATCGTCCACCATGCCCGTCGCAATGGCGAACGTGTCGTATCGGTCCGTCGCCGAGGCGTGCAAAGGCGCGTGGGGGCACAGTCCGGCTAGAAGAACGCCGAACAACACGCCCACGCCTCCCCAAACCATCGGGTGGTGCTTCCAGGATCTCGACATCCAAGGGTCTCCATTTGATGAAGCAGCCTGCTCAATGTTTATCGGGGCCCGACGTTCGAGCGCCGCGCGGACGTCGATCGCCTGCTCGCCAAGAACTTCAGGCGGCTGAAGTATCGCCAAGCCCTCAATACTCTAGCGAATTGGTCCGAAGGACGCTAGTCGGCTATAGATTTTGTCTAGTTAACTCAATTTATCCAAACCTACGGCGGCCGGTACTTGCGAAGTTAGCCATGCCGGTCTATAAAACGACTGTTTCTTGCAGGTGGCGTGATCAATCGGATCGTATGGCTCCCAGATTTTCTTTTTGAAGAAGGAGGCAGAAAGTGCAGAGACTCAACGTCGCGTTGATTGGCCAAGGGTTCATGGGCCGTACCCATTCAAACGCCTGGTCGCAGGTGGGCAAGTTCTTCGACGTGCCGGTCCGGCCCGTGATGCACACCCTGTTTGGCCAGGAGGCGGAGAATCCTCGGGCGTTCGCCGACAACTGGGGCTGGCGCAACGCGTCGACCGATTGGCAGGCCGTGGTCACCTCGCCGGAAATCGACCTGGTCGACATCGCGACGCCCAACTTCATGCACATGCGTCCCGCGTTGGAAGCGATCGCGGCCGGCAAGCCATGCTCGTGCGAGAAACCGTTGGCTGGCGCGTTGGACGATGCCCGGGCCATGGCCCAGGCGGCCCGATCGGCCGGGGTCAAGACGTTTGTCTGGTTCAACTACCGGCGCTGCCCGGCCGTGGCTTTGGCGCACCGGCTGGTCAAGGAAGGCCGCCTGGGCGCGATTCGCCACGTTCGCGCGGTCTATTTGCAAGACTGGGCCGACGAATCGGTTCCCTTGGCGTGGCGATTCGAGAAGGAGTGGGCCGGTTCGGGCGCCCATGGCGACTTGAACGCCCACCTGGTCGACATGACGCGGTTTGTGACCGGCGACGAAATCACCGAAGTGGCCGGAGCGATCGCCGAGACGTTTATCAAGCGGCGCAAGCGGATGACCGGCGTCGTGGCCGGCGGCATTACCGAGGGTCTGCAAAGCACCGACGAGCAGGGCGACGTGACGGTCGACGACACGGTCCTATTTCTGGCCCGATTCGCCGGCGGCGCTGTGGCCAGCTACGAGGCGGCCCGGCAGGCGACCGGAAACCAGAACGGCAACCGGTTCGAGCTTAACGGCACGAAAGGTTCGCTCCGGTTCAACTTCGAGCGGATGAACGAACTGGAATTCTACGACGCGACGCTGCCCCGGGCCGTGCAGGGCTGGACGAACCTCATGTGCACCCACGGCGCCGACCATCCCTACGTGGCCCATTGGTGGCCCGACGCCCATCTGATCGGCTACGAGCACGGTTTCGTGAACGAGGCGTACGACATATGCCGCGTGTTGGCCGGCCAGGAGCCGGTCGTGCCGATTCCCGACTTCGAGGACGCCTATCAGACGCAGCGCGTGCTGGAAGCCGCCCTGATCTCGGCCCAGCAGGGCCGGCCGGTCAAAATCGACGAGGTCAAATAGCCCCCTGCGCCGGGTCACCGGCGGTTGCCGCCGCTGAAAATCATGATGTAGTAGAGCAGCGTCAGGATGGCCTGGAGCGTGGCGGCCACATAGGTCAGCGCGGCCGCGTTGAGCACCTTGTTGACATAGACCATTTCCTGCGCCGGCACGATGCCCAAGCTGACCAACTGGGCCTTGGCCCGATGGCTGGCGTTGAACTCGACGGGCAAGTTGATTATTTGGAAGATGACGAAGCCGCTGAAGACGACAATGCCCAAGAAGAGCAGCGGGCCAAAGTGGAAAATGAACCCGAGCACCAGCATCAACATGCCGGCCCCACTGCCGAAACCGGCCATCGGAACGGCCGCGTTGCGAATGGCCAACGGGGCATAGGCCTTGGCGTCCTGCAGCGCGTGGCCCGACTCGTGCGCGGCGATTCCCACGGCGGCCAGCGAACGGCTTTGGTAGACCTCGGGACTGAGGCGAAGCACCTTGTGCCGCGGGTCATAGTGGTCGCTCAAGTGGCCGGGAATCTGCTCGATGTCGACGTTTTGCAATCCGGCCGAGTCGAGAATGTGGCGCGCGGCGGCCGCCCCGCTCAACGGGGCGGGCATTCGCTGGGCCGCCGCATAGGTCGAACGGATCCGAAACTGGGCCCAAAGTCCCAGAAGCAAAGCCGGTGAAATCCACAAAAGGTATTCCAGGTTGAAATACATCATTGTCGTTTTGCTCCGTCGAAGTGTATCCCCGTCCGTGTTATTCGCCGGGGATTGAGTTATCTTGATGCGGCCAAACGCCCCAGGTTATTCTACGGATTCCACGCAGCCAGCCTAGCCCAGGGTTCGGGCTGGAGAGCCGTCGTCATAACGCTAATGGGGCCCGTGGGGGGCCTCGGAGCGGACGTGAGGGCGGTGGCGCGACGCGGCCGGCGTTGATGGGGCGTGGGGACGATTTTGGGCTCGATGTTCAATCCAAGGCCGAGCCGAAGAGACGGCGAATCCGCCGGGCAAAATCACTTCGATCGTGGTTCCTTCGCCCTCGCCGTGGTCGAGTCGAGCCGTGCCTCCGTAGTGTTCGGCAATTTTCTTGACAATGGCCAATCCCATGCCCGACCCCTCGTCCTTGGCGCCCGGCAGACGCACACCCGGCAGGAATATCTGGTCGGCGAAACGTCGGTCGATGCCCGGCCCGTTGTCGCGCACGCGGAGCCGCACCGTGGGATAAACGTCGTCGCTGTCGCCCGTGTTGTTATCCCTGGGGGCTTGGATCTCGATTCGCGGATCGCGCTGGTCGCAACCGTGCTTAATGGCATTGCGAACCAAGTTGGTAACAATCTGTTTCAGCCGCTGGCGATTGTACCAAACGGCCGGCAGCGGGCGTTGGACGTCGACGCGGATCGCCCGGGCGCGGATCAGCTCGTCTTGCTCGTAGAGCACTTCGTCGACGACGGCGGCCAACTCGACCCGGCTAGGTTCCATTTCGACATTGCCCGTCTTGGCCAGATGGATCAGGTCGTTCAAGAATTTCCTCGACTGGCCGAGGCAAGCGTCGACGTGGGAGACGATTTCGGCGACGGTGGGCGTGGAGGCGCCGGCCAGTTCCCCCTTCAGGCGGCCGAAGGAGCTTTCCAGCAGCATGAAATTGGCATTCATGTCGTGCGACAGCGCGCGGATGAAATGGTCCAGATCCTCATGAACACGGCGAAGCTGCCGCGCCATTCGAACGTGTTCCCGTTCAAGCCGAGTCGTGCCGGTGGTGTTTACCGTGCTCATGATTCCGCTCCCAGGGGGTGCCCCACTTCTCTGCCATCGGCCGCTGGGCGTCAAAAAGTTGGCTTTCCTTTGCCGCCTTGCCCAACCGGCACAAGCCAAACAACCGTCAGGGTCGTCAACGGCGCAAAAAGAAAGGCCGCCGATCGTTGGTGGTGGAACGATTCGACGGCCTGAGAGAAGCGGACACTCAGGGAGTGTCACGGTGGGTTAGCAAGGGTGGCTACTTCTCCGACACGGATGTTCTATGAAGAGTTCCCAAGCAAAGGGACAATCTTGTCGAAAAAATGGTCGAATCTCAAGGATGTTAATCTAGGGAAGCATGCCCCCTCCATGGAACACGAGAAGTCGTGGGTCCTGCCTCGATTGTCTACCCGCGGTCTCTCCAATGGGTCTCTCCAATGGAAAGATGCGCGCCGCCGGCAAGGTTTTCGCATAATCCGGCTCCAATTGCGGATTTTCACAACCTTGCAGTCGAAAGGAGATAACCCTTGTTAGCCGTCGCGCCTGCGCGGCGTTTCCGTAGGTCAGGCTGTGCCTGACTTGTTTGTTGTCAGGCACAGCCTGACCTACGGAAACTCAAATGTTATTCTTGGGCGCCCACTAACTCTTTTCGGCGGACTGCTGCGAGCGGAGTTCTCCCATCATGAAGCTCAACGCCTGGCAAAAGAGTCGCACGGCGGCCGGGTATTGGGCGGAGAAGGTGGCCGCGTCGGCGTTGTTTTGGATTTCGTTGAAGTGGTGCCAGTCGATTTTCCAGTCTTCGTTGCTCGCCGCGTCGCGGAGCTGGCCGACGACCCGAGCCAGCCGGTCGACGAATTCGCCATTGGGCACGCAATCATACGCACGATAAGGGCCCTTACCCCAAGGGCTAGAGGCCCAATCGCTCGACGGCACGCTTTCACGATAGCGTTCGACCAGGATTAAGACGGCCAGAATCAGCGTCGTGACCAATCCCAGCAGGGTCAAGGCGTAGTGGCCCAACGCCAGCGCGCCGAGCGTGCCCAGGCCCAACGCGCCCGAGAGGGTCCAAAGCAGCGGATGAACCGGGCGCCGGTTGATGGGTTCCTTTGCCGGTTCGTCCGACTTGTCGCCGTTGGCGGTTGTTTGGGGACCCGTGACGCGAACCACGACGACCGTGATGTTGTCGGGTCCGCCGCGGAGATTGGCCAGATCGATCAAGGTACGCGCGGCTTCGTCGGGCGCCAGGCATCCGATAATGGTTCCCATTTCGTCGTCGCGCACCGGGTTCGACAATCCGTCGCTGCACAAGAGAAACGTGTCGCCCGTCTCGATGGGAAATGGACCTTCCACGTCGACGTCGGCGTGTTGTTCGGGACCGAGCGATCGAGTGATGATATTCTTGGGAACGTAGTCGGGGATTTCGCTTTCGGGAATCTTTCGGGCCGCGCTCATTTCCCAGACCAGGCTGTGGTCGAACGTGAGCTGCTCGAACTTGTGTCCTCGGAGCCGATAGACGCGGCTGTCGCCGCAGTGGGCAACCAGGGCGCCCTCGGGCAGCAAAACGAGCGTGCTGGCCGTGGTGCCCATGCCGCGGAAATCGCCGCTGGCCTCGCCTCGTTCGAAGATCTGCCGGTTCGCGGTGACCAGCGCTTCTCGAAGCGCGTTGGCAGGGTCGAGATCGGCCAGTTTCTGATAGACCAGCGGCACGGCGTCGACGGCCATGCGGCTGGCCAATTCGCCGGCCGCGTGGGCGCCCATTCCGTCGGCCACCATGAACAGATGGCCCCGCTTGCGCCAGGCCGCCTGGCTGCCGGCGAGGACGACCGTCATCGAGTCCTGATTGTTGGTGCGCCGCAGGCCCACGTCGCTCAAAGCGGCATATTCGAGACAATGCTGCCAGCGGTTGGCGTTGGAGTTCATCAGCATCCCTTGGGGAGATGACTACGAGCGACGGATTCTTGGTAAAATAGGCAGTTTCTCTGTGATAATTGTAGCACGGCGGCCTTTTTTAGGCACCTGGCCGTCGCTGAAAGTCCCGGATTACGGCTGGTTTTCACGGGGATTCGCTCTGGCCGACTTGGGGCGGGGCCGCTATACTCCGGCCCCCTGCTCTGTCGCGGCCACCCTATTACTTCGTCGTCATTTTTCATCGGGCAAGTCGCGTGTCTCGAATCAAGCTCACGCCGAAACTCTTGCGAATACCCATTCAGTGGTATTATGTACCACTTCTTATGATTATCGCCCTGAGTCTTACCGGGTGCGTGCGGCGGCGGATGACGATTCGGAGCAACCCGCCGGGAGCCTTGGTCTACGTCGACGATTATGAAATCGGGACGACGCCCGTCTCGACGAATTTTACCTATTACGGCACGCGCAAGATTAGGCTTGTGAAGGAAGGCTACGAAACGCTGACCGTGATGCAGCCGATCGGGGCGCCTTGGTATCAGATTCCACCGTTGGATTTCTTGTCCGAGAATTTTCTGCCGGGCGAGCTTCGCGACCGGCGGACACTCTGCTATCAGTTGCGGCCCCAGATGGTCGTGCCCGATTCCCAGTTGCGCGGCCGGGCCGAGGAGTTAAGGGCCCGGGGACGCATTCCCCTGGCAATGGCTCCGCCGGGGATGTCGCCGACCGCGCCGAGAGACGCCTTTCCTCCGGAGTCGATTTCGCCCGGCTTGACATCCCCCGAATCGGTACCAGCGCCGCAGGGTCAGCCCTATTCGGGCACGCAGCCGATGCAGCCGTTTCCACTGAACGCGCAGCCTATCGTACCGGCCCAACCACAAGGGGCGCCGGGATTGGGGGCATCGCCATCTTCCGTTCCCCCGGGAGCCTGGACGCCGCCGCCGGGGCCTGCTGGTCCATGAGCAGGCCGGGTCGCGATCCTGCAAAGGCACTGCGTGGCACCAACCGTAGGTCAGGCTGTGCCTGACAACAAGCGTGTCAGGCACAGCCTGACCTACGGAAACTCTGTCACGTCCGTTTTTCCGGATGTTCGCGGCCACGACGGAGCGTGGCCCTCCAAGAGGCAGGGCGTGCCACCAACAGTGCTTCTTGGATCAGTTCGCGCAGACCGCTCCCTTACGGGCGCGGTTCGGTTTTTATCGCGTCCAGGTCGATGGTTGGGTTGCGCATCGGGAGGGATCCCAGTCGGCCGGCGGGAGCCCTTTGGTGCCGGCGCCGGGGCGGACCGCGTCGCGAAGGATCGAGCCCGGGTGCCGGGCCAGCTTGTCGGAGATAATTCGGGCATCGTTGACAATCGGTTTGAGGCGGTAGCTGATTTCCTCGACGTTGCGGATTGTTCGATTCAGCCGTTCGTAGATTTCGTCGTCTTGGGTGAGGCGTCCGAGCGTGCCCTCGGGATTGTTGATCCGGCGGCCGAAGGTTTCCAGCTCGACCATGAGTTGGTTGAGCCGGCGGACGCTGTCGTCGATATTGGCGGCGATCCGCTCCCCGCTTTCACCCAGCGGTTGGGTGAGCCGATTGACGTTGGTCAAGTTTTTGTCGATCAGGCTCATCGTGTGGTCCATGTTTTTCATGGTCGTGCTCATCTGACCGACGGCATCGCGGGCGCTTCGAAGCGTTTCGGGAAGTTGCGCGAATTCTCCCTTGAGATTCTCACGAAACTTTGGGTCGCTCATCAAATCGTGGGTGAAATCGGCCGTATTCTGCACGAGTTTGAGCGTTTCGTCGGTGCGCGCGATGATGCTGTCGATGTGTTGCTGGTTCGTGTCGAGCATCTTGTCGATTTTGCCGAGCGTCCGGTCGAGGCTTTCGCTGGCCATGGAGACCGAGTTGATTGCCTTGGACATGCCTTCCTCGAGGTTTCCCACGGCGGCGAGCGGATTGACCGGCGTTTCACAATGTTTGATCGTCTCGCCGTCGGCCAGGAACGTCTTTGACGGCGGCTCGCCCGGCGGAAGATAGAATTCGATTTCGGCGTCGCCCAATAGGCTGCCGGTGAGGATTCGACAACGGATGTTTTCGGGAACGCATTGGCCTTGGTGGATGCCGGCCGTCACGTCGACCATGCCCGAGGGAAGTAAATCGACCTTTTTGATGCGGCCGATCATCACGCCGCTTCGGCGGACCGGCGTGTTTTCGGTAACGTTGGGGGCGTCGGTGAACGCGAGGTGAAGGGTGTAGGTCTTCTGGAAAATGGTCGGCATGTTGCCCAGAAGCAGGATGAGTATGGCGGCGATCAGCCCGGTGGCTAAGACCATGACGCCGACCCAGAATTGCAGGGCGCGTTCGTTCATCGGTTGGATCCCCCGTTGTTTTGTCTCATTTCGACAAGCCGGTCGCCGGCCTCACCGAGGATGAATTGTTGAACGCGGCGGTCGGCGGTCGAGTCGATTACCCGCGTCGGTCCATCGAAGATGATCTGCGGCTCGCCGGGTTCCAGGCGCCCGCTTGGAAACAGCATGACGATCCGGTCGGCCACCTTTCGGGCCGTGCGCATGTCGTGCGTGACGAGGATGCTGGTCACCGGGTGGCGGCGGCGCGTGCTCACCATCAGTTCGTTGATGACGTCGCTCATGATCGGGTCGAGGCCCGTCGTCGGCTCGTCGTAGAGCAGGATTTCCGGGTCGAGCACCAAGGCTCGGGCCAGGCCGACGCGTTTGCGCATGCCTCCGGACAGTTCGGCCGGCTTGCGCGAGAGGACCTGGCGCGCCAGGCCGACTTCGGTCAGCCGTTCGAGCACGATTTCCTGGATTTCGCGCTCGCCGCGCCGCGTGTGCTGGCGGAGCGGAAAAGCGATGTTCTCGGCGACGCTCATGCTGTCGAACAGAGCGGCCAACTGGAACAAGAATCCGTAGCGGATCCGTTCGGCCGTGAGCTGTTTTTCGTTGAGCGAAAAGAGGTCGCGCCCGTCGAAATAAACGGTTCCCTCGGTCGGACGTAGAAGGGCAATAATGGTCTTGAGCAAGACGGTCTTGCCGCAACCGCTTTCGCCGATCACCGCGACGGTCTCGCCGCGATCGACGGTGAGATTGATGTCGCGCAGCACCTGGCTCGTCCCGAAGCGCACCCCGAGCCCCTCGATCCGCAGGATCGGCGTTTTGGGCAAACCGGACTTATAGGGAGCGTCCACCATGGTCTAAAACAAGGCTGAGGGGCGATTCGGCCAGATTCCGTAATAGATCGCGTCGAGCACGATGCCCAGGAGCAAGTCGAGCAGCAAAATGGCCACGAACGACAGAACGAAAGCCTTGGTGGCCGCGCGGCCGACGCCCTCGGCGCCCGGATCGCAATGAAACCCGCGGTGGCAACCGATCAGCGCGATCGCCGCGCCAAAGAAAAGGCTCTTGAACACCCCGACAAACAAGTCGAAATTGCCGACAAACCGCCGCGAGTTTTCCCAATAGTGGTGGCTGTCGACCCCGAGGAAATGGATGCTGTAAACGCCGGCCCCCACGACGCCCATGAAATCGGCTACGATCGTCAGGGCGGGAATCAACAGCAAGCAGGCCAGAAATCGGGGGACGACCAGATAGTGGATCGGATTGGCGCCCATGGCCGACAGGGCGTCGATCTGCTCGGTGACGCGCATCGTGCCCAGCTCGGCAGCCATGGCGCTGCCGACCCGACCGGCCAGCATCGTGGCCGCCAGCACGGGCCCCAGCTCGCGAACCAGCGACATGTTGATCACCGCGCCCATCCGCGTTTCCATGTTGAGCATGCGAAATTGGGCGAAGCTTTGAACGGCCAGCACCATGCCGATGAATGTTCCGGTCAAGGCCACCACGGGCAAGCTTAGGACCCCGATCTGATAGAGGCTTGGCAGCAGCGTTCCCCGCCGCGGCAGCCGCGTTGTCAGCCAACTGAACATTTGGGCCGCGAAGATCGAAAAATTACCCACCTCGGTCAGTACGTCGAGTATCAACGCGCCGGCGTCGGCCACCTGATCGACCATCCCGTCCAGCAGGCTGCGGCGCGGCATGGAACGGCCGCGGCTAGTGAGGGGAGCATCCGTGGACATGAAAAACTCGGCCTTCTTGGCAGGTAATGTGCTTGAAGCTAAGGACTTGAAATTTTCAACGGTGTGGAGGGACCCCCAGCGCATGGGATGCGCGCAGGATTCATCCTCTCTTCTACTTCGTCGTCCCGACCTTGCGGCTTGAGCCAAGATTGCGTATCCGGGCGACTCTTTGGCGTGGCGAAAGTAGAGAAGGTACGCCGAATGGGCGCAATGGGAGGTTCAGGAGCGTCGGGATCAATCCATCGGCTTGATTTCGCCGTCGAACGCGAGCATGGTTCGGAGTTTGTCCGGGTGGAGGGATGCCCGCATGGCCGTTGCCCGGTCGATGAACTCGTTTTTGTGCAGTTCTTGGAGTGAGAAGTTGAAGCTGCGCATGCCGTCCTCGCCGCTTTCGATGATGGTTTCGAGGCGGCTTTCCTCGCCTCGTTCGATGTACATTTTCACAGCCGGCGTGTTCAGCAGAACTTCGGTGGCGGGGACCCGGGCCACGCCGCGTTTGATCGAGGGCAACAGCATCTGGTTCATAATGGCGATGAGCGTTGTGCTCAGGTTTTTCCGGACGGCTTCCTTTTCGGCTTCGCCGAAGAAGTTCAGGATGCGGTAGAACGTCTGGATGGCCTCGGCCGTGTGGAGCGAGGTGAGCACCAGGTGGCCGGTTTCGGCCGCGGTGATGGACGTGCGGACCGTTTCGGCGTCGCGCATTTCGCCGATGACGATGACGTCGGGATCCTGGCGAACGACGGCCCGAAGCGCCTCGGCGTAGGTGGGGAAGTCTTGGCCCATTTCCCGCTGATTGACCCGGCTTTGCTGGTTCTGGATGACGTATTCGATCGGGTCCTCGATCGTGACGACGTGTTTCATTTCGCGTTGGTTGATGTAATCGACCATGGCTGCCAGGGTGGTCGATTTGCCGCTGCCGGTTTCACCGCCGACGACGATGATTCCCTTGGGCCGGCGGCGGATGGCCGCCTCGTAGACGGGCGGCAGAGAGAGTTCCTCGAAGGTCGAGATTTGCAGTTTGATGCGGCGCATGGCGGCGGCCATCGAGCCGCGGGTTTTGTAGAGTTGGATGCGATAACGAACGCGGCGGCCTTCGCCCTCGCCCATCGGCACGATGGTTTCGTGGGCATAGTCGACGTAGCCGCGTTGAAGATAAGCCTTTCGCAGGGCGTCGTTGAGCGTGAAGTTAACGATCATTTCGACGTGGTTTTCTTTGAGCCCTTCGCCCTTGCGCGAGGCGAGCCCGCCGGGTACGCGAAAATAAGGCGTTTCGCCGAGCATCAAATGGATGTCCGAGGCGTTGATGCGCTCGGCCGTTTGAAAGAGCCTCATGAGATAGGCCCCTTCCTGGGCTTGCTGACCGATGCCCGACAACGAAGGCGCGTTCTGCAAAGCGTCGTGAGAATCGTCCATGCCACGGCTCCTGGTTTTGGTTTGGCGAAGAACTCCTCTTGGTCGAAAGGACCATTGACCTGGGCCTGCCCCGGCGGCTAAACTTCATTCCAAGCAGTATACACCGAAAGGGGCATTTGTCATGGGGGATTTTGCCGGATTGGCCGGCATTTTTTTATCAGGAAACACTTTGAACTGGCTCAATTTGTTGGGCATGGCCGTCGGGCTGGCGATGGACGCCCTGGCCGTGGCCATTGTCGCCGGAATGACCGTCGCGCGGGTAACGCCCCGCCACACGTTTCGCATTGCTTTCCACTTCGGGCTGTTCCAGTTCCTCATGCCGGTGCTCGGTTGGGCGGCCGGCCGTCGGTTGGCCGGCGCGCTGGTCGACTACGACCATTGGATTGTCTTTGGCCTGTTGGCGTTGATCGGCGGCAAGATGCTCTACGAAGCGGGGCAAAACGCCGAAATCAACGGCCGAAGCGATCCCACGCGGGGTTGGATGCTCGTGACGCTTTCGATCGCCACGAGCATCGACGCGCTGGCCGTCGGGTTGAGCATGGCGCTATTGGACGACGGCTCGATTTGGTTTTCGGCCGTGGTTATCGGCATGGTCGCCGCGGCATTCAGCGCGGTTGGCATTACCTTCGGATCGCGGCTAGGCGCGCGATGGAGCCATTGGTCGGAAATCGTCGGCGGAGTGATTTTGATATTGATCGGCGGCAAGGTTCTCCTGTCTCATCTCCTTGCGGGGTAAACGGCCATGGACACCGGCGGCCATTCGGTAAAACGTTCTTCGCGCGATCGCGCACCGGCGCGATCGCGCCGCGTCTCGGCCGGCGCGGTGTTGCTGGGTGCGGTCATCGCGGCCATCTTTGTCGGCAGCGCATGGCTTCGGGAACGCATCGCGCGTACCGCGGCCGGGCGGGCGGCTGCTCCGGCCGAGTGCCGCAGGATCGTCTCAATGGCTCCCAGCGTGACGGAGATTCTTTTTCAATTGGGCCTCGGCGATCGGGTCGTCGGCGTGTCGCGATTTTGCGATTATCCGCCCGACGCCCGAGGATTGCCTCGCGTCGGCGGGCTGTTCGATCCCAACTTGGAGGCCATCGTGATGTTGCGGCCCGACCTGGTTATCCTGCCCACGCCCGAGGCGGGTACGGTCGAGGGATTCGATAAGCTGGGACTGGCCTGCCTGGAACTTGATCATCGCGGGCCCGACGGGATTTTTGACTCGATTTCGGCTGTTGGCCGGGCATGCGGCGTCGAGGAGGACGCCGCGGCGCTGGCCGGCCGGATGCGCGAGCGATTGCGGCGCGTGACGCAAAAGACCTCGGGCCTGGCCCGGCCGCGCGTGCTGCTGGCGGTCGACCACAGCGCGGGTGGAACGCAAATCGAGGACGTTTACGTAGCAGGCAGCAGCCGGTACTTCAATCCGATCCTTGATTGGGCCGGCGGCAAGAACGTTTTCGGGGACGTGGACGAGGCCTTTCCGGTCGTCTCGCGCGAGGCCATTTTGAAGGTGAATCCTGAGGTAATTGTCGATCTGGTTTCGACCGATAGACTTCCCCGGGGCGGCGCCGGCGCCGTCCGCGACGGCTGGCGCGAGATCGAGCAAATCGATGCCGTGACGGCCGATCGGATTTACATTGTCACGGCCGACTACGCCACGGTTCCCGGCCCGCGATTCATCCTTCTCGTCGAGCACCTCGCCCGCCTGCTCCACCCCGAGGTCGAGTGGGATCCGTAGATCGTTGTTCGTAGTCCGTAGTCCGTAGTTCGTGGTTGTATCATTGGACCATGTCCTCGAACAACGGACTACGAGCTACGGACTACGAGCTACGGACTACGAGCTACGGACTACGAGCTACGGACTACGGACTACGGCCTACGGCCTACTCTACTTCATGGACGACCACCATGTTGTGTTCGGCCGTTTTGAGGCCGGTGCCGGTTAGCAGGACGGCGCGGTCGCCGGAGGTCAGATAGCCCGCCTCGCGGCCCAGGTGGACGACGTATTTCATCACCTCGATGGGATTGCCGACCGGCGCGCCGGCCAGCGGGATGACGCCCCAGTAGAGACACATCCGCCGCAGCACCGCGTCCGAATCGCTCACGCCCACGGTGGGCATGAACAGCCGGTCTTTCGACAACCGCAGCGCGGTGCGCCCGCTGGCCGTGGCCACAAGCACCATGCGGGCGTCGATCGCCTCGGCCAGCCGGCCCGCGGCCTGCGCGGTCGCTTCGGTGATTGGGGCTTTGTCGGCCGGGTCCAGCTCGATAGTCTCCGACTCGCGCCGGCGCCGGACCAGGGGCTCGGTGGCCAGGGCAATGCGGTGCATCATCTCGACCGCCTCGCGGGGATACTCGCCAATGGCCGTTTCGCCCGAGAGCATGCATGCGTCGGCGCCGTCGAGAATGGCGTTGGCCACGTCGGTCGCCTCGGCCCGAGTCGGAAGCCGCGAATGCTGCATGCTATCGAGCATCTGCGTGGCGACGATCACGGGCTTGTGGAATCGGTGCGCGACGCGGATGATCCGCTTTTGCACGATGGGTACCTGGGCGATGTCGATTTCGACTCCCAAATCGCCGCGGGCGACCATCACGGCGGCGGCCGCCTCGACGATGGCTTCAAGGCAGTCGACGGCCTCGGGCTTTTCGATCTTGGCGACGACTTGCGCTTCCGAGTTCGCGTCTTCGATCAGCGCTTTCAATTGCCGCACGTCGTCGGCCGAGCGAACGAAGCTGAGGCCTATGAAATCGGCGCCGGCGCGGGCGGCCCAGGCGGCGTTTTCGCGGTCGTGCTCGGCGAGGGTCGGCACGCTCAGTTTGACGCCCGGCAGATTCACTCCCTGGCGGCTCCGCAGCAGACCCGCCTGAATCACGCGGCAGCCCACGGCGTCGGGCTCGACCTGCTCGACCACTAGCGCGACCAGCCCGTCGGCCAGAAGCACCCGATCGCCCACGGCCAATTCGTCGACCAGCGGCGCATAGGTAGTCGCCAGGTCGCCGGGCCGGGTTGCCTCGGCGCCGCGGACGAATCGAACCCGATCGCCGACCGCGCAGCGCAACTTGCCGCCGGGCAACTCGCCGAGGCGGATCTTCGGACCCGCCAGGTCGACCAGGATGGCCGCCGTTTGGCTCAGTTCGCGGCTCGCGCGGCGGATGTCGTCGATCCGCCGTTGGTGCTCGTCGAGGGTTCCGTGGGCCGTGTTGACGCGAAACACGTCGACGCCGGCTCGGATCAGCTCGACAAGCTGCTCGGGCATGTCGCAGGCGGGTCCCACCGTGGCCACAATTTTGGTCTGGCTCGGCCGCCGGTTGGGTGGAAGTTTGGCTTCGGGCATGATTCTCCTCGCTCGCGGATGATCGCCTCGTGGTTTCCGCGGGTATCTTAACGCAAACGGCGCGAAAGACACAAGAGATGCCGGCCTCGCGATTGGGGGGTGGTTTGCCGAACGAGGGACCGCGTGGTATGTTAGCACGGGTTCGGCACGAGGTAGATCGTAGGTCAGGCTGTGCCTGACAGAGGGATTAGGGAT
>JAFGAY010000089.1 GCA_016933425.1 Pirellulales bacterium
GCAGATACGTATCCCGGAAGTCCGCGTGATCGGGGCCGATGGGGCTCAACTCGGGATTCTTCGCACGGCCGAAGCGCTCGAGGTGGCACGCCAGGCCGACCTGGATCTGGTCGAAGTGGCCCCCACCGAACGGCCGCCCGTCTGCCGTATCATGGATTACGGTAAGTACAAATACCAGCAAAAAAAGCGGCTCAACCGCTCGCATTCCCACCAGACCAAAATCAAGGAAATTCGCGTCCGGCCCAAGACGGGCAAGCACGATATCGAAGTGAAGACCAATCGTGCTCGCGATTTCCTCCTTCACAAGGACAAGGTCCTCGTCACGGTCATGTTTCGCGGCCGTGAGATCGCCCACGTCGAGGAAGGCCAGCGGGTCATCGAACAGGTCATCGAAAACCTGGCCGACGTGGCCAAGATCGAATCGCCAGTCCAGCGCCATGGCCGGCGGATCAGTTGCACACTGACGCCCAAATGAGTGTGGGCCGGCAGGCCAGGTCAAGACCCGGCGCACGGAAGGTACGCCATTCGAGGGGGTGCTTCTTTTGTCCCCTCTAAGCGTGCCATCCCTCTTTCATGCCGCTGTGGTTGTCGTATAATGGTTGGTTTGGCCATTGTCGACTCGATTACACTCATGTGGTGCGTACCCATGCCTAAGCAAAAGACCCACAAGGGAACCAAGAAACGTTTTCGTCTCACGGCCCGCGGCAAGGCGGTCCACCGTCAAACGGGAACCAGCCACCTCGCCACGCGCTTGTCGAAAAAGCGCCGGCGGAATCTCCGCGGCACGACGGTCGTCGATGAGACCGAAACCAAGCGAATCCACGACGCGCTGTGCGGAAACAGCTATTAAGTTGATCGAATGGGGCAGCCTTACGGGACGGGCATGAAAACGCTTCCTCCAACGGTCGCGAGGAAGGGCCTTGCTCCCGCGAAAATGACGGATTAAGCCATGAGAACCACTAAAGGCGCGGCCCGCAATCGGGCCAAGAAACGACTCTTCAAAAAGGCCAAGGGTTTCCGGGGTGGACGCAATCACTTGTTGCGCACGACCAAGGAAACGCTCGTTCGCGCGGGCGTGTACGCGTTTCGCGATCGGCGCGCCCGCAAACGCAACTTCCGCAAGCTCTGGATTACCCGCATCAACGCGGCCGTGCGCGAGCGGGGAATGCGATACAGCGAGTTTATCCATGGGTTGGACCAGGCGAAAATCGAACTGGATCGCAAGATTCTGGCCGACATGGCCGTCCGCGATCCGGAAGCTTTCGACCAGGTCGTCCAAGCGGCCCAGGAAGCACTTGGCGTGACAGTCTAGCACTTTTCGCGCTCATGGCACTGGCAGACTTCCTCGAAGAACTCGATGAACTGGCCCGGCAGGCCACGGCGGCGATCGAAGCGGCCGCGGACGCCGATGCGTTGGAGGCCGCGCGCGTCGAGTTTCTCGGCGCCCGAAGCGGTCGGATGAAGCAAGTCCAAAAAGGGCTCGGTCCGATCGACAAGGCCGACAAGCCGGCCGCCGGTCTGCGGTTCAATGAAGTCAAGCAACTCATCACCGACGCCTTCGCGCAAAAGCAACAGGCCTTGACCCAGGTGGTTTGCGGCGGCGCAAGTTCCGATTTCGACCCGACCATTCCCGGCGTGCGGCCCGTGCTGGGTCGCCTTCACCCGATCACGCAAACGATCGACGAGTTGGTCGACATCATGGGCCGGCTGGGTTTCACGGTGGCCGAGGGGCCCGAGGTCGAGGATCTTTGGCATAACTTCGACGCTTTGAACATCCCGCGAGAGCACCCGGCCCGCGACCCGCTGGACAATTTCTATTTGGCCGTCGACGCGGAAAAAGCGGACCCAAAGGCGCCGGCGTCTTTGGCCGCCGGCGGCGCGCGGGACGCGGCGGATGAAGCGATGGTCGCGTTGGTTCATGCCACCGAGTCGAAATGGATGCTGCGAAGCCAGACGAGCACGGTCCAGATCCGCGTGATGGAAAAAACCACGCCGCCCGTGCGGATCATCTCGCTGGGCAGGGTCTATCGTCCCGATACGGCCGACGCGACCCATTATCCGATGTTTCACCAGGTCGAAGGGCTTCTGGTCGATCGCCACGTGACGATGGCCGATTTGAAAAGCATCCTGCGGCTATTCGCGTCGAGTTTTTTTGAAGACGACGTTCATATCCGCTTCCGCCCGTCGTTCTTCCCGTTCACCGAGCCGAGCGTCGAGGTCGACATGAGTTGGGGCGGCGACTGGATCGAATTCGGCGGCGCTGGCATGGTCGACCCCAATGTTCTCCGCGCGGTCGGCTACGATCCCGAAGAGTACACGGGACTTGCCTTCGGACTAGGCATCGAACGCATCTGCATGCGCCGCCACGGCATCACGGACATCCGCGAACTCTACAAGAACGACGTCCGCTTCTTGCACCAGTTTTAGCGGCGCCGTGCAAGGTTTCGGCTACCAGCACCGATAGAATCCTAACGCGCCCGCGCAGCCGCCGCGCATGCCGGCGCCCTCGAGTTGCAGGTGCCAGTCGTTTTGGCCGATCGGCGTGCGCCAGCCGAAAAATCCGCCGCAACCACCCTTGTCGCGGATGGTCAGCGCGTCGACGCTATCCTCGACGTCCCAGTCGGGCCCGAACTCATGGGTCCGCACATCCGCGCGGATGTAGCCGAAATGGATAAGCGGCCCGGCGTAAAGAACGCCTCGGCCCAGGTCGTAACCCACCGACACGGCGGCGGTGATTTCGGTGGTCGCGTCGAAGAGGAGTTCTTGATAGGCGTCATAGTTCCAACGAACACTGCGTTCAAAACCAAAGTACCACGCGGCCTCGCAAGAAGCGCCGATGGACAACCGGCCGCATCGCCACGCCTCGCCGCGCAGGCCAAACGACAGAAACGCGGGATAACCGTCGGTCGAGACGTCCCTGGTCATGTCCGGCTCGTAAGTGTCGATCTTGTTGACGACCATGTCGGAACCGCCGACACGGCCGAACGCCTCTAGGCCCGGCGTGAATGCGTAAGAACCCTCGAAGTAGACGCGATTTCGATCGATGTCGTAATCGTACGGCATCCACTGGCTCACCGAGTTATGCACGCCGATCCCCAGCGAGTAGCCGTGTTGCGACGCGCGAGGCCGGGGTGGGCCGATCTGGGCCGACGCCGGCGCGGCGATCAGCAGCAGCACGAGCGCGGCCCAAGGAGCGTATCGCATGGAGTAATCCCAATGTCGGGAGAACGTTTCTCGTCGCCGCCGGCTGGAAGCAGAGCCGACTCGGCTTGTGTCGAATCTACTGGCTGTATCGGGAGGTTGCGATTCAGCGGATTAGGTTGCCAAGCCCGATCCGGGCGAGTTTGTCGGCAGAATTTTCGGGAGAACCGGCACGACCCATATAATCGCTACAGCTTACGCGTATGTGTTGTGTGCGTGGCAGTCAGGGCGGACTCCACACCCAGCGCTCTCGTTTCCCAATTCGCCCATTCTTCCCTTTTGAATGGACGACCTTTTTTGATGGAGTCCTATTGGGTGGTTTTGTTCTATAATTTATAGGGGGTTGGCTTTTGCATCCGGCGGGGGATGAACCGGGCTTGCCGAAATCTGTGGATCGGCGAAAATGGTCAAATAGACTTCCCCAGTTGTGGATCCATTGGACGGGAATCGTATATAGGCGGTCGATTAACGTCGTTGGAACGAGGACGGCCTCAGCGAAATGAGGAGGGAGGATTCCATGTCCGCGTCCGAGGGGACGTCCAAATCCCGGTTTGACGAACTGAAGCCGGGCGACCGCATTGCCGTGCGGCAAACCGTGACCGAGGGGCAGCAATGCCGAACGGTCACCACCACGGGAATTGTGGTTCGCACGCAACGGGCCCGCCACGATATAAACGGGAAATCTGATGTTGACGATGAGGTTTCCCATGATACGATTCTCTTGGAGCTGCCCGACGGTGAACTGGTCACCGTGGCCATGGACGAATTGACCGTGTTGAACCGAGCGTGAGGCCTGACGCGCCCTTCGACCTTCCAGCAGCCATGACCTCTTCCGCGCGTGTTCCTGTGCGTTCCTTGTTTTCAGACCATCCGCGTAGTTTTCACGCCAATCGCTACGTCTATCCCGTGGTGAGCCGCCGTTCGCGGGGAATCTCGATCGGCGTGAATCTGAGTCCCGACCGCCGATGCAATTTCAATTGCGTCTACTGCCAGGTCGACCGACACACGGCCGGCGAAAACCAACCGCTTGACGCCGAACGACTGGCCGACGAGCTGGACCACGTCATCGAACTGGTCGTCACCGGGCGGCTGTTCGAGAGCCCGGCCTTCCGCAATACGCCCGGCCCGTTGCGCCGGTTGAACGATATCGCGCTGAGCGGCGACGGGGAGCCGACCGC
>JAFGAY010000090.1 GCA_016933425.1 Pirellulales bacterium
ACGAAAGGCCGAAAGATAGACAATATTCCAATAACTTCTTCCTTTTCATGATTTCGTTTTTTCGTGATAAAAAAAGTTCAACCTAGCGCTGTAGCACTAATTCCTCACCCGCAACCGCAATCTGTCGAACACGTTCCGGGAACTTCCGACGCGGCGTGCGGTATCAGGCAGAGGAACTTCAGCGGTCCGACGCCCAGATTGCGGAATTGGTGCAGTTCGCCGGGCGCGACAAAAACGCACGTCCCGGCCCGCAGCGGATGCTCGCGGCCGCCTTCGAGAACCGAGCCGATCCCTTCGAGCACGAAAACCTCATGTTCGTGGGCGTGACGATGCTTCGGGGTTTGTCCGCCGGAGACCACCTCGAACAAACGCATGGTGAAATGGGGCGCTCCATCGGCCTGGCCGATCAGGCAGCGCAGCCGACACCCGACGGCCCCCTCCGTGTCGACGCCGGTCGCCTCGATCTTCTCGTAATGGGCCACCTTCATGATTCGCGTCCTCGGAACGTGTTTTGAAATTGTTTTTGGCTACCCGAAGCCCCACCGGGCTTGTCCCGGCGGAAGAGGATTCGGCCACTCCTGGGCAAACACAAACACCTTCGCATCAGCGCAAAAAAAACCCCGAGGCAACGACTCCCAGCGCCGTGTACGCTTCCGCCGAGGAAACTTCACAGCCGTCGTCCTCGAGGTCGACATCGCAAGCGGACGAAAAGTCCGACGCGACGAATTCCAATCTATAGCGTTGCTCCACTTTTTGTCAAGAGGGATTGGCAACTTCTCGCGCGGCGATTTCATTCGGCCGGACAGAAAAACTTTTCAACTCTTGCCCGGCGACAACGTTCGCGCGGCAAGCGACGACACGAGTTCGACGAATTTCTCGCCCCGATCGACAAAATTGCGAAACTGATCGTGGCTCGTGCATGCGGGCGACAACACGATCGACTCGCCGGGCCGACTCCGTTGGAAACACCACGATAGCGCCTCGGCCATCGTCGCATGGCAAGACGCCGCGAACCCCGGCGAGCGCTGCCCGAGCCGTGCGTGCAGCCTCGGGCCAACCTCGCCGTAAAACGCGACGCCCCGGACACTTAGGGCAATCGCATCGATCAATTTCCCGAAATCGACTCCCTTGTCGCCGCCCCCGACCAAGAGCCAAGCTTCGCCGCCCAAAACTTCGATCGCGGCAATCGTCGACTCGGGCGTGGTCGACGTTGTGTCGTTGAACAACCGGCGTCCGGCGACGGTTTTCAGATATTCCATGCGCCCCGGCAACCCGGTAAACGAGGCCAACGCATCGCGCAACTCCGCCCGATCGCAACCGGCCGCCACGGCCGCCGCAAAAGCGCATACCGCATTCTCTCGATTATGATTTCCGTCAATTCCCACCAAACCAACGTTGCCGTCGCGCGGCAATTCAATCCGGCGGTCGCCGGCGAGCCGATGCCAACCGTCGGCCGAATCGAGACCCCGGCCCAGGACAACACGACTTGCCGGTGAAGGATTTTTCAGAATGCGTTGCTTGGCCGCGACGTAGCTTCGCCAGTCGCCGTGCCAATCGAGATGATTCGGCGTGCAATTGGTCACGACCGCGATGCGGGGCATCGGCGTGTGGGACGGCAGATGGGCGAGTTGAAAGCTGCTCAATTCGAGAACCACCCAATCGTCCGCGCGAATGTTTTCGATCTGGCCCAGCAAACTTCCACCGAGGTTGCCGCCGAGCCACGCGCGGCGGCCGGCGTGGCGGAGTAATTGGGCCGTCATGGCCGCGGTGGTCGATTTGCCGTTCGAGCCGGTTACGCCGATCGTCGGCCCGGCGAGCTCGTCGAGCAGCAAGCCAATTTCGGTTGTCAAAGGCACGCCCGCGGATTTTGCGGCGTCGAGCCACGGGTCGCCTGGCCGAACCGCCGGATTGACGACAACCAGGTCGGCGTCGCGAAAGTCGTCCTTTCGGTGGCCGCCCAGGTGAAACGCCTCGATCGGCACGCCGGCCAGCCCGGCTAGCGGTCCGGCAAGCGTCCGCTCGTCGGCCCGATCGGTCACGGTGACGCGGGCGCCGCGTTGGGCAAGCCACCGGGCGGCGGCCGATCCGCCGCCAAAATGGCCCAACCCCATCACCGTCACTCGTTTTCCCCGGTATTGCATCGCGTCAATAGAACCAAAGCCATCCCCGGCGGCAAGGGGGAACGGTCTCAGCCCTTGCCGCTGGCCGCCCGTCCGCCCCCATGGTATCATGGCAATTTGCGGCGTTCTTGGATTATCTTCTTCTACACAAACCCGACGCCCGAGACATGGCTTCGACCACGATGCGGGACCAGCGATGCATCTCGTTGCGCGGGGTCGAAGTGCACAATCTCGATTGCATCGACCTGGACATTCCCCACCGCAAACTCGTCGTGGTCTGCGGCGTGAGCGGAAGCGGCAAGAGCAGTCTGGCGATCGACACGCTCTACGCCGAGGGCCAGCGCCGCTATATCGAGAGCTTCTCGACCTACACCCGTCAGTTTCTCGAACGACTCGAACGGCCCGACTGCGACCACATCGAGGGCATTCCGCCGGCCATTGCCGTCAGCGCCAAGAACACGAGCCGGTCGAGCCGGGCCACGGTCGGCACGGCCACCGAAACGACCGATTTTCTCCGCCTGCTATTGGCCAAGATTGGCCAGGTGTTTTGTCTCGAATGCGGCGAGCCGGTCCGGCGCGATTCGCCCCAAAGCGCCGCCGACCAACTCGAAACACTGCCGCCCGATGCGCGGTTCCTGGTTGCTTACTCGCTGCCGGCGCCCCGGCCCGGCGACCGAGAACGTTTAGTCGCGTTGCTCAAGGAAGACGGTTTCCACCGGCTCCTCATCGGCGGACAACTCGTCGACCTGGCCGCCGATTCGTTGCCCGATGCGGACACCGCCGACCACGACAACGCCGGCTCCTGGCATGTGATCGTCGATCGACTTCGGGCGGGCGACGCGGCGCGTCAACGATTGTGCGACTCGCTCGAAACGGCGCTGGCCAAGGGCCACGGCGCGTGCCAGGTCTTATTGGCTCCCCACGACGGCGTGGAGTCTTGGGGCCGGCCATGCGCGATCGCCGGCCAGCCGTGGCGGCGGCTCACGTTCAGCACGTCGTTCAACTGCGCCAACTGCGGCATCGAGTATCCGCCGCCCGAGCCGCGGCTTTTCAGTTTCAATAGTCCGCTGGGGGCGTGTCCTCAGTGCGAAGGATTCGGCAACGTCATCGACCTCGACCTCGAGCTCGTTGTTCCCGATCCGTCGAAGTCGATCCGCGAGGGAGCCATCGCGCCGTGGAACAGTCCGGCCTACTCCCACGAGTTGGACGTCCTCATGCAATTGGCCGACGAATATGACGTTCCGGTCGACGTCCCGTTCGCCCAGCTCGACGATCGCGCGCGTCAGATCGTGCTGCACGGCGTGGCCGAGCGGAAATTTGGCGGATTGGTGGGCTTTTTCGATTGGCTCCAGCGCCGTAAATACAAGATGCACGTCCGCGTGTTTCTCAGCCGGTGGCGAAGCTACCGGACCTGTCCGACCTGCAACGGCACGCGGCTGCGCCGCGAGGCGCTGGCCACGCGCGTCGGCGGCCGGTCGATCGCCGATATATGCTCCATGAAAGTCCGCGACGCGGCTGATTTTTTCCGCCGCCTGGAACTCGACAACCACCAAAGGACCGTCGGCCGAACAATGCTCGAAGCCGTCCAAGCCCGGCTCGATCATCTGGAGACCGTCGGCCTGGGCTATCTGACGCTCGATCGCACGCTGCGCACGCTCAGCGGAGGCGAAACCCGCCGGGTTGCGCTCACCTCGGCGCTCAGTTCCAACCTGGTCAACATGCTTTACGTCCTCGACGAGCCCTCGGTCGGCCTGCACCCGCGCGACATCGACCGGTTGATCGACGCCACTCGGCGACTGCGCGACCGGCTCAACACGGTGGTGGTCGTCGAGCACGAGGAAGCCATTATCCGCGCGGCCGACCAGGTCATTGAGTTCGGTCCCGGCGCCGGCCAGCGCGGCGGCCAAATCGTCTTCCAGGGCACGCCCGAGGAAATGCAACGCGAACCGCGCAGCCTGACCGGCGACTATCTGGCCGGACGGCGCGGCATCGCCGCCAACCCCCGCCGCCGCGAGCCCGACCACGGCTGGATCCGGCTGGCCGGCGCCCGCGGAAACAACCTGCAAAACATCACCGTCGAATTTCCCCTGGGCATGCTTTGCCTGGTCACCGGGGTGAGCGGCTCGGGCAAGAGCACGCTGGTCCAGGACACGCTCTATCCGGCCTTGTGCCGCCGTTTGCGCAAGGACGCCCCCAAACCCTATCCCCACGACGACGTCTTCGGCGACGGCCAGTTGGACGACGTGATCCTGGTCGACCAAAGCCCCATCGGCCGCTCGCCCCGCAGCAATCCGGTCACCTACCTCAAGGCGTTCGACGAAATCCGCTCGGTCTTCGCCGAGATGGTCGACGCCCGAACGCGAGGGCTCTCGGCGAGCCATTTCAGCTTTAACGTCGACGGCGGCCGCTGTCCGGTGTGTCAAGGCGACGGCTACCTGGCCATCGACATGCAGTTTCTGGCCGACGTCTACATGAAATGCACCGAATGCGGCGGAACTCGCTATCGCCGGGAAATTCTCGACGTGAAATATCGCGGCCGCAACATTGCCGAGGTGCTCGATATGACCGTGCGCGAGGCCTTCACGTTCTTTCGCGGCCGCGCCAAGGTCCAGGCACGACTCAAACGGCTCATCGACGTCGGCCTCGAATACGTCCGGCTCGGCCAGCCGGCCAACACGCTCTCGGGCGGCGAGGCCCAACGGCTTAAACTGGCCGCCTACCTCTCGGCCACGCGGCGCGGGCGGTCGCTTTTCATCCTCGACGAGCCGACCACGGGCCTCCATTTCGCCGACGTCGTTCAGTTGCTCGACTGTTTCGACGCCCTGCTGGCCGTGGGCCACTCGCTCATCGTGGTTGAACACAATCTGCAAATGATGAAAATGGCCGACTACATCATCGACCTCGGCCCCGGCGCTGCCGACGAGGGCGGCCGCGTCGTCGCCAAAGGCACGCCTGAGATGATTGCGCGAAAC
>JAFGAY010000404.1 GCA_016933425.1 Pirellulales bacterium
ATCGTGCTGGCCGATCTTCGCCAACTCGAGGTTCTCTCGCGCAAGGGTCGCGTTGCGCTGAGCCGCGTTATGAACTGCGCGAAACAGCTCGGCATGTACAGGGCGATCGAGGTGATTCCCAACGCGATTACCCGATTGAGCGTTCGGGACGCCGCCGAAATGACCGGCGAATCCGATTTCAGGATCGTCACCGATTCGTTTGACGACGCGATGGCGATGGTCGAGACTTTCAAGCGGGAAATGCTGGCCGCGCCAGTAGCGAAATCGTCCTCGGCGTAAATCGCTTCCCGGGTCGAGAAGCGGCTCGCAAGCGCCGTGGGCCTGTTTTACCCATGCCGGCGGAGGCCCCTCGCTTTCAATCCTGCTCGCATTGCACGCCGCCGCAGTTCGGATCGACCGCGAAGGTGGGCGTTGGCTCGACGTTTTCCGCCTTGACGTTGACGAAGCTCGAATCGTGAACGTCGTCGAGCGCTACGGCGGGCCGGCCGTCTTTTTGCCGGATGACGATCTCAACGTCCTTCAAGGTCACGTCCTTCGCGTGGCGGATGTAGAATCCATAAGCCGGCAACGGGCCGAACATGCGGTTTTCGGGATATCCCCTCGAGTTTTCGGGGACCTTGCGCTGGGCATCCTTGGCGGTTCGTTCGGGAAACCCGCCGGCAATGGTGATCTTCACGTTTTCGATGTCGAGCCGCTCGACCCAGTGGCCGGGAAAGGCTGTGATCGACGAGGCGTAGCAGGCATAATTGTGCATGCGTCGTTCATCGGCGTTGCGCCGTTCGATTTTGTCGACCAGGGCCGTGACGCCGCTGATGCGCACGTCGCGCAGCACGCCGTTGCTGACCGGATACTTGGTCTTGCCGTCGTATAGCGCGCGGTTGCGGTCGCCCAGCTTAATGAAGATGGGCGTGCCGACGACGTCCATCGTGGTGTCGCGGATGATGACGTTTTGCATGGTTCCGCCGTCGGTGATTTCCAGGGCGATGCCGGCGATGCCCGTCTGGTGGACGTGGTTGTTCTCAAAGAGCACGTTCTGGAATCCGCCCGACGAATCGGTGCCCGCCTTAATCGCGTTGCACAGGCTTCGCAAGCGGTTATTGCGCGCGACGATGTTTTTGCATCCGCCGGGCATGAATCCCTTGAGGCAGATCGCGTCGTCGAGGCAGTCGATGTCGCAGTTTTCGATCACGACGTTTTCGCAATCGCAAATGTCGCAGCCGTCGTTGTTCATGAACGTGCTTTCGGTGATGCGGATGCCGTCGATGTGGACGTTGCGGCACAGGCTGTAGGGATTGGTCCAGAATCCGGCCGACGTCATGGTAATGCCCTGGACCGTGACGTTGGTGCATTCGTCGAACCAGAGGGCCGTCGGGCGGTCGCCGTTGAGCCGGCCTGGGCCGTAGAAGTCGTTCTTTGTCTTGCTGTTGCCGTTGATGGTTCCCTCGCCGGTGACGCCGACCCGATCGGCGCCCTGGGCCAGGACCAGGCTTCGGCCCAGGTGGAGGTCGTAGCGTCGCCGGTTGGCCGGTTTGTGGAAGGGATAGTCCTTGATCGAGGGGCTGCCCAGCAACACGGCTCCCTTGTCGAGATGGAGCGTGACGTTGCTTTTGAGCACGATGGTGGCCGTCGCAAACGTTCCGGCCGGCACGACGACGCGTCCCCCGCCCGACGCGGCGCAAGCGTCGACGGCGCGTTGAATGGCTTGGGTGTTCTTGTGGACGTCGTCCAGATTGCCGTCGGAGGCCGCTGCGCCGAAATCGACGACGTTGAACTGTCGCTGGCCGTCGACAATCGTGGGAACCGTCGATTCAACAGGAGCATCTTCCGCCGTGGCCGGCGCAGACGCCAGCCATCCGCCCACGAACGTTGCCAAACAGAAAAACCATGCGAGTGAAACTGCTTTTTTGGCCATCGGATTATTGCTCCTGGTTTCGAACAAGGAAGGATTGCCCGCCGGAAGGAAGTTCGATCATGCCCCATCCTAGCGGCTCGGCGGGAGAGTGTCAAACAACGAGGTTGAATCTCTAATTCCGCGCAACGGTCGAGCCGCTCAGTCGTCGGACGAGGCGGCGCATTTCGAGGACGCTGACCGTCGAGAGGACCTGGGGTACGGCGAGGCCCGTTTGGGCGACCAGGTCGTCGATCGAGGTCGGTTGGCTGTCGATCGCGTCGAGCACCTTGCGCTCGACGTCGTTGAGGGTTAACTCGGCCGGGTGACGCACTTCGGTGCCGTCCTCGCGCGGGGCGGCCTCGACGAGAAAACCAAGCTGCTCGAGCACGTCGTCGGCCGACTCGACCAGCGTTGCTCCGTCGCGCAATAGCCGGTGGCAGCCGCGCGACGGCCGCGAGTCGACCCGGCCCGGCACCGCGAACACCTCGCGTCCCTGTTCGGTGGCCAGCCGCGCGGTAATCAGCGCTCCGCTTCGTTCGGGCGCCTCGATGATAATCACTCCCAGCGACAGACCGCTGATGATCCGGTTGCGCTGCGGAAAATTGCCGCCCATCGGCTCAAACTCGGGCGGTAATTCGCTGACCACGGCCCCGCACTCGGCGATTTGTCGGGCAAGCTCCTCGTGCTCGGGCGGAAAGAGCCGCAACAGACCGCTTCCCAATACGGCGATGGTCCGCCCCTCGGCCGCCAGCGCCCCGCGATGGGCTGCCGCGTCGATGCCCCGGGCCAGACCGCTCACGATGGTCATGCCGGCTCGGGCCAAGGCGCCGGCCAACCGTTCGGCCTGGGCCAGCCCGTAGGACGTCGCGTGGCGCGTGCCGACAATGGCCACCGCCACGGCGTCGTCGGGCAGGAGCCGCCCCCGCGTGAAAAGGACCGACGGTGGATCGTGAATTTCATGCAAGGAACGCGGATAGGCCGAGTCGGATTCGGTCAAAATCCCGATGCCGTGCTCGCGGCACAGGGCAATCTCGCGCAGCGGATCGATTTCCCGACGCGCGGCCAGAATCCGCCCGAGCAGCTTGGGTCCCACTCCCTTGACGGCGCGGAGTTCGTCGGGCGCCGCTTCGAACACGGCCGCCGGCGTGCCGAACCGCGCCAACAGGGCCCGCCGCGTAATCGGTCCCACGTCGGATACCAGCGAGAGCCGGAGCGAATCAATGAGTTCTTGGTTTTCCTCGGGCTCCATGGCCGGAAAGCCCCATTACCATATTGTCACGATTGTCACAGTCAAAAAACGCGGTTGGTCGTCGAGCGCGATCGAAAGGGCACTCGTTGTATCCATTTCGCGCCGCCTGGGCACGTCGGGAATCCCTTTCCTTCCATACGCCCCAGATGTACGGCATGTTAGAACGTTCGTCAAGAAGCGATACCCCGGCGGCGGCATGAATCGCATGGACGGCGGTCCGGTTGTCGCCCTGGCCGGCCGCCAGTATAATTCCTGGTTCCGCACGGCCGGCACGCGCGCCTCGCCGAGCTGCAATCGCAAGGGAGCGTTGCCGCGGCCGTGGATTGGATGAGCATTCGAGGACCCACTCGCGTGAGGGGTCGGTTTTTCCCCTAGGAGATACTGTCGTGGCTATTCGTGTTGGTATCAATGGATTCGGCCGCATCGGCCGATTGGTGTTCCGCGGGCTTGTGGCCAAGCCCGAAGTGTTCGAAGTGGTGGGAATCAACGACTTGACCGACAACAAGACGCTGGCCACGCTGTTGAAGTATGACAGCATCCATCGCCGGTTTCCCGGCACGGTCGACTACGACGACGAAAATCTGACCGTCAACGGCAAGAAGATTCGCGCATTGGCCGAGCGCGATCCGGCCAAGTTGCCCTGGAAGGAATTGAAGGTCGACGTCGTTCTGGAAAGCACGGGCGTGTTTCGCGGCCGCAAGACGGCCGACAAGGCCGGCTTCGACAGCCACCTTGAGGCCGGCGCGAAAAAGGTCGTCATCAGCGCTCCGGCCAAGGGCCCCGACCTGACCTGCGTTCTGGGCGTGAACGACGATCAGCTCACGGCCGAGCACAAGTGCGTGTCGAACGCGAGCTGCACGACCAACTGTCTCGCGCCGGTCGCCAAAGTCATTCACGAGAAGTTCGGCATTGTCAAGGGTCTGATGACAACAATCCACTCGTACACGAACGACCAGGTCGTGCAGGATTTTCCGCACAAGGATCTCTATCGCGCTCGCGCCGCGGCGATGAACATCATTCCGACGACGACCGGCGCGGCCGAGGCGGTTGGTCTGGTCATTCCCGAGTTGAAGGGCAAGTTTACCGGCATGGCGATGCGCGTGCCCACCCCGACGGGCAGCGCCGTCGATCTGGTCGTCGAAACGGCCAAGCCGGTGACTCGCGATGCCGTCAATGCGGCCATGAAAGCGGCCGCCCAAGGCCCCTTAAAAGGCATTCTCGACTACTGCGAGGACCCGATCGTCCTGACCGACATCATCGGCGATCCGCACAGCTCGATCTTCGTCCCCGACTGGACCATGGTCGTCGGCGACACAATGCTGAAGGTCATCAGTTGGTACGACAACGAATGGGGATATAGCTGCCGCAGCGTCGACCTGATTGAAAAAATCGCCAAGCTGTAGGAAACCACGCTTCGAAAGATCCACCTGGGCCGGGTTAATGCCCGTGTGCCTGATGAAAACCCGTAGGTCAGGCTGTGCCTGACGAAAACCCGTAGGTCAGGCTGTGCCTGACGATTACTCAGACTTCACGGCAATGTTTCTGTCAGGCACAGCCTGACCTACAATTCCTACAATTCCATAAACCGGGTCGTGACTCGGCAGCGTTTCGCGAAGCTTATCGAACGAACGTGAATCGAACGTGCCTGGGCCGTGGCAGTGTGCCGGCCCAGGCATGTTTTTCTTGGGATGGCGCTGGACTGGATTTGGAGCGAGCCATTGTGATCGTCTTTTGCCGGTCACGACCGGGCCCACATATAACGTAAGGCCTACGCCCGTGATGCGTTCTATTGTTGTTGCGTGTTGCATAATCGCGGAACCGCAACACATCGATCCCGGCGTAAATCGCCTCGCATTGCTGAGCAACACGGCGGCAATGCTCTCTTTCATCCTTTTTCACAAGGATAGACGACGCTTGCGGTGTTCAAAAAAATGGAACTTCTTTTCGATGATTGTGGTTAAGCTATTGACAATTTGTTTTCGGTTGCGACAATGGCGGCTGTTGTTGAGTTGATTTGACCTATCCAGTTCGTTTCCTTGCAGCGAACTTCGTTTGACCCGGCCGGCTTGAGAGAAGCTTTTTGATTCCTGCAACGGTGGTGGTTGCCGCAGTGTGAGTGCACCCGCGGCCGGGAATCCATGGTCGGTCGATTCACAACTCGCGAGACTGGACGGATCAGTCTGCGCGAATCAATCCGGGGGGGCGACGACCGTAGGAACGATAGTCGGCGGCGGAGGTCGTGGCCGGGAAGGCCCCCCCTTGGTTTTTCGCGCGAAACCCGGCAAAAAACGGCAATTCCATCTCGCTCGTCTTTTCGTTCGATTACATGCGCCGCTCGTCATGCCCACTTGTCTGATCGGCCTCGGAGCGAACCTGGGCGATCGTCGGGAAACACTCCAACGCGCGGTTGAGCTGCTTGCGCGGCATTCGGAGATTAGCGTGCCGTGCGTGAGCCGATGGCGCGAGACGCGCCCCGTCGGCGGCCCGGCCGATCAACCGGCCTACCTCAACGGCGCGGCAACGCTCGAAACGACGCTTGCACCGCTAGCATTGCTTGCCGTGCTTCAATCGGTCGAAAAACAACTCGGCCGCCAACGCCGCCAACGCTGGGATGCCCGGCCGATCGATCTTGATCTCCTGCTTTACGGTGATAGGGTCATCCAATCGCCGACGTTGGTCGTGCCCCACCCGCGCATGGCCTGGCGGCGGTTTGTTCTCGAACCGGCCGCCGAAATCGCCCCGGTGATGGTGCATCCCGTCTTGGGCCGTTCCATCGCCGATTTGCTGAACCATCTGGATGCCACGCCTCCTTACGTGGCCATTACGGGCGCGATCCGTCGAGAAAATTCGTTTTTTGTCCGACGGGTCGCCGAGGCGGCCTCGGCCGACGCGCTGTTCGATCCGGCGCCGTTTGACCCGGGCGTCATGCCCATCCTGGGGGCCACGTCCGCGCTTGCCGCGCGCGCGCCGGCCCGCGGCGCCATTGATTTTCGCCTGGCCGTCGCGTTAGAATCCCTTCGGCGGCGGGCCCGGCGGCTGGACGTCGACGATCCACGGTGGTCGCGGCCCGAACGTTACGCGATCAGCGACTTTTGGTTCGAGCAGTCCGCGGCGGCGGCCTCGGCGTGGCTGGGGACGCAAGGGCAGTCCTGCTACCGGCGTCTCTGGCGGCGACTCGAATCGCGCATCGTTCGACCGAGGTTGATCGTCGTGTTGGAGGTTCCCCGGGAAAGACTCGCCGGGCGCGATCAACCGCCGCGGACCGTTTGTCGGCAATGGCGTGAAACGCTGTCGCGGCAACTGCGCCGAGCGAACCTTGGGCCCGTGCTGCAAATTGACAATTCACGGTCGCCCGACGCCCTGGAAGAAGTTATCGCCGCGATTTGTGCCATGGGGCCGTGAAACCATGGGTCCTGAATTTCGCGTTCCGTGAACCTTTTTCGCTCCGGCCGCGTATGGGGGCCGTCAAAATCATGAACCAACCACCCATGTTGCCCCAGGTCGTCGCGGCCGTCGAGCCGTTGCGTCAGGCGGTCGCCGCGGCGCGGCGCGACGGCCGGCGAATTGGTTTCGTGCCGACGATGGGCGCGTTGCACGAGGGCCACCTGAGCCTCGTACGCGCGAGCTGCGCGGAGTGTGGGTTCACGGTCGTTTCGATCTTTGTCAATCCGACGCAGTTTGCCCCCGGCGAGGACCTGGAACGATACCCCCGCCCGCTCGAAGCCGATCTGGACAAGTTGGCCACATGCGGCGTCGAGCTGGCGTTTGTCCCGGCGGCCGGCGACGTCTATCGCGAGGGCCACGCGACTTGGGTCGAGGTTGAGGGAGTCAGCCGGCGCTGGGAGGGCGAATCGCGGCCAACCCATTTTCGCGGCGTCGCCACCGTCGTACTCAAATTGCTGAATATGGTCGCTCCCGACGCTGCCTATTTCGGTCAGAAGGACTATCAGCAGGCGGCCGTCATTCGACGCATGGCGGCCGACCTGGACG
>JAFGAY010000091.1 GCA_016933425.1 Pirellulales bacterium
ACGTGTTCCTGGTACGGCACCTGCACGTCGAGGAGGAACGACTTGGGCGACTCGACCATTTCACGCACGGCATCGGCCAACTCGGCCTTGTCCCACACGCGGCGTCCCTCCCAACAAAAGCCTCGGGCGACGGCCACGAAGTCGGGATAGCGTTCGTCGGGTCCGATGCCGTTGCCCTGGCCGATGGCTTCGGGATGGTCGATGGGACCAAGATACGTGTGGGCCCGATTGCCCGCGTTGAACCGGTCCTCCCATTGGACGACCATGCCCAGGTGCATGTTGTTCATGAGCATGACCTTGACGGGGAGCTTTTCGCAGTGGCAGGTGGCCATTTCCTGGATGTTCATCAGCAGGCTTCCGTCGCCGTCGATGTCGACGACGAGCCGGTCGGGATGGGCCGCCTTGGCGCCGACGGCCGCCGGAAGGCCGAAGCCCATCGTGCCCAGCCCGCCGCTGGACAACCACCGTCGCGGCCGGCGGAACTTGAAGAACTGGGCGGCCCACATCTGGTGCTGGCCCACCCCGGTGGCGATGATTGGGTCGAGGTCCTTGGTGATTTCCCAGAGCGTGCGGATGGCGTGGGGGACCAGGATATTGGGCGAATCGTGGTCGAAGTCGAGCGGATCGGCCTCTTTCCACGCGGCGATTTTTTTGTGCCACGCCGAAAGGTCGTCCGGCGGCTCGGCCACTTTCAACAGCCGGCCCAGCGCATGCTTGACGTCGCTGGTCACCGCGATGTGGGCTTCCTTGATCTTGTTGATTTCCGACGGATCGACGTCGACGTGGATGATCTTGCACCGTTTGGCGAACTCGGCGACCTTGCCCGTCACGCGATCGTCGAATCGCACGCCGAGGGCCAGGAGCAGGTCGGCCTCGGCCACCGCATAGTTGGCGTAGACGCTCCCGTGCATGCCGAGCATGTCCAGCGAAAGCTCGTCGTCGCCCGGAAACGCGCCCAGCCCGGTGAGCGTCGTCGTCACCGGAATGCGGAGTTTTCGGGCCAACAGGGTCAATTCCTCGCTCGCCTCGCCGGCCACCACGCCGCCGCCGGCGTAAATCACCGGCTGGCGCGATTGGCGAATCGCGTCCGCGATCTGGGCAATTTGATCGGCCCGAGCGAATAGCTGATCGACCCGATAGCCGGGCAAATCCATCGCCACGTCGTAGTCGGCCACGGTTTGGGCCACCTGCACGTCCTTAGGCAGGTCGATGAGCACGGGCCCCTTGCGCCCGGTGGTGGCGATGTGAAACGCCTCGCGCATGATTCGGGCCAGGTCGTCGATATGGGTGACCAGATAGTGATGCTTGGTCACGCTGCGGCAGACCTCGATGATGGGCGTTTCCTGGAAGGCGTCGGTGCCGATCACCGGCGTGACGACCTGGCCGGTGATGGCCACCATCGGAATGCCGTCGAGCTTGGCGTCGGCGATCGTCGTGACCAGGTTCGTCGCGCCGGGGCCGCTCGTGGCCATGCACACGCCGACCTTGCCGGTCGATCGGGCGTAGCCCTGGGCGCCGAAACCGCAACCTTGCTCGTGACGCGGGAGAATCACGCGGACCTTGTCGCGGTAGCGGGTCAACGCCTGATGGAGGGGAATGCATGCGCCGCCCGGATAGGCAAAAATCGTGTCGACCCCATGGTTCACCAGGCTCTGAACTACGATGTCGGCGCCTGAAGTCATGGGGGGGGTGTTTCCAAAACGTTTGGCCGGTGTCACGAAAGGTTTTCCTGCAAGTAAACTACGACGCTTGGGGGGTGGCTTATAAACTGCCCGAACTTTCAAGGATAGATCGCCCCGGGGCCGGATGCAAGGCTTCCGGCGGCTCATTTGGAGGGATGCGCCCCGCGGGCGCGAGGTTCGCGCCGCCGCCCGGATCACCGGCCGTTGCCGTTGGATCGCGTTGAAGCGACGATTCGCACGTTTTCTGGCCCGAGCAGTTCGTCGACGCGGCGGCGCATCTCGGCGTTGACCTCGACCTGCCTCCGGCATCGGCAGGCCACTTGGGTGCCGTCGGCCAGCGAAAAGTGGAGGTGCAGTGGGCACGAGCCGGGATAACCGCGAAGAATCTCGTGGAGCTGTTCCAGACCGCGCTGGCCGTGCTGCTGCTCGACGATGCGCACGCGGATGCCGGCCGTCAGTCGCGATGGCGCGTCTTCCAATCGAATCAGATCGTTGACGATCAGATTGGCTTCCTCGCTGCCGGGCCGCTTGTCGACAGCGCCGCGGACGATCAAAATCGCGTCGGCCTGAACCAGTTCGGACAACTCGGCGTATTGTTCGGGCCAGACGATGCAGCGCATCAATCCGGCGTGGTCCTCCAAATCGAACATGGCGTATTTGCTCGGCCGGCCTGGTTTGGGGTTTTTTGTGTGCGCCAGCTTTAGCGCGCCGATCATTCCGCCCAGCGTCACTTCGGTCCGGTGGCTCAGCGCGGCGGCCTCGACGGTTGAATGCGAGCAGAATTGATCGAGCGTCTGACGGTATTCGGTCAGCGGATGACTCGTCAGGTAGAAGCCGAGCACCTCTTTTTCCTTGGCCAGCATGTCGCGTTCGGGCCATTCGGGGACGTCGGGCAAATGGCCGGCCGGATCGGCGGCGTCCTGTTCGGCCGGATCGCCGAAAAGGCTCATCTGGCCGCGGCGCCGATCGCTGGCCGCCGCCGCGCCCGACTGAATCGCCCGCTCAACCACCGCGAAACATTGGGCTCGCCGGCCGCCCAGCGAATCGAACGCGCCGGCCTTGATGAGCGTTTCGATGGCCGTGCGGTTGACCATGCTCGGATCGAGGCGTTCGCAGAAGTCGAACAGGCTGCGATAGGGTCCGGCCCGGCGCCGCTCGCGTTCGATCGCCTCGGCCGCCGATCCGCCGCATCCCTTGATGGCCGACAAGCCGAAAAGGATCTTGCCGTCGCGCACGCCGAAATCCACGCCCGACCGGTTCACGTCGGGCGGGACCACTTCGATGCGCATCCGTTGGCAATCCTCGAGATGCTCGACCAGCGAGTCCTTCTTCTTGAAGTTGCGGCCCGGAATGTCGCTCGATAAAAGCGCGGCCATGAATTCGACCGGCCAGTGGGCCTTGAGATAGGCCGTCATGTAGGCGATCAGGGCGTAGGCGGTCGAGTGGCTCTTGTTGAATCCGTAGCCGGCGAATTTTTCGACCAATCCGAAGAGGTCCTCGCCCTCTTTTTTCGACATGCCGTTGGTCTGAACGCCCTCGATGAACTGTTCGCGAAACTTGGCGATCATCGAGTGTTTTTTCTTGCTGATCGCCTTGATGCACGTGTAGGCGCTGGCCAGCTCGATGCCGCCCAGCCGGTTGAGAATCCGCATGACCTGCTCTTGATAGACCATGACGCCGTGGGTCTCCTCGAGCACGTCGCGCATCACTGGGTGCGGATAGGCGGCCTCTTGCCGGCCATGCTTCACTTGGATGTAGTCGTCGACCATGCCCCCTTCCAACGGCCCGGGCCGGTAGAGCGCGGCGGTAGCGATGATGTCGCGGAAGTGGTCGGGCTTCATCCGTTGCAATAGATCGCGGATTCCCCCGCTTTCAAGCTGAAAAATGCCCTTCGTCTCGCCGCGGCACAACAGATCGAACGTCTCGCGGTCGTCCATCGGAAACTTGTATGGGTCGACTCGCTTGCCGGTCGTTTGCTCGATCAGCTCGACCACTTTCGACAAGATCGTCAGATTGCGTAGCCCCAGGAAATCCATCTTCAACAGACCGGCCGCCTCGACGTCGGCGTAGGCCCACTGAGTCACGACGTCGTCCTTGCCGCTGACGTGCTGCAACGGGACATAGTTGACCAGCGGCCGATCGGCGATCACCACGGCGCAGGCGTGGGTTCCCACGTTGCGCGCCAGCCCCTCGATCTGCTTGGCCAGGTCGAGCAATTCGCGGACCTCGCCGTCGCTCTCGTAGGCCTTCTTCAAATCGTCGCTCTTTTCGAGCGCCTTGGGCAACGTGATCTTCAGCTCCTCGGGCACCTTGGCCACGACCGAATCGACCCGGGCAATCGGCAATCCCAAAGCGCGGCCCGTGTCGCGCACGCTCGCCCGGGCCGCCAGCGTGCCGAACGTGCCGATCTGGGCGACGTTCTCGGTGCCGTATTTTTCGCGGACGTACTGAAGCACCTCGGCGCGGCGTTCCTTCTCGAAATCAATGTCGATGTCGGGCGCTTCGAGCCGGCTCTCGTCGAGAAACCGCTCGAAAAGAAGATCGTATTGCAGCGGGCAGACGTGGCTCAAGTACAGCGCGTAGCATACCAGCGAGCCGACGCCCGACCCACGCGCCGTCGCGGCGATTCCTGCCTCTCGGGCAAAACGCACGACGTCCCAGACGATCAAAAAATAGTTGGGAAATCCCAGCTTGTTGATCACGCCGAGTTCGCGTTCCAGCCGGAAAACAACAGCCTCGGAAAACTCGCCGCCGGCCAGTCGGTGCGGCTGGTCAGCGTAGCGATCGCGCAACCCCCGAAAACAAAGCTCTCGCAAATAGTCTTCCGACGTTCGTCCCTCGGGCGGCGCGAAGACCGGAAAATGCCGCTCGCCCAGCTTCAACTTGATGTGGACCGAGTCGGCGATTTCTTGCGTGCGCCATACGGCGTCCTCGAGGCCCGGGAAAGCCGCGGCCATCTCGTCGGGGCTTCGCAGGTAGAACTCGTTCCCTTCCATCCGCATCCGGTTCGTGTCGGTGCGGAACTTGCCCGTGTTGATGCACAAGAGCACGTCCTGGGCCTCGGCGTCCTCGCGGTTGACGTAGTGGACGTCGCTGGTGGCCACCAGGGGAATGTCGAGCCGGCGCGACAGCTCGACGCATCCGTCGATCACGAGCCGTTGAACCTCCAGCCCATTGTTCTGGATTTCGAGGAAGTAGCGGTCGCCGAACACGTCGCGGTACCAACCGGCCACGCGTGCCGCCTCGTCGAGGCCCGAGGACCCGCCGCGGAGGATCGCGCGGCTCACTTCGCTCGACGCGCAGCCGCTCAGACAGATAAGCCCTTCGTGGTGGGCCGCGAGCAATTCCTTGTCGATCCGGGGGCGAAAGTAGAATCCTTCGAGAAACGCGGCCGAGGCCAGCTTCAA
>JAFGAY010000092.1 GCA_016933425.1 Pirellulales bacterium
CGACCGCGACCCATGGCTTGGCGGCCGACGGCCGGATGGTCGGGCCGGACCCGGCCGTTTATCAAAAGGCGGTCGACGGCGCGATTCGGTTTCTGGCCGAGCGTCAGGGGGACGACGGTTCAGTGAGTCCTCAGATGGGAATCGGCCCGACGGCGCTGGCTACGCTAGGCCTCTTGCGAACCGGCCGCCCGACGACCGACCCACAGGTGGCCAAGGGCCTGGCCTATCTCGAGGAATACACTCAGGAAAGCGGCGGCATTCACATGCCGGGCGGCCGCATCACGACCTACGAGACATGCATTGCCCTGGTCTGTTTCGAGGAGGCCAATCGCGAGGGCCGTTACGACAAAGTCATCCGCGACGCCGAGGCCTTCATTCGTCGCGGCCTGTGGGACGAAAACCGCGACAAGGACGAGTCCGACGACTATTACGGCGGGGCGGGCTACGGCGGCAAGTCGCGGCCCGACCTGTCGAACACGGCCTTTCTGATCGAGGCTCTCAAATCGTGCGGCGCCGAGCCCGACGATCCGGACATCCGGAAGGCGATGGTTTTCGTCTCGCGGTGCCAAAACCTCGAAAGCGAACACAACACGACGCCAATGGCCGCCAAGGTGAACGACGGCGGGTTCTATTACACGCCCGTCCTCGGCCGCCAGGAAACCGAGCGGCAAACGGCCCAGGGCGGCTTGCGAAGCTACGGCTCGATGACCTATTCCGGTTTCAAAAGCATGATCTATGCCGGCCTGTCCAAGGACGATCCTCGGGTCAAGGCCGCCCTGAAATGGATCCGCGCGAATTACACCGTCAAAAGCAACCCGGGCATGGGCGACGCGGGACTGTTTTACTATTACCACACGTTCGCCAAGGCGCTCGACGCGATGGGGGTTGATGAAATCGAGGACGCCGAGGGAGTCAAACACGACTGGCGGCGCGAACTGGCCGAGGAACTCGCCCGGCGGCAACAAACTAACGGTTCCTGGGTCAACGAGAACGGCCGTTGGATGGAAGGCGATCCCAATCTGGCAACGGCTTTCGCGTTGCTGGCGCTCACGTACTGCAAACCCCGGCCTGCGAAATGAAACGCGGTCGATCGAACAGGAGCACACGCGCCATGAATGAACCGTCCCTTGCCCCAACGCTCCAGGTCGAGCGGCTTTCCAAGCGTTTTCGGCAAGGCCCGTCTTCCATCGAGGCCCTGCGCGACGTCCAACTGACGATCCGGCGCGGCGAGTTCGTCGTCGTGATGGGCGCCAGCGGCTCGGGCAAGAGCACGCTGCTGCACGTCATGGCGGGGCTGACGCGGCCCAACTCGGGCACGGTCGCGGTCGACGGCGAAGACCTCTCGGCGATGTCCGACTACCGCTTGACCCTGTTTCGCCGCCGCCGGATCGGGCTGGTGTTTCAGGCGTTCAACCTGATTCCCACGCTCTCGGCGCGCGACAACGTCATGCTCCCTCTGCTGGCCGACGGGCGGGACCATGGCGACGACCGCCGGCTCGACGATCTGCTCGGACAGCTCGGACTCCAGCAACGAGCCCACCACCGGCCCGACGCCCTGAGCGGCGGCGAACAACAACGCGTGGCCATTGCCCGGGCGATCATCGCCGATCCGTCGATCATCCTGGCCGACGAACCGACCGGGAGCCTCGATTCGGTGACGGGCCAGGGCATCTGCCGGTTGTTGCAAGAGCTGTGCAAGGAGCAACAACGGACCATCGTCGTCGTGACGCACGAGCCGGCCGTGGCCGTTTGGGGCGAGCGAATCGTCGTGTTGAAAGACGGCCGGGTCTTGACCGAGTTTCCCACGTCGCGCTTTGGCGACGTGCACGCGCTGGCAGCGCACTACCAGGACATCGTCACGGCGGCCTCGGCGGCGGAGGCCTCCGGATGAGCATCACCTGGAAGCTGGCCTTGTCTTATGCCGTGCGACATCCCGCGCGGATGCTGTTGACCTCGCTGGCGATGGTCGCCTCGGCGTGCATCGTGGTTTGGGTGGTCAGCGGCTACGACGCCCTGGCCTCGCAGTTCGGCCAACAGGCTTCGGAATATCTCGGACGATACGACTTTTTCGTCGTGCCCGAGGACCCAAACGATCCTTCGATCTCGGCGGATTTGGTCGCCGCGCTGGCGGCCGACCCGGCGGTGGCCGAAGTCGCGCCGGTCGCGCAGCTCGATGCCCGCTTGATGAATCAGAACGCAGGCCCAGGGAACTCCCCTCGCCCTATGGGAGAGGGGCCGGGGGTGAGGGCGTGGCGCGGGAAACCGGGCACTGGCAATACGACTGGAGTCGATCGCCCTCACCCTAACCCTCTCCCAAAGGGAGAGGGGACAAGGGGTGGCGGTCCAAAGGGAGAGGGGACAAGGGGTGGCCCCGGGCGGCCGGGGGTTTCTTTCGGGTTCGGCTTCGCGCCCCGGTTGGTTGGCACCGACGCGGCCGCGCCGCCGCACGAATTGGCCGAGGGACGCTGGATCGACCCGGCCCATCCCGACCGGCGCGGCGCCGTGATCGGTGTCGCGACCGCCGAACGCATGAATCTGAAGCTGGGCGACGAGGCGCTCGTAATTGTCGGCCCGAAGGAATTCCGCATCGTTATTATCGGATTGATGGAAGAAGGCCCGCCGCGCATGCTGGGCCGCGGCATGCGTTCCCCCTCGTCGACCGCTCCGCGCACCGGCCTTGAAGCCGGTCCGGCGTCGTCGGCCGTCTACGTGCCCATGGCCCTGGCCGTGCATTTTTCGCGCGGCAAGGCCACGATCAATCTGGTCAACATCCGTTTGAAACCGGCGGCCAAACCGCGGGCCGCCGAGTTCCGAAAAACCTGGGAAGCAAAAATCGCCAAAATCCGGCCCGCCGTCTCCTTGCTGGGCGTCGACGATATCCGTTCGGGCATCGAGGAGGGCATGATGGCCCGGCGCGCCCGACAAGAAGCCTGGGCCGCGACGGGACTCTCGCTGCTGGCCGCGTTGTTTATCATATTTACCACGCTCAGCATGGGCGTCACCGAGCGGGTCCGGCAGTTCGCCGTGATGCGTGCCGTGGGGCTGTCACGCGGCCAGGTGGCCCAAGTGATTGCCGTCGAGGGAATCCTGCTGGCCCTGATCGGCTGGGGCGGCGGCCTGCTGGCCGGCTGGGGTCTCTTATCGGTGGCCAGCCGTTCGCAAACTGGGTTGTTTCAGACCGGCGCGTCGCTGGGCGCGTGGTGCATCGTGCTGACCGGGCTCAGCGCGCTGGGCGGAGCGCTGGCCGCGTCGATTCTGCCGGCGTGGCGGGCCACGCGCGTCGAGCCGCTCGAGGCCATGTCGCCCCGCCGCTCGGCGCGGCCCAACCTGACGTGGATCGTCGCCTTGGGCATTGCCGGGCTCGCCTTGATCGCCGTCAATCCCATTCTGGTCCATGCCGCGCCGGCGTCGATCTCCAGCGACAAGCTCTATGCCGTTTATGCCGCCGTGGGCTGCACGAGCATGGCCGTGGGATTCCTACTTTTCGCCCCGGCCGCCATCCTGATCGTCGAGGCCGCCCTTGGGCCGGTGGTCGCCGTGGCGTTGGGCCTGCAACCGCGGTTGCTCCGATCCCAGTTGGGCGGCAACCTGTGGCGCACGCTCGGCACGACCGCCGCGCTCACCGTGGGCCTGGGACTGTTCGTGGCCATGCAGATATGGGGCTACTCGATGCTCGAGCCCTTCAAGCCGGGCGATTGGGTGCCCGACGTGCTCGCCGCGTTCCAAAGCGGCGGACTGCCCAGCACCGAAATCGAGGCCGTTCGAGCCGTGCCCGGCGTCCATCCCGAGCAGTGCATTCCACTGGCCGTCGAGCAGCCCAAGCTGGCGGCCGACATCACCGGCAGCGAAGGCCGTGCGTCGGTTATTCGCCAGGACAACGTCATCATGATCGGACTGGATCCGGCGGCGGCCTTCGGCGGCTCCGATCCGCTGGTGAAGGCCCGATTCGTCGAAGGAACGGCGGCCGAAGCGATCGCCAAGCTGAAAGAGGGACGCTCCTGCATCGTGCCCGACCATTTCCTCAAGGCGACCGGATTGAAGTTGGGCGACCATTTTTCGATGATACGGCCCAACTCGCCGTCGAAGCGGGTCGAGTACACGATTGCCGGCGCGGTGTCGCTGCCCGGCTGGCATTGGATGACGAAATTCTCCGGGCTGCGCCGTCGCGAAGGGCGTTCGGCGGCCATGGTCTTTGCCGACTACGACGCCGTGCGGCGCGATTTCGAGCTGAACCAGATCAATTTCTTCTGGATGAATGTCGATCCGGCATACGGCCAGCGACACATGGCCGAGGCCTTGGCCGTCGACAAACGTCTCAAGCAAGAGGCGGCCCGAGGCTCGCGGCCCGGTCCGACAGGCGTCCCTTCGCCGATGGCCGCCGACGAGCCGGTCGACGCCCGGCGGGCCGCTGTGTTGCTGGCGGGCGAAGCCTTGCGGTCGATCGCCGACCGCAACTTGGGCGAGAGCCAGCCGGTCAACAGCCAGGGAACCTGGGCCGGACCGGCCACGACCTTTGGCTCGTCGCTGCGCCTCACCACGCCCCAAACGATCCACGACCGCATCACACGCCGCGCTGACGGCATCATTTGGGCCTCATGCTACTTGCCCTTGGTCACGCTCCTGGTCACGTCGTTGGGCGTGGTCAACACGGTCATGGCGTCGGTCCGCGCCCGACGATGGGAATTCGGCGTGCTTCGGGCCCAAGGCATCACGCGGTCGGGTCTAGTGCGCATGATCCTGGCCGAGGGCCTGTTGATCGGCCTGATCACCTGCCTGCTGAGCCTGGGATTCGGCGTCTTCTCGGGCTGGTGCGGGACGGGCATCTCGCAATACGTCAGTTTCTTCGGCGGCCTGGCCCCGCCGCTGGTGATTCCCTGGGCCCAATTATCGCTTGGTTTTGCCATGGCCCTGGGTTTGTGCCTGCTGGCCGCGTTGTGGCCGGCCCTTTCGACCGGCCGCGCCGAGCCGCTGAAACTCTTGCAAGACGGCCGGGCCGCGCTGTGAAAATGGCGGATTTTTGGATGGCTGCGTGGCACACACTCTGACACATAGAGGGCCGCCATAAAGCGTTACTGGCCCAAGTTTTCCACTTGGCTGGTTCCCGGCCCACAAATTGCGTAAAATGCAGTTTTGTGTCAGCCGGTGTCGGTCTGTTTTGTGGAGGCACGCGAATCGTGACGTCGAGAGATCGTGTTCTGGCCGCTTTGAACCATTGCGAACCGGATCGGGTGGCCGTCGATTTTGGCGCCCATCGTTCCAGTGGAATCGCCGCCCTGGCCTATCCGCGGCTTCGCGCGGCGCTTGGCCTGCCGCCGCGGCCGACGCGTATTTACGATCCCATTCAACAACTGGCCGTGATCGACGACGACGTCCTCGACCGGTTCGGCGTGGACGCGATCGAATTGGGCCGCGCGTTCGCGCTGGACGACGCTGATTGGGTCGATTGGCCCTTGCCCGACGGCACGCCCGCCCAATTGCCCGCCTGGGCCGTCCCGACGCGCGAGAAGGATCGTTGGGTCTATTACAGTAAGCAAGGCAACCCGATAGCCGTGATGCCTGACGGAGCCCTTTACTTCGACCAGATTTATTGGCCGTTTCTCGATGGCGACGATTTCGACGCCCTCGAGGCGGGAATGGACGAAATCATGTGGTCGGCCGTCGCCTCGCCGCCGGGACCCTTGACCGACGGCCCGGAGGGAAAGCGGCGATTGGCCGAAGGGGCTCGGCGGCTGCGCCAGCGGACCGATCGGGCCATCGTCGGCCTGTTCGGCGGCAACCTGTTCGAGTTCGGCCAGTTCTATTATCGGTCGGACCACTTCATGATGCTTCTGGCGGCCCAGCCCGATCGGGCCAAGGAGTTTCTCGAACGGTTGACGGCCATTCACCTGAAGCATCTCGAGGAATACCTCGAGTTGGTCGGGCCCTCGATCGACGTGATTGCCTTTGGCGACGACCTGGGAACGCAAAACGGCCCCATGCTCTCGCCGGCCATGTACCGCGAGTTGTTCAAACCGCATCACGCGCGGATGTGGAATCGTGCGAAGGAGCTGGCCGACGTCCGCGTCATGCTCCATTGCTGCGGCGGCGTACGGCCGTTGTTGGACGAATTGATCGACGCCGGGCTCGACGCGATCAATCCGGTGCAAATCACCTGCCGCGGCATGGACCCGGCCGGGCTCAAACGCGATTTCGGCGATCGGCTCACGTTCTGGGGCGGCGGCTGCGACACGCGACGAATGCTTTCCCAGGCCACGCCCGAGGAAATCCGCCGCCACGTGCGCGAACAATTGGAGATCTGGGCTCCCGGCGGCGGGTTCGTCTTCCAGCAGGTCCACAACGTCCTGGCCGACGTGCCGCCTGAAAACATCATCGCCATGTTCGACGCCGTGGCCGAATACCGTCCGACGGCCTGACCGGCGTTCCTTTACCACGTGTGGCCGGCGCTATCTTCCATTGCCTTCGGCGCCGTCCTCGCCGGCCGCTTCCGCCAGGATTTTTTCGGTGCTCGTCGGATCGACCGCGCGGCAGCATTCGGTCAGGCGGTTGCCGATTTCGTCCAATTCGCCGCGCCAAGCTTCGGCGGTCGTCTCGGGCGGAGCAAGTTGGGCGAACTCGGCTAAAAGCAGGATCAGCCGCAGCAGGTGGCGGAAAATCATCCCCTCTTGTTTCTGAAGCTGCTTGCTCGCGACGTAGTTGTTGAAGTTGCCGCCGAATTCCAGCACCTCGCCCGCCGCCCAAACCGCGCCGGTCCGCAAATCGTGAACGCCCGACAACTCGAAATCGAACAGCCGGCGCAGCTTTTGGGCCAGCGCCAGCACGTAGACCGGCTCTTCGTCGAACGTGCGCCGCGGGCGATAGGGCTCGTCGTCGCGCTGACGCTCGACCAGCTCGTCGGCCGTGGCCAGTCCCAGCCGCAATAGCTGCTCGTCCAGCCGCGTCGTGGCCAACGGGCCCGGCGGCAACTCGTGCTGGCGGGGAACGCGGACGAAATGGGCCACCGAGCCGGGCAACTCCAGAACGCTTTCCATCGCCTGAATCCGCTCGGCCCGATCGGCAATGCCCAACTGACGGATCAAAAAAATCGCATAAAGCGGATTCACGCCGCGAAACAACAACAGCTTGGCCAATTCGGGCGTCGCGTGGGCCAACTCGGGTCGATAGGGCGGCGGACCGATAGGTGTTTCTTGTTGGTTGACGGATCGAGAACTACCGCCAGCGCCTATTTTTTCCAAAGTATGCGGGGACTTGGTTTTTGGACCAAGGGCACTCTGTCCCAGGGTTAGTCCTAGCGGCGCGGAACGTGACGGAACATCGGGCGCTTGCACGGGCAAGACGCCCGCGGCCCCCGGCTGGCTCGCGGCGCCGGGTTGGCCGTCCTTGGGAGGCTCGGGCTCGAGCCGCACGTAGCCGGCCCGGTGCAGGGTGATGAGCATCCGGTCGAGTTCGCGTTGGCCCAGTTCGAGTTTTTTGGGATCCATGAGCCGCCGGCCGACCAACTCGCGGATGCGGTCCACCTCGGGCGAGGCTTCGAGCATATAGGCCAGAAGCCGCCAAGGAAGCGGCCCGCGGCTGGCCAGCTTGGCGGGGCTCGCCGCGCAAAGCTTTTCGAACTGCTCCTGGTTCCAATACTGCTCGCCCGCGCGCCGCGTCGGTTGTTTTTTCTTCAACCGTTTTTTTGCCTTCAAGAGGCCCGGGTCCTTCGTGTCCTCGGGAATCTGGTCGTACTGGGCCTTCCACCGGCTGATTTTCACATCGTCTTCGTGGGCCAGGACGTAGACGAACCCGCGATCGTCGAATTGCGGCCGGCCTGCCCGGCCGAAAATTTGATGGGCCGTGCTCGCGTCGAGCAATTTTCTCTTGCCCGGCGGGCCCTTGACGAGGCTCGGCAACACGACCGAGCGGGCCGGCAGATTGATTCCCGCCGAAAGCGTCTCGGTGCACGTGGCCACCGAGAGCAGTTTTCGTTGAAAAAGCTCCTCGACGATTCGCCGGTACTTGGGCAGCACGCCCGCGTGATGAACCCCGACGCCGCGCTGCAAAATGGCCCGAAGCTTGGGCCCGGCGCCATGCGACCAGTCGTATTTGGCCAATTCGTCGGCCAGCCGGGCCTGGCGGTCCGCGTCGATCACCTTTTTGCCCTTGAGCGTTTCGGCCACGGTCCAGCATTCTTCGCGGTTGAAGCAGAAGACCAGGGCGGGGGTCATCCGCACGCCCTCGCCCCCCTTGGCCATCATTTCGAGATGCTCGGTCAAGAGCCGGTCGGGCACCCATTCAAACGTAAGGGGCACCTTGCGCTCGTCGCCCTGGACCAGCTCGATGCTCCGCCCGTGGGTCCGGCGCAGCCAGCTACAGAATTCATAGGCGTTGCCCACCGTGGCCGACAGCAAGAGCGTGCGGACGTGGGCCGGCAGCAGCCCGAGCGACAATTCCCAGACGATTCCCCGTTCATAGTCGTTGAAGCTGTGGAATTCGTCCATCACCACCGCCGCGACGTCGTCGAAGTGGAACTCCTCGCCGTGCAGCAGGCGGTTGAAGAGAATTTCAGCCACAACCACCAGGATTTTCGCGTCGGGATTTTCGCGGCGATTGCCGGTCACCAGGCCGACGTCGTCGGGCATGAAGCCCCAGTCGGTCGCCCGATGCTGCATCTCGCGGAATTTTTGTTCGGTCAGCGCGATGAGCGGCGTGGTGTAGTAGGCCCGCTTGCCCGCGTGAAGCGCCTCGAACAAGGCCGCCTCGGCGATAAGCGTTTTGCCGGTGCCGGTCGGGGCGCAGACCATGAGCCCTTGCTTGGCCTCGAACCAGGCCAGCAGGGCTTCTTCCTGGACCGGATAGGGTTCGTAGGGAAGCGTGTCCAGATAGCGCGCGGCCAGCTCGTCGCGCGAGGGGATGGGTTTGTTCATGTCCGTTTCCACGCGCCCCGATCCCCGACGTTCCCCTCGGAACGTGTTTTGAAATGTGTTTTGACGACTTAAACCCCGCCGGGCTTGCCCCGGTGGAGTATCCGTAGGTCAGGCTGTGCCTGACAACAAACTTAGTTTCCGTAGGTCAGGCTGTGCCTGACATGTTTGTTGTCAGGCACAGCCTGACCTACGGAAAATCATGAAATTGGGAAGTAATTCCTGGACATCCGCTTTGCGCCGGCGGACCGTCTCAATCCCGCCGCGCGTCGATCTTGGGCGCCTGGTTTCGTTGGGCGTACCACGCCTTCCATTTGGGAACGTCGAAGCCGAAGTCGCTCCGGCCGGTTAGTGAAGCCAGCGCGTCGAGCACCGCCTGGTTCTCGTGCGTCACGCGGACGCGCCGCGGCTGCGAACCGACCGAGAGTCCCCCCGAGCCGTCGTTGCTGAATCCGGCGCCGATGTTGCCCGGGTTGCGCGAAGGAAGCGTGTACTTATGGCGCGTCACCAGGGCGTCGATCAGCGGCCCGACGGCCGACCGGTCGCCCATCCGCGCCAGCGCCGTTCCCGCCCGATTGACGATCATGTTGTCCTTCGACCGGAGCGAGCGGATAAACCCGGCGACGACGTTGGGACGTTTTTCCTTCTTGAGCTGGTCGAGGCACAGGAGCCGGACTTCCTGGTCGTTGTCCTCCAGCGAGCAATCGGCCAGGGCGTCGGCCGCCTCGGGGGTGTTGATCCGCCCAAGCACTTCAATATACAGGGCCTTGACTTCCCGCAATTCCTCCTTGGCCAGGGCGTCGTTGATCGCATTGACGGCCGCCGGGTCGTCGATCGCGAGAATGGCCTTTCGGGCTTCCTCGGCCCGATCGCCGTCGAGCCAATCGCGGTAGCGGCTCACCAGGCCGTACCACTTTTTGCGCGACTGGTCGCGCTGGTCTTTTCGCTGGAGCACCTCGATTTCTTGCTCGGTCCGCCAGTGGCCCCGATACCATCGCAGTCCCCGGGCTTCCATGATCTCGCGGTGCGTTTTCCACTCGCCGTCGACGCGCCGGTAGCCCAGTGCCGCGCGGGCCTGGGCGTGGTCGGAATCGAGTTCGAGAATCCGTCGCAGGTGAAATTCGCGCTTGGGCGATAGAAAATTCTCGCGGCACCACTCGGCCAGGCTCCAGTGGCCGTCGATCGTGTCGGGCGCTGCCGCGCGGCGCTTTTCGTATTCGGCTTCCTTGGGGCTCAAAGCCGCGCGGCCGACGACCTGGTCGGCCGCCAGCGTGATCCGTCCGCCCGAGAGCGTCTCGATGACGTAGGTCTTTCGGGGCGATTCGTCGGGATTGACCAGCCGGCCCGACACGCGCCCGCCGTCGGCCAGTTCGAACACCTCGCCCCGAACCGGCGCCGCAAGGATCGCCATCGCGGCGATAAGACCGGCAAGTTGTAGGGGGCCGAAAAAACGCGACATGACGAGGGTCCTTTCACACTCCCCTCCAGTATACCGGCTCAGTGCCCGATGGGGCAAATCGGTTCCCCTTTTCTGGTGAAGCGATTATTCGGTCTTTAACTAATAAATCGGTTAACCGGCCCTTTCTGATGCGGCCGAGCCCGGCATGACGAAAAGAAAGATGGGGGTCCGTAGCTGAAGTTTGTAGGTCAGGCTGTGCCTGACGGAACCGTGGCTTGCTTTGTCAGGCACAGCCTGACCTACGTCCCGTGCCATTAATCTTCCAGGGAGGCTGCCATGTGGAAGCCGATTTCCGTCGCGATCATGTGCGCCGCGGCCGGCGGCATGTATTACTTTCTGACCCACTTTGAGGTCAGCCGGCAGGATGGGCAGCTTGTGATCAGCCCCCACGCGACGTCGGCCGCCCCGGTGGTTGCCCGGCCGCCGGCGCCCCCGGTGAGCGAGCCCCATCGCAAGACGCTCCGTTTGGCCACGTTCAACGTGGAGCCGTTGGACCGCGACAAGCTCGGCAGCCCGTTGGTTGCGGCCCACCTGGTTACGTTGCTTCGCGATTTCGACGTTATCGCGTTGCAGGGCATCCGCGCGCCGAACCAGGGCGTCATTCGCGACCTGGTCCAGTACGTCAACGCGGCGGGGGCCAACTACGATTTTGCCGTCGCCTCCGAGGTCGGCGCCCAGCCGACCGACTCGTACAACGCGTTTCTTTTCGACGCGGGCCGCGTCGAGGTCGACCGCTCGACGGTTCGCCTGGTCGAGGATCCGGCCGGCCGGTTTGAACATCCGCCGTTGGTCGCCCTGTTCCGTGCCCGGGGTCCGGCCGCCGACGAGGCATTCACTTTCCTATTGATCAACGTCCAGATTGCCCCCGAACGGATCGACATGGAACTCGACTTGCTGGACGACGTCTACTACGCGGTGGCCGGCAGCTTGCCCGCCGAGGACGACGTTATTCTGCTGGGCGATTTTCAGACCGACAACCGTCGATTGGGCCAGTTGAGCCGCATTCCCAATCTGGCCTGGGCCGTCTCGAACACGGTCAGCACGACGCGGGGCACCTCGCTATTGGACAATATCCTCTTCGACCGCCGCTCGACGACCGAATTCACCGGACGCGGCGGTGTGGTCGACCTGGTCCGCCGGCTGAACCTCAACATCGACGAGGCCTGGCGCATCGCCGAACACATGCCCGTCTGGGTCGAACTCAGCGTGTTCGAGGGAGGCCAGGCCGGACGCATCGCCACCGAAGGCGCCGCGGGCCAGCTCAGATAGGAACCGATCCGAAAACCAATCCCGGACGCCCGGCGATCATCTTCTCTCGGACTGGGGCAACCCGGCCTGGCCCACGTCGGCCGGCTTGACAATCTTGGTCCACCCGCTGTCCACCCGCGCGGTGAAGGGATCGCCCTTGAGAAAATCGAAAAGATTCTGAGGATTGATTTCCGTCTTGTCAAAGGTGTAGGTCTCGTAGCCGCCGGGCAGTTCGCGGATCTGGCCGTTGGCCGTGCGGACCCGCTGGCCGCCGAAGTAGCGGCGGATGCCGACCGGCCGCATGTCCTTCGCGCTGAGAATGACCTCGGCCCGGCGAAAATCGGCGGCGTCTTCCTGGCGGCGCGGCCAGACTTCGAGGTAGATCTGGTCGGTCACGCCCGACGGCGCCGGCAGCGGGCGAATCCAGTAGCGCTCCTTCATCTTCGCGGCCTTCGCGCCGAAGACGAACGGCACCGGCCCATCGCCGAGTCCCTTGCCCTGCATGTCCGGCGGCAGGACGTTCTCGGTGACTCTTTGGGCCACGTAGTCATAATGATAAAATGCGCGGCCGTCGCAGATCCATTTTTCGGCTCGCCGTTTGTTCTCCTCGGCACCCTTCTGGGGATCGCCGAGGATCTGGAAAAATCCCTTGTCCGGTTTCTTGTATTTCATCACGCCAACGTCAACCGACTTGAGCTTCATCGCGCCCGGCTGACGGCTGTTCCAATCGGGTTCGTACACGCGCCGGGCAAAATTCGACACGAACATTTCGATCCGATCGCCATGGTTTTCCCATGCTCGGAGCACCTGGTCGACATAGGCTAGTTCCTGGGGCGTCAGTCGATCGGCCCAGGGAGGCGCGGCGGGGCCCGGCGCGACCTGGGTCGGGCCGGGCGGCATCGTCATCGGTCGGCCCGGGCCCGGCTGAGCGGCTTGCGGCTGCGCGGCAGCCGGCGGATAGGCCTGGCCGGGCTGTCCATAGGGTTGACCCTGGACCGGCTGATTTTGCGCCGGGGGCGCGGCTTGCCGGGCCTGACCGGCCGGCGGCGACGAGCGCCAGGGCTGCGAGTTCGGATTGCTCTGGCCCAACGACCATTCGCCGATCGACAGCGCCAGCACGACGGCCAACGAAATGCCAACTCGAAACGCCATGGGTTCCCTCCCATTGATGAACCGAATCAAAACGGGCAGCACCCCCCTCCGACGGGGATAATTTCAGCCTGATTGTATCACGAACGCCCCACCCGCCCTAGCCCGGATTTCTTGCGTAGAGTTATTCAACAGAACCCTTTTCCGTCCAAGGGGTTTGGCAAGCACGTTTCTCATACCACGAAGGACGCGAAGCTCACGAAGCAAAAAGCAGATCTGCCCCCGACGCCGCGTTTCTTCGCTTCCGGTGTTTTAGGCTTCTTCGTGATCTTCGCGTCCTTCGTGGTGAATAAGAACCGCGCAACAACCGTATTGCCAAGGGATTCGGTTGATTTCTGATCTTGGACGGTAGAACTAGGGTGTTCGCGGGCGTTCCCAACGGCGGCGTCGCTCGGCCGAAAAAGCCTCGAAACGGTCTTCCACAATCGCCTGACGCGCGTCGGCCAGGAGACGCTGATAAAACGTCAGATTGTGGATCGACAGCAAGATCGGGCCCAGCATTTCGCCCGCCATGAACAAATGGCGAAGATAGCTCCTGCTCCGCCGGCACGCGGCGCAAGGGCAGTCGTCGTCCAAGGGCCGCTGGTCCCGCTCGAATCGGAGGTTGCGCAACCGCAACGGGCCCTCGCTGGTAAACGCCATGGCGTTGCGGCCATTTCGGGTCGGCATTACGCAGTCGAACAGGTCGACGCCCCGGGCAATGGCCGCGAGCAGGTCCTCGGGACGGCCCACTCCCATCAGGTAACGAGGCCGATCGGCCGGCATGGCCGGCGTGGTCGCGGCGAGCACCTCGACCATTTCCTCGTGCGTTTCGCCCACGCTCAGACCGCCGATGGCGTAGCCCGGCAGGTCGAGTTCGGCCAGTCGTTCGGCGCACTCGACGCGCAGCGCCGCGTCGAGGCCCCCTTGGACAATGCCGAACAACGCCTGGTCCGATCGGGTCGCGGCGTCGCGGCATCGTCGCGCCCAGCGAAGCGTTCGTTCGGCGGCGTCGCGGACGACCTCGGGCGTGTTGGGCAGCGCGACGACGTGGTCCAAAACCATGGCCACGTCGCTCCCCAGCGATTCCTGAATGGCCACGGCCCGCTCGGGCGACAGTTCGAGCCGCCGGCCGTCGATGTGCGAGCGGAATACGGCGTGCCGATCGTCGACCTGGGTCATCTGGGCCAGGCTGAAGAGCTGAAACCCGCCGCTGTCGGTCAAGAGGGGCCCGTCCCAGCCCATGAAACCATGCAGGCCGCCGGCGGCCGCGACCACGTCCTCGCCCGGCCGCAACGCCAAATGATACGTATTGGCCAACACCATTTGCGCGCCGGTCGCCCGAAGCTGGTCGATCTCAAGACCCTTGACGGCCGCGCGCGTGCCGACGGGCATGAAGGCGGGCATATCCACCGGACCATGGGGCGTGTGAAACACGCCGCGCCGCGCGGCACAACCCGCGTCCACGTGCCGCAGTTCAAAGCGGAAGCCGTTCATCAACACCTGACGTGGTCGGGCCGCGATACTAATCGCCGCGGAGTTTCAAGCTGTGGATCGTCAGCTTTTCGCGGACTTCGTTCAAGCTGGTCACGCCGAAGTTTTTGCATTCCAGCAGATCGTCGCCGCTGCGCCGGAGCAACTCGCCGATGGTCGTGATGCCGAGCCGGATCATGCACTTACGCGCCCGCACCGAAAGGTTCAGATCGGAGACGGGCCGGTTGAGCATCGCCTGCTCGTCGGCCGAGAGGTTCTCGGGCTCGAAGACGTCGGTGGTTACCTTCTCGGCGGCCAATTGGCCGAGGCGGAGCCCCTTCGAGGCCAACATCTCGCGGATTTCGATCAGGCTCGTCTCGCCGAAATTTTTGCTCGACAACAGCTCCTGCTCGGTGCACCGACACAGATCGCCCAGCGTGTGGATGTTCATCTTTTGCAGGCAGTTGCGGCTGCGGACCGAAAGCTCGAAATCGGTAACGGGAATGCCGAGCACCTGGCTCAACCGGTCTCGGTGCCTCGCCGCGTCCTCGTCGTAGTACATGTCGCTCGAGGCTCGGGCGTCCTTGAGAAACAACGCGGCCCGCTGGCTGGTCGGATTGACTTCGAGCACGCGCTGGTAGCACTGGATGGCCATTTCGTACTGTTCGCGGTCTTCGTAGACCAGGCCCAAATTGATCAGCGAGCCGACGTGAGGCGGAAACCGCTTGGCCGACTCGCGGTAAAGCTCCAGCGCCGTGTCGTCGTTGCCCCGCCGGTCGTTTTCCATGGCCAGGCCGAACAGCGCGCCGGAGTGGGTGTTGTCGGCGTCGACCGCCCGCTCGTACAACCGCACGACTTCGTCCGGGTTGCCGCCGAGCACGGAGATGGTTGCCGCCCGTTGATAAAGATACTCGGCCGTTTGTTCGACGGCGCCGGACAAGGCGTCGAGCGTAGCCAGCGCGGCTTGGGGATCGCGAAGGCAGCGCTGCGCCTCGGCGCGGGCCAGGGCGCATCCGTCCCGGTTGTAGCCGGCTTGCTCGGCCGATTCATAGCCTTTCAGGGCCTCGCGGAACTCGCCCAAGGCGAAGTGGCTCTTACCCAGGTA
>JAFGAY010000093.1 GCA_016933425.1 Pirellulales bacterium
AGAATTCGACGTCTTCGGCGTCGAAGATCGGGCCGTCGATGCAGGTTCGGCGATAGTCCCAGCCGCCGCGGCCGTCTCGGATCCTTGCCACGCAACTGAAGCAGATGCCCAGGCCGCAGGCCATGGGCGTTTCGAGGGAGACGTCGCAGGGAATGCCCAACTCTTTCGCTATGCGCGCCGTGGCGGCCATCATCCGCTCGGGGCCGCAACAGACGATCCGGCACGGCTGGGTCGACTCTTCGACCACCGGCCGGATCAGATCGGTCACCAGGCCGTGATGTCCCTCGGAACCGTCGTCGGTGGCCAGCCGGACCTCGACGCCGCACTCGCGGAAATCGTCGACGCCCGCGAGATATTCCTTCGACCGCGCGCCTTGGCAGAGCGTGACTTGCTCGGCCCTGGGAACCCGGCGCGGCGGATCGCCGTAGGCACGGAGGCCGAACGCTTCGCGTGCCAGGGAAAGAAACGGCGTCTGGCCAATACCGCCGGCGACCATCACCAGGCGGCCCGCGGGACGCGGCGGAAAACCGTTGCCCAGCGGTCCCCAAACGTCCAACCACGTGCCGGGTCCCATCGCGGCCAGCCGGCCGGTCATCCGTCCGACAACCAGATAAACAACGTCTAACCAGGTTGGTTCGCCCTCGTGGTCGACCACGTCGTAGACGGCCAGCGCGCGGCCCAACAAGGGATCGAGCGACCCGGCCAGCCGCACCATGACGAACTGGCCCGGCACAATCCGGCGCGCTATCTGCGGCGCGCGAAATCGAAGTCGAAACGTGTCGCGGGCGAGTTGAACGTTCTGCTCGATGGCGACCGTTCCGTGCCAGGAACAGACCGGGTGGGCGGGAGTGTTGGACGATGAACCACTCATGGGGTTATGCAAAGGGAAAAAGCAAAATGGGGTTACATTCCGGCGGCTTTGCGGAGGGCTTGGATTTCTTGTCGGCCCAGGGGGCGGCACTCGCCCGGTGCGAGATTGCCCAGCCGAACCGGCCCGACGGAGACCCGAACGAGCCGGAGGACCTTATGGCCCACCTTGGCCAGCACGCGGCGGATTTCGCGGTTGCGTCCCTCGTCGAGAACCATTTCGAGCACGGTGCTTTTCTTCTGTTTCGATCTGATTTTCACTTCCGGCACGCGGACCCAGGCCTCGGCCAGGCGGATGCCGCGCCGGAGTTGGGCTAACATGTCGCGCGTCGGCTCGCCGGCGACCATCACGCGATAGGTTTTTTGGATGCCGTAGCGCGGATGGGTCAGCCGGTTGGCCAATTCGCCGTCGTTGGTCAATAGGATCAAACCCTCGCTGTGCAGATCGAGTCGGCCGACGGTGAACAACCGCGCGTTGCCTTGCGGCGCCAGGTCGATTACCCGGGGCCGACCCGATGGATCGCGGCTCGTCGAGATTACGCCGTCCGGTTTGTTGACGGCAAAGTAGACGTGGCGCATCGCCGGCAGGAGATCGCCGTCGACGCGAATTTCTTGAGTCTGGGGATCGACCCGGGTACCCAACTCGGTGACCACGCGCCGGTCGATCTCGACCCGGCCGGTCACGATCAACTCTTCGCACTGCCGGCGGCTTCCCAATCCGGCGGCGGCCAGAACCTTTTGAAGCCGGTCGGGGCGAGCGTCGGGGCTGTCGGGGCGGGCCGCCGGCGGCGGACGGCGCCGGGGCTTGCGAACCGGACGTTTTTTCTTGGGGTCGCGAGGAGAGGGCATTGGGGACCAGGGATTTGGGGATTTCGGAGGTGGTAATAATATTCGCGGGCAGGGTTACCAATATCCCATGATATGCCGACGCAGCCGAAAATGACAGGAAGGGCCCGAGAATCGCCGCTTGCCCAGATTATTCAATTAGGGTGGGTCAAGGTCGCGGTTTTTTCGGTGAGACCGTGAAAACCACCTCAGCGGCCACTGAACCTTGCCCCGAGAACCAACCAACCACAAGCAACCGAATCCCCACCAAGAGCACTATTGCGGGGGCGCGGATCGGGCCCAGGGCCACGGGTCGTTGCTTGGAACTAGCACGGGCTGGTCGTAGTCGCGCGGGCGGGCGCCGGCCAACTCGCGACCCGAGGCCGTTTCCGGATAGGGATCAAACCGCTCGGCCCGGGCGCGCTGAGCCTGGGCCGTGCCGGGGCTGGCCCAATTCGGCATCGCCAAGCCGGCACAACCACCGGCAACAACGGCCAGTGTCGAGGCGAACGCCAAAAAAAAGAGTTTTCGCATGAGGAACTTCCCGGCTAGCCCAACGAACGTCGTGCCGCGGTCGCCCTTGGAATGCGGCGGCGAATTATAGGCGGCCCAAGCAACCGGGGATAGACGGATTCCGGCGCGACGCCCATATCCCAAAATCCCACGTAAACCCGGGCGCACCCCCATTATCGGCGCATTCCCCCGCAAATTAGGGGTCCATGCCGGGCAACAGAATCCCGGGAGCCTCGGGCTCATCGGGTTCCGCCGGCGGACTCGCCTCGGGCGGAAGGTCCTGGGGCGATTTGCCACCAGTCGCCTTCGTTTCCTCGGGTTCGACGCTGGGCTCGGCCGGCGCGACGGGGCGCGCCGTCGCGGGCTTCATTCCCTCGGGCAGCGCTGTCTCGGAAAGTTTCGGGGCGTTCTTATAGGGATTGTAGAGAGGATCCCCGATCAAGAGCATGGTCCACGAAAGGAACGGGCACGTTCGATAGTACGTCTCGGCAAGCGTGTATTTGCCCGTCAATAAGAGCGAGAAAAATTCATCCGGCGGAGGAAAGGCCGCCAAGTAAGCCTCTTGGCACGAGCCGAGCGTCGCGACTGCTCCGTCGGCCAGCATCTCCGGGCACCAGGGCCTCGTGGTCTGCACCCGGTTGTCGTCGTTCAACTGGAGCCAGGACGCTTCGAGGCTGGACAAATGATAGCCGACCGCGCCGGGAGTCCACTCGAAGGCGTCGACATACCGCCCCAACGAATGCCAACCGCAATAGAGCGCCGCTTTCGGGCAGCGGTCTGGTTGAAAGACCTCCTGGTTGTTGTCCAGAACGACCTTCAAGCTGGTGTGTCGCCGCAGCCGTTCGGCCAGATCTCGCAACGAGGCGTCGTACTGCGAGAACACGTCGCCCGTTGGCTTTGCCGGATTTTGCCGGAGTCCCCGAGCGTCCAAATAAACGGTGCCTTGAAGCGATTCTTTTTCGGCCGTCATCGCGTTGTCGATCATCCGTCGAACGATGGGCGCCGCCGGAGCGGACAATCGCGCGACCATCAACGTCGTCCGGCGCGAGGCGGCCGAGGCCTCGGATTTGTAATGCCAAGGGTTGGAAACCCAGCTCAGCACGGGCGGATCCTGCCAGAGAATCAGCGAGAGTTCGCTGTCGAAACTCGCGCCGGTGAAGTTTTTCTCCAACAGGTAAAGCTGCTGGTCGATCCACCGAATGGCTCCGAAAAGTCCGCCCATGGTCTGGGTCAATTCGATCGCTTGGGCGTCCCGAGCCGGAGTGCCGCGCAACAGATTGAGCGATTCCATTCCTCGTTGATAGCCCTCGGAACGGCCGACCAGGTAGGCCAGACGCGAACGCTGCTCGGGCGTGAGCTGAGCCGACTTGCCGCGAGGGGCGGCCAAACGCGCAAGACCCTGGTTTCCGCTGATGGTCGCCAGCGCGCGATCAACGAACTGGCCCGCCCTCTCGCGCTCGCTCGGCGATCGTGCGCTCTGAAGCCAGGCTTGGGTCGGTTTCATCGCCGCCGAAAACTGCTTGAATAGGTCCTCCAACGAGGCATCGTCCGCGATCATGCCCGCCATGCTTGCCGCGCCGGGTTGCCCGCTCGCCGAATAGAGCATACGAATCAACGTCTTAGACTGGCGCACGAAATCGACGCGGGCCTCGCGAAGAAAAGCGACTCGCTCGGTGATTTGCGGCGCGGCCGGATTGATCGGCGCGATTTGCAGCGGAACGTCCCAGGTTGTCGCCAGGCAACGGATCCTCGGGAAAAAATCTTGCTGTTTGAGCCATGCCAGAATGGCGGGCCGATAGGTTTCGTCCCATTGATACCGCGTGATCTGTTGCGAGACTGGGCCGTCCAACAAGAGCATTTGCGACGCTGGAATGCCTCGCGCCTTCGCGTAGTACTCGGCCAGCTCGCGCGACGTTTCGCTCTGGGCCATTGCAATAATGGCCACTTGGTCCGGCGTCAACTCGGCCCGCGCCAGCGCTGCCGGTCCGCAGACCAATCCTGCAATCAAGGCGAAAAATGCAAGAAATCGCATGAGGATCCCCCCTTCTTGGAACCATGTTCCAGTCTAACCGAAAGCCGGTCCATCCGACAAGGGTTTCCAGGTGCATTAACAAATTATGGGGACATGCGGTGGAGGGCCCTCCATAACAGGGCGTCGGGTTTGTCACTCGACCCAAAGCACGATAGGTCGGGC
>JAFGAY010000094.1 GCA_016933425.1 Pirellulales bacterium
CCTCGCTTCGGCTCACCTGGGGCGTCGATCCGCGCGTGGTCGACCTGGCTGATCAGATCTACGTTTTCGAACGGCTGGGACACCACCTTTTTCCCGCCGGATTTTCCGTCTTGTGGTTTGCCGCCTTGTTGTTTCTCTGGCTGGCCGTGCGGTGGCAAACCCCCGAAACCCACGCCGCCTGGCGGCTCCATGCTTTCGTCGTGGGAACTATCTTCATCAGCCTGGCCGGATTCGCCATCGCCTACGCCACGGCCGGCCGTCCCGCCCTGGCCGCCGAACTCTTGCGATTCTATTGGTTCCGGCTGACCGACGTCATGGTCCCCCTGGGCGTGGCCGTCGGCGGAGCGGTCATCATCGACCACGCCCGCGCTCGTAAAGCATGGATATCTCCCGCGGTCAAAACCATGCTAGTGGTCCTCGCCGTCTGGCAGGTGGGCCAAAACGGGTACGAACAAATCGGGGGACGCCCAATGCGAAATCTTCACGAACCCGAAGAAAGCCATTTTGACGATTGGCGCGATGCGTGCCGGTGGATCGCCACGGCCGGGCAAATTCCCGCCGACGCCCGCTTTCTCACGCCCCGCGCGTGCCGCACGTTCAAGTGGTACACGGGCCGCGCCGAGGTGGTCAACTGGAAAGACATCCCCCAGGATCCACGGTCGATTGTCGAGTGGTGGCGGCGCCACCAGATGCTCCACGCCACCGGCGGCGAAACCCCCAAGGATCGATGGTTTACCTCGCTGGCCGATCGAGGCGAGGATCGACTGATTGAGTTGGGTCGTTACTACCACGCCGATTACGTCTTAACGGAAAACTGGCCGCCCTTGGCCCTGCCCGTCGTGTTTGCAAACGATTCCTTCGTCGTCTATCGGCTTTCGGACTCAGGTTCCGTTGGGCCCGATGATGAATAAGGAAAGCCGCCGGCCCGCAAAATCCCACGATGCCCGACAGCGTGTTGTGAAATGGGTTTTCGCAATCGTAGCCCCGCCGGGCTTGCCCCGGTGGAACAAGGTTTGGCAACTACCCGGCCGACAATTAAAATAATCTCCAACCCGCCGGTCCCTGAAATATCGAGCCCTCTATTTTCCTTGTTCGACCAAAAACTCCCCGATAAGCTCCGCTGTTTGCTCGAGGGTCCGCTGCCGGGACCCGAGGTTGCGTCGCGCTTCGAGCCGGGTTCGCGCGTCGTCAAGCATTATGCGGCGCCGCCCGACGGGGCGCGCGAAGCGGCCGTCCTTGTATTGCTATACCCAAGCCTTGGCCAATGGCACGTCCCCTTGACGGTTCGTGGAGAGCACTTGGATCATCATGCCGGCCAGGTGAGTCTGCCCGGCGGCGCGGTCGAGCCGGGCGAAACGTCCGCCGGCGCGGCCATCCGCGAATTCCACGAAGAACTCGGCGCCGAAGGGCTCAACGTCGAATTGCTCGGCCGGCTCACGCCGCTGTACGTGGCGACAAGCAACTTTCGGGTCGAGCCCTGGGTGGGCGCCGCCGCCCAGCGCGGCGACATGCGGCCCAACCAACAAGAAGTCGACCGCCTGCTCGAAGTCCCCCTCAACCACCTGCTCGACCCAAGCCATTTCGGCCGCCACCAACGCGAGAAGGAGGGACGCCGGTTCGAGGTTCCGCATTTTGCCTGGGAAGACTACCTGATTTGGGGGGCAACCTGCATGATTCTGGGCGAATTCATAACGCTCCTGGGCCGCCTCGACGAGCAAAATGAACGTTGGTAGTCCCCCCGCAGCCGAAAAGATGCCATGGTTGAACCAGGGATTGGGAATGGGGAATCGGCGAAGCCCGGCGAGTTTCCATGGCTTCTTTTCAACTTCGACAACTTGAATCGGCCAATCAGCTCCGCGCGTCGTCCGCGGCGTGGGACGAACTGTGGCGACGTGGCCAAACGACCATTCCAACGGCCAGGGCCGCGCTGGCCGCTCTTTGGCTTGAGCACTTTGCACCGGCCGCGCCGTTTCGGGCGCTCGTGGTCGAACAGGGCGACCGGATGCTGGCCGCTTTGCCGCTGGTCGAGCAAAAATGGGGCGGCTGGTTTCGGTGCGGCGGCCTGACGTCGAACTATTGGTCGCCCAACGGCGATTTACTGTTCGATCCGGCAACCGACGTCAACGGCGTCGCCGCGGCGCTCGCCGGCGCGATCGAAGCGCTCGCCTGGCCCATCTTCTGGTTCGATCTGACGCCGGTTGACCAACCGGGCTGGCAAGCCTTGATCGCCGCACTCGCCGATCGCGGCATGAACGTCGACGTCCATCCTCGATGGGACGTGGGCCGGATCGTTCTGGACCGCGACGCCGATGCCTATTTTGCCGCCCGATCGAAAAACCTCCGCAAAGCGCTTCGCCGCGACGCACAACGTCTCGAGGAAACGGCGCCGCTCCAACTCCGCCTCGACGAACACTTCACGACCGAGCAGGTCGAGAACTGCCTGCGCGAAGTATTCGCGATCGAGAATCGAAGCTGGAAGGGCGACGCGGGCGGCGCCGTCATGCGCCATCCGGCCATGTTCGAGTTCTACCTCCGCCAAGCGAGCCAACTGGCCGAGTGGAGCGATCTACGACTGGCTCGCCTCCTCCATGGCAAACGAACCATCGCGTTCGACCTGGGGTGGATGGGCCACCGCGTTTATCATTCCTACAAGGTCGGCTACGATCCCGACTACCGCCGGTCCGGACCAGGCCACTTGCTCCGCGAGCGGCTGGTACGCGCATTGGCCGAAAGGGGTGACGTTAGAGCAATAGATTTTCAAGGCCCTCAGACCGAAGCACTCGCCGCCTGGGCGACGGAAACCTACCCGATTGCGAGGGTCGTCATCGCCCAACGCCGGCCGAGCGGGCGCGCGGCGTGGACTGCCTACCACGCGCTGGCCAAGACCGTCCGGTGGTGGCGAAGCCTGTCGCGGCCCTGGTGAAAATAAGCCTGCCGTGGTATCGTGGCGATTTCCGAGGCCAATTCCATCCTTGACTGCCGAGTTTCACCAATGCCCCCACGCGCCGTTGCTTTCGACATGGACGGATTGATGTTCAACTCCGAGGACGTCTACACCGACGTCGGCCGTGAACTGCTGCGACGCCGTGGTTGCGAGTTTACCAGTGAACTAAAGGACTTGATGATGGGCCTTGCCCCGCGGCCTTCGTTCGAGGTGATGATCGAGTCGTGTTCGCTCGACGACACGCCCGACGCTTTGATTCCCGAGTCGGAGGAGATTTTCATCGCGCTGCTGGAAGAGCAACTGGCTCCCATGCCGGGATTGTTCCCGCTGTTGGACGCACTCGAAGCGGCGCATGTGCCCAAGGCGGTTGCCACGAGCACGGGCCGGAGGCTCACGGCCGTCGTCTTGTCGCATTTCGACCTCGAGCGTCGTTTTCGCTTTATCCTCACCAGCCAGGACATTACCCACGCCAAGCCCGACCCCGAGATATATCTCCTCGCGGCCGATCGCTTCGGAATAGCGCCGGGCCAGATGCTGGTGCTCGAGGACAGCCACAACGGCTGCCGTGCTGCCCGGGCGGCCGGCGCATTTGTCGTGGCCATCCCCAATCACCACACGGAACACCACGATTTCAGCATGGCCGATCTCGTGGCCGAAAGCCTCGAAGACCGCCGAATCCACGAGGCCCTGGGACTCAAGTCGGCTTAGCC
>JAFGAY010000095.1 GCA_016933425.1 Pirellulales bacterium
CAGCCGGTTTGGCAACTACCAGCGACTTTCCTATCACACGGGCACCCCACCGGCCTTGTGCCGGTGGTCAGCCGGTTTGGCAACTACATGCAGCCTCTCTACACGCCGCACAACATCAAGCCCGCCTATCAACTCAATTGGGGCGCGACCATCTTCTGGCGCAATATGCCCATTGACGAAAGCCACTGGTTGGCCGAGTTGAAAAAATCGACCGAGCCCGACGGCGTTCGAGTCCTGAAACACCAGTGGACGACAAATAACGCAAGCCAATTCTTCCTCAGCACCACGCCCATCGTGGCGCCATCGGCCATGCTTCGGTCAATCAAAGGCCGACTGCAGAACGTAGTCCAGGCACAAGCTCCCAAGGCATTGCGCCGCAACTACAGCCTTCGTAGCGTCGGCGCGGCCACCCGATCCATGGTCGAAAGCTATGTGGCCGGCCAGTACGACCATCACCCCATGGCTGATCCGCAAGTTCAAGAGCGTCTCATGTCGTTCCAGAGGGATTATCCGGGGGTGAATCTGGCGACGGCCTGCTTCAGCGCCCATGGCCAATTCTGGTATAATCTACACGTGGTGCTCGTGAACCAGCGACGATGGATGGAAATCCGTCAGGACGTTCTCGACACACTCGGCCAGATGATCGATCGAGTGGCAGCCAAGTACGAATGTCGGCTGTCGCGCGTGGCGCTGTTGCCCGACCATATGCACATGACGATGGGCTGCCGCATCGATCGCTCGCCCGAGGAGATTGCGCTGGCATATCTGAACAACCTGGCTTTTGCATGTGGAATGAAAACGGTTTTCCAGCCGGGGTATTACGTGGGAACCATTGGGGAATATGATCGTGGGGCCGTGTAGTTGCCAAACCGGTTGACCACCGGCACAAGGCCGGTGGGGGCGTGCGTGGTGGGAGGCAATACGGGTAGTTGCCAAACCGGCTGACCACCGGCACGGGGCCGGTGGGGACGTGCGTGGTGGGAGGCAATGCGGGTAGTGGCCAAACCGGTTGACCACCGGCACGGGGCCGGTGGGGAATAAAAAAGTTCGAGGAGCGTGGGATGAACGTCGTCATCGTCGGCGCCGGGGCGGTTGGATTGGGGGTGGGGAGTTGCCTGATTCGGGCCGGCGCGCGGGCGACGTTTGTCGATCGGCAAGAAACGGTCGAGTATCTGCGGCGGCATGGGCTGCGGCGCACCGGGATCTTTGGCGAGGTTCGGATTCCTCCCGAATCGTTCGACGCCGTCCAGCGGGCCGACAACGTGAAAACGGCGGGGCTCGACCACATCTTGGTCTGCACCAAGTCGTTCGACTCACCGGCCGTGGCCCGCGAACTGCACGCCGCGCCCCTCGGCCGGGATACGACGTGTCCCATCGTGCTCTTTCAGAACGGCTGGGGTAATTTCGAGGTTTTTGCCGAACGGTTCGAACCTCGCCGGGTGTTCAATGCCCGGGTCATTACCGGTTTTCAACGCCGCGCGCCGGGCCACGTGGAAGTGACCGTCCACGCCGATGCCATTAAAATCGGCTCGCTCGCCGGCGCCGACCAGAGCGCGGTGGCCGAACTGGCTCGTTGCATCAGCGAAGGCGGCATACCGGCCGAGGCGACGGCGACCATCGAACGCGATCTCTGGGCCAAAATGCTCTACAATTGCTGCCTGAATCCGCTGGGCGCCGTGCTGGGGGTCAACTACGGCCGACTCGGCGAGTCAAACGCGACTCGGGCGATGATGAGCCAAATCGCCGCCGAAGTTTTCCAAGCAATGCGGGCTGCGGGCCACACGACTCACTGGGACGACGCGGAATCGTTTCTCACGGATTTTTATGCACGAATGCTCCCGCCCACGGCGGCCCACGAGTCGTCGATGCTCCAGGACCTGACGGCCGGCCGGCGCACCGAAATAGACGCCCTCAGCGGCGCCGTGGTCGCGCTGGGCGAGCGGTTCGGCGTGCCGACGCCCTACAATCGGGCCATGCGGGAATTGGTGAGGTTCATGGAAACCAACCGCCGAGAGCGCAAGACGTGGGGAAAAGAATTGTAGGTCAGGCTGTGCCTGACAACCAAGAAACCGCGTGAATGCAATTGTCAGGCACAGCCTGACCTACACGACCCACGACCCACGACCCACGGCCCACGGCCTCAATCCCACCACCACTGGCCTTCGGCCAGTTTCGGGGCAAGCTGTTGATGGGCCGATTCGAGTCGTTCGGCATCGTCGGTCAGCAGGTTTTCGGAATCGAGCGCCAGGGTGGGTTCGATGTGAACGCCGCCGCCCAACGGGGTCATGAGCGTGCTTCCCTTGAATCGGGCGGTGACGGCCGTTTCGACCGTCTTTGGCGCCGTGTAGGTTTCGAGCTTGAATTGCGACTCGTCGCCCAGGATGCCCAGGTCCCAACCCGACTTTTCGTAGTAACCTTCATGCTGGATCAGGGCGGCCATGACGGCCATGTCGATCAGATTGCGCAGCTCGGCGAAGATGGGCGAACGCTCGGCCAACTTCGGGTATTTCACCGTGAAATCGTTCACAAACAGTCGGCTCGCCCGATTGCCCTTGGCGGCCTTCTTGCGGTCGCCTTGGCCGGTGACCATTTCGTCCTCGCCGATCAGTTTCACGCCGTCGCCGACCAACTCGGCGGCCAGGCCGTTTTCGGTCACGCGGACGCATTGGTAGTCGGGCAAAAAGTACCATCGTTGCATGGCGTTGCCGGCCACGCGCGAATGGCTCGCCCGATCCACGTAGCTTGCCATGCGAACCGGCGGTTTCTCCATGCCCAGACCAATGAGCTTCATCCGATAGTCGGCCTCGACCAGGATTTGAGCGAAATGGGTCTTGGGCGACACGCCCGTGATCGTGACCGTTTGCTTGCCCAACGCTTGCCGGATGCCGTTGACGATCGTTTCGACGGGAACGTTCGGATTTCGGGCGTATTCGGCGGCCACTTGCCGCTTGAATTGTTCGAGTCGGGCCAGGCCCTCGGGCGTCGGGTCGATCGAGCAGCCGATCAGCGAGGTTTGCGTCCCGCTAGGCGGAAAGGCGCGCAGCGCCACGGCCAGGTCTTGCAACTGGATCGTCGGCCGGCCGTTGAACGCGCCGACCACGCGGCCCGTCAGATTGGTCACCCAGCCTTGAGCCGGCCCGGCCAGGACGATATCCTTCGACTCGGGATAGTAGAAGACGTAGTGAATTCGCTGCAATCCGGCCAGGTAGCGCATTGCGTCGGTCGGCACGCCCTGGTTGGCCCGCAACGCCGCTTCGAGCCGATTGAGCGATATCTTGCGGAGCTTGCTCCGTGCGAAGACGTCGGTGTCGATCGCGGTCCGGGCGGCGCTGATCCGCTCGCGCATCAGGTGGCCGTCCGGGTCCCTGACGACCCGCTTGTGCAGGACGCCCTCGGCGTCGACGTAGACGCCGGCCATCTGGGCTTCGCCGCTATCATCATCATCGTCGTCTTGTGCCCAAGCCCAAGAGCCATGGCCGAGGGCCAAAGCGGCCACCACCGATGCAAAGAGGATCCGATAACCGACAGCTTGCCAGCGCATGAGCAACTTCTCCAAGAGGTTCCGATGACACTCCCACCCGACTGAGAAAAAACGGTCGGGTGGGAGCGTTAGGTTGGTCGTATTCAATGCACGCCGGACGGGAAAGAGGGGGCTGGTTCCTCATGCGGAGCACCTTCCGGCAAAAGGCGTCTGCCCCCTTAATTCCCCTAATTCCCCCGACGGTTCCGTACCTTGAATTCTAGTTAGGCAAACTAGGTAACGCAAACGGTTCCTTGGCAACCAGTTGGGTTTTTTGAGGTTCCCGAATATACGACCGGTCGTATCATGCCACGAGAAATGCGCTTAACCCATTGAAAAATAAGGGCTTAAGTGCTTTGGGGCCTTCGCTGGGCTAAGATCGGCCGATTGGACGTTGTGGCCTCCGAGGCCGACGTCCGCGGCGCGTTGCACGCAAGCCGAATTGGTGGGAGAATTGGCTTGGTGTTTTGCCCTGTTTCAGATTAGGGGGGTCATGTCCACAACCTCGACGTTGCTTAGCCCCGAACTGCTCGCTCGGCTCGAGAAGATGGAGCTGATCAGCCGGAAAATTTTTCGGGGCCGGATGAAAGGCGAACGCCGGAGCCGGCGCAAGGGCCAGAGCGTCGAGTTCGCCGACTTCCGCAACTACGTTCCCGGCGACGACCTGCGATTCATCGACTGGAACACCTACGCGCGGCTCGAACGGCTTTTTCTGAAACTCTTCCTCGAGGAAGAGGACCTCCATTTCTACGCCTTGATCGACGCGAGCGCGTCGATGGGATTCGGCGATCCGACCAAACTCCGCTACGCCCAGCAACTGGCCGCCGCGCTCGGATTTATCGGTCTCATTCGTGGCGATCGGGTCAGGATCGAAACGCTCGGCCAGCGCGGCTCGGCCCATTCGCCCGTGTTTCGCGGCCGTCGGAACGCGTGGCGGATGTTCGAGCACGCCGAGAGCATCGAGCCGGGCGAGCAGACCTCGCTTGCCGCGGGCGTGAAGAATTTTTGCCTTCGCAACTCGGGCAAGGGAATCGTCGTGCTGCTGACCGACCTGATGGACAAGGCCGGTTTCGAGCCGGGATTGCGTTACTTGCTCGCCCAGCAAATGGACGTTTACGTCGTTCATATCCTTTCGACCGAGGAACTGCATCCCGAACTCACCGGCGATTTGCGGCTGGTCGATTGCGAGGACGGCGACGAGGCGGAAGTGACCGTCACCGGCCCGCTGTTGAAGCGATACCACCAGACGCTCGCGGCCTTCCTCGAGTCGGCTCGCGATTTCTGCACGCGGCGGGGCATGGTCTATCTGGCGGCCAACAACCAGGTGGCCCTCGAAACGACGATCACCGACTACCTGGCGCGAAGGGGGTTGGTTCGCTGATGTGGCCCACGTGGATCAACATGCTTGGGTGGTGGCAGTGGGCGATCCTGCTGGCCGTGCCGCCGGCGATCATCTCGCTCTATTTTCTCAAGCTGCGCCGCCGGCCGGTCGAGGTTCCCAGCACGTATCTCTGGAGCCGGACCATCGAGGATTTGCACGTCAACACCATCTGGCAGCGGTTGCGGCGCAATCTGCTCCTGCTGCTTCAGTTGATCCTGTTGGCGATTCTCATATTGGCCCTGTTGCGTCCCGCATGGCGCGGCCAAAAGCTGATCGGCCACCGTTTTGTTTTTCTGATCGACAATTCGGCCAGCATGAACGCCTCGGACGTCGCGCCGAACCGCCTCGACGACGCCAAGCGGCGCGCGGCGGCCCTGGTCGACAACATGGCCTCGGGCGACGTCGGCATGGTGGTCAGTTTTGCCGACACGGCCCGAGTCGAGCAGATGCTCACGGGCGATCGCGCGGCCCTGCGCCGCGCGATCGAATCGATCCGGCCGACCAACCGGCCCACGTCGATGGTCGAGGCATTGAAAGTGGCCTCGGCTCAGGCCGCCGGTCGGCACGCCGCGCAGCCGGCGGATGAGAAATCAGAGCAAATCGTTCCGGCCGAGACGTCGCCGGCCACCGCCTACATCCTCAGCGACGGCAAATTCGCGCCGGTAAGCGATTCGTCGCTGGGTCTTCTCAAGCCGATTTTCCTGCCCGTCGGCGGCGAGTCGCCCTCGAACGCGGCCATTCTTGTTTTTCAGACGAGGCCGCGGGAAAAACTCGAAAACTGGCTTCAGGCTTTCGCCCAGATCAAGAATTTCGGGACGCAGACCATCCGCGCCGACGTCACGCTGCGCCGCGACGGCAATCTGATCGACGCCGAGGACGTTTCGATCGGGCCGGGCGAGACCCAGAACGTCGTCTTCGACGTCGGCGAAATGGACGAAGGCGTTTTGGAATTGGCGGTCGGCGCGCGCGACCGGCTGGCCGTCGACAATCGGGGCTGGGTCGCCGTGAATCCGCCCAGACCGGCCGAGGTGCTCTTGGTCACGCCGGGCAACGAACCGCTCGAATTGGCCCTGGGCACGCGCTCGGCGGCCAAACTGGCCAACGTCGCCGTGCGTCCGCCGACATTCCTAAAAACACAGGAATACGCCGCCGCCGCAGCCGGCGTTCACGACCTGGTGATTTTCGACCGGTGCCGTCCGGAAACCATGCCCCAGTCAAACACGCTTTTTATTGGCAACGTGCCGACGGAGCCGCGTTGGTCGCTCGGCGAACGAGTCGACGTCCCCCAGATCATCGACAGCGACCCATCCCATCCGATGATGCAGTGGCTTGCCTTGGACGACGTGTTGCTCTGGGAAGGCCGAGCGGTGAATCCCGGGCCGGGCGGAAGCGTGCTCATCGACAGCGACGCCGGGCCCATGCTGGCCATCGCCCCCCGCGAAACGTTCCAGGACGCCGCCATGGGATTCTTGCTGGTCGACGTCGAAAACGGCGAAAGCGTCAGCCGGACGAATTGGCCCATCCGGCCGAGTTTCCCCATGTTCGTGCTCAACACGCTGACCTATCTGGGCGGCGCGGTCCAGGAACGCGGCGGCCAAAGCGTTCGGCCGGGGCAGCCATTCGCGTTCGAGGCGGCCGGCCCCGTCGGATCGGTCACGGTCGTCGGGCCCGACGGCCGGACCATGCGCCCCACCGTGGTGCGGCCAGGCCAGTATCAGATTTCGACCACGGAGCAGTTGGGCGCCTATGAAGTCAGGGTCGGCGGTAAGCCCGTCTCGCGTTTCGCCATCAATTTATTCGATCCCAACGAAAGCGATCTGGCCCCGCGGCCGGCAATCAGCGCCGGCGTCGAACAGGTCGCCGGCCAGTCGGGCTGGGAAGCGGCCCGGCGCGAAATCTGGCGACCCTTGCTGCTGGCCGCACTGGCCGTGCTGGTCGTCGAGTGGCTGGTGTACAACCGGCGCGTCGGGATGTGAGAAAAGATACTGAACCGCGACCGTGAGGGAGCGGCGCGATAGCGTCGCCATGCAGCCGCTCCCTCACGGTCGCGGTTCGGATGGGAAATGGGAAATGGAAAACGAAAAGGGCCATCGGAGCTCTTTGGGAACTTCGACGGCCCTGGTTTTGTTGCACGGTCGAAAGGTTTTCTCTCGTCGGGGTTTTGCCCGCGCCGACCGCGTTACTGTGGAGGCGTTGGGATGTCGCCCGAATCGTTTGTGATGCCGGCGCCGACGTTAATGGTGCCCACGTTTCTGGCATGGACGTCGGGATCGGGAGCGACCGTGGTGAGTTTCTCGAGGCTGAAGGAGCCGGTGGCACGCACGAGATCATAGGTTCCCGCCGCTCCCGCGTCGTTATCCAAGAGGCTCAAGCGAAGCGTGGGTTCGCCCGTGTTGGCCGTTGTCAGATATTCGCCTCCGGCTCCGCTATTGGCGAAGGTATTGTCGTGCACCGTGGCGTTCACCGTGGTGGTCAACGCGGCGCCGCTGCCGTTGACGTTGAGGTTGGCGGTGGCGAGCGTCGCGCTATTGTTGAGCATGCCGTTTTCGTTCATGAGGAAATTGATGGTTTTGGCCCGCGTGCCGCTCTGGACGGTCAGCAGTACGGCCTCGGCGTTGCCTGCATTCAGGTTCTCGCAGTTCTTGACCGTGAGATTGGACGTAGTGACGCCGTCGCCCACGATCAGGTTGACGCCTTTGTTCGTGCCTGTGGTGGTCACGTCGCAGGCAGTGATCTTCGCGGTATAGGACATGTCTTCCGTTGTCGTATCTTGGCCTTGATACACGTAGATGCCGTCGCCGCCCGTTCCGGTGACGGTCATATTGTTCAAGGAGACATTAACGGCATCGGTGATGCTTATACCGTGGCTGGTTGTGTTCTGGATCGCGCCGCCGTTGACCGTGAGAGCGCCGGCGCCCGCGATGTTGTTGAGCAAGATGCCGTTGACCGCGCCGTCGGTGGACACGCTGTCGAAGTTCAATCCGTCGGCGTCGATTTCCATGCCGTTGAGATTCAGGGCGCGACCCGTCAACGTTGTGATCGTGCTGGCCGCGCCTGTGCCGACGAGGGTCCCGCCGCCGCTGGCCAGGATGCCGGTTCCCGACGTTGTGTTGATCTGTAGATTGTCGAGTCGAATGATAGCGCCGTTGTTGGACAGGAGTATCACACCCGTGTTATCCTCGGTATTCAGATTGACGCTTTGTTTGAACTCGAACTCGCCGCCGGTATTATTGGTTATCGAAATGCCTTGGCCCGCGATGGGTCCGGCGGAATTTCCGCTGGTGATGGTTCCATTGAAGGTGACTTTTCCGCCCGTGTTGGCGTTGATTTCGACGGGCTGGCCGTTACCGGCGGCGGTGTTCGCAATGGTGCCGGTATAGGCGACGATGGCCTCGCTGTTCTCGACGGTGAACGCGGTTCCGGTCGTGTTGGAGATGGTGGAGTCGCCGCTGGTGAACGTGAAAGTGCCTTCCGAGCCTTGGCCGCCGTCCTCGGTGATCTTCACGCCGGCGTCGGCGCTGAGCGTGATTTTGTGAAGGAACGTATACGTCGCGTCGGCGTTGGCGAATAGGAGGCCGCCGCCGGTGCTCGCCTGGACGGCTCCGGCGCCGCTGTCGTATTCCCTGAAAGAAACCGCGCCGTCGCCCAGGCCCGTGCCCACCGCGTGTCCGCCGCCGATGGTCACGGCGGCCGCATTGTTGGTTTCCTGTTGGATCAGGCCGATGAAGTCGACGTGGGCCGTTCCGCCGTTGAGATTGAAGCCGGCGCCTTCGATGTTCGTGATGGCCGCGTTGCTGAAGGTGAAGCTTCCGTCGGAGCCGTTGCGGATGTCGATGCCGGCGCGAGGGTCGACGCCCGTCGAGCCCACGGCGCCGCTGAGGTCGATTTTATCACTGAAGGTGTAGGTTCCGTCGGCGTTGTCGAACTGGAGGCCATTGCCGTTGCTCGCCGTGATAACGGTTTGGTTGGTTCCGATTTTCGCGAAGGTGATTTCGCCCGTGTGCTGCCCTTCGACCTCGACGGCGGTTCCCGCATCGGTTGCGGACTGAGTGATTAGACCGGTAAAGTTGACATCGGTCATTCCGCTGTCGACGTGGAAAGCCGAGCCTCGCGTGTTGATGATTTCGGTGTTGGTCAAGGTGAAGGTGCTGGCGGCCGTGTCGGCCGTGGCGCCGACGAGGCTGACGCCATAGCCCTTGTCGGCGTCGCTGCTGCCGCCCGTTATAATGCATTCGTTGATCGTCGCGCCGCCGGCCGTGTCCGGGGCAACCTCGAAACGAATGCCGCCCGCGGCCGTTGTGCCGCCGTTGTAGGCGTATTGGCTGATGGCGGTCGTTTTCTTGTTTTGAATGACGTGAATGCCCCAGCCGTCGCCATCGTTGCTGGCGACGTTGGCAATCTGGATGCTTTCCGTGACCTGAGCCGTGCTTGGCACGGTGGTCGTGGCGTCCAGATTGACGTCGTCGCCGCCGACGCCGCTGAACGTGGCGTTGTTGACGGTTGGGCTGAAATAGGTCGCCCTCTGCAGGGTGCTTCCACTCCCATCGATATAGGTCAACTCGAACGGTTTCAGCTCGATGCCGTTGCCGGTCGTATCCGCGATGGCCACTCTATTGATATTCGCCTCGCCGATGCCAACGGCCGACGAAACGATTGCCTGCGTCCCGCCGTCGATCGACAAGTTCGAGACCTCGTTTTCCGAAAGGGCGGCGATGGGGCTATAGCGGCCCGTGCTGGAATTGTAGCTGGTTCCCGAGGGTCCCAAGGTGGTCGACGCGGTTCCCAGGGTCACCGCCGCGCCCGGCGCGTTGTGAATCTGGGGCATCGCTCCGGAAGCCGCGCCCGCACGAGTCTCAGGCAGGACTAACGCGCCATACTTTTCAGTCATGACGGTGTGCCGAACGTTGTTGCCTTCGCCAAGCAGCCGTTGGAGATCTTTCAGGACCGCCGACTGGCCGTTGTATTCGCTGCCCGACCAAACGAGGATAATGTCTCCTTTGCGCGTATTGTCCTGGCCGCCGGTCTGCCCGCTGAGAAGATCGAGGCTGGTGTACGGATTTTCATAGGTTCCATCACCGGACTCGGGCGAGGTTCCGTCGGGATTGTTGACGTGAATCACGCGCACGGCATCGCCGTTCATGTCGTGCAGAACGAGGTTTCCTTGTTCGTGGATTCGCCGCGTGGCAATGTAGTCGTTGCGGATTACCGGATCGCGCAGCCGGTCGTCGAGGCTGCGGTCGTGGCGCTGGGACCGAGGCGTCCGGCCGGGATACCAGACCACCGAGAAAGTCACGGTTGTGTCGAAAAAGTCGTCCTGGGTAAGCGCAAGCTGCATCATGGCGTCGTTGCCGAGCCAGCCTCGCGCGCCAACCTTGCCGCCAAAACACTCGTCGCTGCTGGCGTCCAAACCGTAGCCGCCAAGAAACACCCAAGCGTCGTAGTTGGCGATTCGGCCCGCCCCCTCGAAGTCAATGACGCTCATGGCTTCGTCAATCAGAACATTCGCGGCCTGGGTCAAATACGATCCGGTGTAGCCGAGCACCGGGCTTCCATTGGTTCCCCAAAACGGCACGGGAGTGCCGGACTGAGTGGTGTCTCCAAGGGGAAAATTGCCGTTCAGCCGAAAGTCCCAACGATCGCCAAGCGATTCCAGGCTGAATCCTATCTGGTTGAAGTAGTTGTCAATGTCCGACTTGAAGCCGTCGTACCAGAGTTGCGCGCCAAAGATTCGGGTCTCTCCGCCGCCGAGCAGGCCCGGATGAAGAATTCGTAGACCGCCGCCCACGTCGACGCCCATCTGATCGGAGTGGCCAAAGTCGAGGTTGTACTGGCCGCTGAAGAGCCACACGCCGCGATCCATCGAGCGATGACCTTGCAACCCAATGCCAAACTGGCCATTTTGCTGGCCGTAGCGCTCGGTGTCGTAGTTCAAGCGAAAAGCCATGTCGCGTCCGCCAAAAATCGCGCCGAAGGAATCGGTGAACGGCACGTCCGAACCTTCGATGGGCACGGGCGTGACGGTCTGGGCTCCCAGGGGATTGATAAGGAAGAGTCCGGCCAAGACTGCCGCGATTGCCAGGACAAACGTCCGGCGAACTGCCGCATGATTGGAGGAGGAATGAAAAACCACAGGTGATCTCCTTCTTGGCCGTTGCGTTTAGCATGTTCCGAAGTTGACCGAGCGCGTAAGTGCGCACCCTCCGCGGTCTGGGCATATTTCTAGCCCAGCCGGGAGAATTGCTACAATCGTTAAACTTGTTTGTCGGCACATGGCTTCACTTTCCACATTTGAGAACGTCCAGAAGGTATTCGTGAAACTCTAAAAAATAACCATACAGAGGGGTATCTTAGCGTGCCGCATAACTCTGAAGGATAGTTTTTGTAAAATCCCACCATCCAACACATGCTGCTTAAGAGGGGATTTAGACCTACCTCCGTAGTCGATCATCCATTTCCCATAATCAGTGGTTCGCCATGGAATCATCTACGCCCCGGCCCTTTGACGACGGTCGTCCGCTCTTGACGGAGCGGTGGAAAACGTCTAACGTCTCGGCCGTCTGCCCGGCCGTTGTCGCGGCCCCCTTTTCGCCTTCCTTGGAGATCCGCTCATGAAAATGCAAACGTCCCCTTCCGGCACGTCCCAGACCACAGCTCCGTCGACCGCCGGCGTTCCCTTGCTCGATTTGGGCGCGCAGCACGGGCCGCTCATGGAAGAGATGGTGGCCGCGCTTCGCCGGGTGTGCGAGTCGGGCGCGTTTATCCTGGGACCCGAGGTAACGGCGCTCGAACAGCGGATGGTCGATTATTGCCAGGCGAAACACGCGATTGGATGCGCCTCGGGCAGCGACGCCTTGTTGCTGGCCCTGATGGCCTACGACGTTGGGCCGGGCGACGAGGTGATCGTGCCGAGCTTCACGTTTTTTGCCACGGCCAGCGCCGTGGCCCGACTGGGCGCCGCGCCCGTTCTGGCCGACATCGATCCCGAGTCGTTCAACCTTGATCCGGCGTCGGTCGAGTCGCGGTTGAGCCCGGCGACCAAGGCGATTATTCCCGTGCATTTATTCGGCCAATGCGCCGACATGGACGCCCTCGAGGCGGTGGCTTCCCAGGCCGACGTGCCGCTGATCGAGGACGCCGCGCAAGCGATCGGCGCCGAATGGGGCGGCCGGCGCGCGGGCACGATGGGCCAGATCGGCTGTTTCAGCTTTTATCCAACCAAAAATCTGGGCGGCGTCGGCGACAGTGGCATGTTGACCACCAACGACGACGCCCTGGCCGATCGGCTGCGGCTTCTGCGGGTCCACGGCATGAGGCCGCGTTACTATCATTCGGTGCTGGGCATCAACAGCCGGCTCGATTCGTTCCAAGCGGCCGTGCTCAACGTCAAAATGGCCCACCTCGACGAATACACGCGATTGCGCCAGGCGAACGCGGCCCGCTATGCAACGCTTTTCGCCAAGGCCGGTTTGGACGACGTGCTCGGACTGCCGGCCGACGGACCGAATCGCCGGCACGTTTGGAACCAATACGTGGTGCGCGTGCCCGAGGGACGCCGGACCGCGCTGCGCGAGCACTTGGCGGCGGACAAAATCGGCACGGAAATCTATTATCCGATGGGCCTGCACGAGCAAGAGTGCTTCCGGTATTTGGGCTATCAGAAAGGCGACCTGCCCGAGACCGACCGCGCCACCGAGGAAGTCTTGGCGCTGCCGATCTTTCCGGAACTCACGGCCGACCAGCAGCGGACCGTGGTCGACGCGATCGCCCGATTCTACGAGAACTTGTAGAAAAAGCGACGTTTAGTCGGCCGTCTTGAGCCCCTCGTATTTATCGGGCCGCGCCCGTTCCGCGCGACGGGACGTGCGGCAAACCACCAACATTCCCAGGGCGATGCTGAGGACGACTATGAAATAGGAGAGGACCCAGTCGCCGGCGCTCGTTTTTTCAGTAGTCGGCTCGACGTGCGGCGCTGCCCAAGCGGTCGCCTGGACG
>JAFGAY010000405.1 GCA_016933425.1 Pirellulales bacterium
ATGCCGTCGCTAGTCTACGTGCTGGCCATGTCGGGCGCGATCCACATCATCAACTACTATCACGACAGCATCCATGATAACGGTCTGGACGGCGCGCCGGAACGCGCGCTGTCCCACGCCTGGAAGCCGTGCTTCCTGGCTGCCCTGACCACGGCGATCGGTCTGCTCTCGCTGTGCAACAGCCGGCTGATCCCGGTGCGCAATTTCGGGCTTTATTCGGCGATCGGCGTGATGGCCACCCTCGTGCTGCTGTTTCTCGTGCTGCCGGCGTGCCTTTCGCTCTGGCCGTCGCGCGCCTTTGCCGAGCGGGTCAAGGCCCAGCGCGAGGACGAGACGCAGCGCAATACGAAAAAACATTCGCTCTTCCACAAGATCTGGTACGTCATCGGCGGCCAGGTGATTCGCCACAACGGTCTGGTCGTGACCGGCTGCGTGGCGGTCATGATCTTCTTTTCGGTGGGAGCCGCAACGAGAATCGATCCCGAAATCAAGCTCATGAAGCTCTTTTCGCCGAACGCGAGAATTCTCAAGGATTATGCCTGGCTCGAAAAGCACCTCGGGCCGCTCGTGCCCATGGAAATCGTCCTGCGCATCGACCGCGACAACCCCAATATCAATTTTCTCCAACGGATGCGGTTGGCTCGCGACGTCGAACGGGCGGTCGAGCAGCTCGAGCCGGTCGGCGGCGCGATCTCGGCGGCCACCTTCGCGCCCGAGTTGGGCGTCAGCCGACTCGGCGGTCTGACATTCCGGGAACGCGCGCTCCAAAGCGCGCTTAAAAAACACCGCGACGAATTCGCCGAGTATCTCCGCGTCGACGAAAACACTAACGAGGAACTGTGGCGCGTCAGTGCCCGGGTCGAGGCGCTGGGCGATCTCGACTACGGCGAGTTCGTCGCCGAACTCGAGAAAAAAGTCGAGCCGGTCCGCAAGGCCTACGAAGAGGCCGGCGGCACGGGCATCAAGGTTACCTACACCGGACTGGTTCCCTTGGTCTACAAGGCCCAAACGGAACTCCTCGCCGGATTGTTCAACAGCCTGTTGATGGCCTTCGCGCTGATCGCCCTGGTCATGATGCTCGTGCTGCGGAGCCCTTCGGCCGGGTTGATTTCGATGCTGCCCAACCTGTTTCCCGTGGTGATCATCTTCGGAGCCATGGGCTGGCTGGGCATCAAGGTCGACGTTGGGTCGATGATGACGGCCAGCGTGGCCCTGGGCGTGGCCGTCGACGACACCATCCACTATCTGACCTGGTTCCGCCACGGTCTCGACATGGGCTACCGGCGCAAGCGGGCCGCCATGGTGGCCTATCAGCGGTGCGCCACGGCCATGAGCCAGACAACGTTGATCGGCGGGCTGGGCCTGGCCGTGTTCGCCGTGAGCACGTTCACGCCCACCCAGCGTTTCGGCTACATCATGCTGACTCTGCTGGCCGCCGCGCTGGTCGGCGACCTGATCTTCCTGCCGGCCTTGTTGACCGGGCCGCTGGGTAAATTCTTCGACCGGCGTCGCAAGCCAAGCGAAGACGCGAAACCCTCGAGCGACTGGGGCCCGACCAAACGCCCGGCGATCCGCCGCCACAGCGACGGCGTTCCGGCCGCCGCGCCATCGTCGGCCGCGGCCGAATCATCCACCCGGCGGCAATACGACCACGCCGGCCCAACCCTGCCCGCCCCCCACGGCCACATGAAACGCTCGATCGGCACGTCGGAGTCATCACCGTAGGTCAGATCGTAGGTCAGGCACGCCGTGCCTGACATTCCCTGCTAATCCCTAATCCCTCCCGTCAGGCATAGCCTGACCTACGCTTGCCTCTTCTTTGCCGGTTTCCGGCCGGCCGTGGAGGTGGAAGACGGCGTCTTGAGCTTCCCAGCGGGCGACGTTTTCGTCGTCGATGGACTCGCCCGGCATCAGCTCCGAACCGCCCGAGTCGATCAGGTCCTCGCCGACCGAATAGATGATTGCCCGATCGCGGTCGTAACGCATCGGACGGCCGTCGTAAGGATCGGCCGGCACGACGTCAAGATAGTCGGGCACCAGCGAGTCGAGCGTCGGCGGCAGTTCACCATGGTCGATTTCGTAGCGGCGGGAGGCAACGATGATTTTAGTGGCGGCCAGATTGCCACGGCTCCGAGTGCTCGCTTCCAGAACGGCCTCCGTGGCGGGAAGAAGCAACAACACCATGGTCCGTCCGGCATTGTTGGGGCCGAGGAAGTACGCAAGACGATTCTGTTTGAAGCCGAGTCGTTCCTCGATATGAATCAATTTGCGATCCTTAGCCGGGAGCGGCGCGTTCTCGATGTAGTTGCGGTAGACTTCAGCAAACATGGCTTTGGTCTTATTTGGTTGAAAGCAGTAGCCCGATCGAGATAATTTTTTTAATGAATTGCTGGCAAATTCAGTCTTACCTTCGCCAACTTCGTCGACCGTGTTGGTGGAAATATGATACTCACCTTTGAGCGATCGGCGGAGCCCATGGTCGAGCGGTGTAACATCGGAAACAGCCTCGGACAGTCGGCGCAACGCACTCCGTGGA
>JAFGAY010000011.1 GCA_016933425.1 Pirellulales bacterium
AATACTCCCTGAGCCTGACAATGCACCATACCCCACAATCACCGTTCCAAGGGCCCCAATCACCACACCCCCCCGAGCCGCGACTTTTGCGGTCCCAAGCCATTCGCTCCCGTGGCCAATCCCACCACGCCATCCCAGGGCATGCCTCCTGATACTACAACGCTATGTGTGGACAACCAGTAGTCACAACCTTTGAGATCACAAGAGATTGCGAACCTGTTGCTCACCGGTCTTTGTGGATCACGAAAACACGAAAGGACGAAAACACGAAAAACCCTCCTTGGACCTATACCTGCCATTGTTTCGTGTTTTCGATCTTTCGTACTTTAGTGATGAAAACGATTCGACGTAGCGCTGTAGTACTAGCTGTTATTACTGGCAGAAGTTCAAGTGCCATTCGGGTCGGGAGTCTTTATCGTACTACGTGTGGTAGTCGGCGTTGATCCTCACATACTCGGCCGTCAAGTCGCAGGTCCAGAACCGTGTCCGGCCCGGGCCGTTTCCGACGTTCAGCTCGACGTGGGTTTCGCGGTTCGATCGGATTGATTCGGCGACGCACTGGGCTTCGAAGTCGCAAGGCGCGCCGCGGTCGTAAAGCGTGAATCCGTTCAGTTTCAACCCAACGGCCTCCGGATCGAACGCCACGCCCGCGTAACCCGCCGCCGAAACAATGCGTCCCCAGTTGGGGTCGGCGCCGGCAATCGCCGTTTTGACCAGTGGGCTGTCGGCAATTGACCGGGCAATGCGCCGGGCCGATTCGCGGTCGGCGCAGCCGGCCACGTCGATCGTGACCAGATGGGTTGCGCCTTCCCCGTCGTCGGCAATGGCGCGGGCCAGTTCGACGCATACGTCGTCGAGGGCCTTTTGGAACACGGCCCGATCGGCGTCGGTCGGCGCCGGTCCTCCCGCCTCGCCGTTGGCCAATAGCAGCAATGTGTCGTTGGTGCTCACGTGGCCGTCGACGCTGACGCAGTTGAAACTCACATCGGCCGCGTCGCGGAGCATTGCCTGGGCCGCCTCGGGCGACAACGGCGCGTCGGTCAATACCAGCCCGAGCATGGTGGCCATGTTGGGCGCGATCATGCCCGAGCCCTTGGCCATGCCCATGATCTGGACGGTTCGTCCGGCGAGTTCGAGCGTTCGGCCGGCGACCTTGGGCACCAGGTCGGTGGTCATGATGGCGCGGGCCGCGGCGGCCAGGTCGGTCGGCTTCGAGCCGAGCTTGACGGCCGCCGCCGCGATGCCCTGCTCGATTTTGTCCATGGGCAGATAATGGCCGATGATGCCGGTCGACATGACCAAGGCCTCGTCCGGCGCGGCGCCGCAAACGGCGGCGGCCAATTCGGCCATTTTTCGAGCGTCGTCCATGCCCCGCGCGCCGGTGCATGCATTGGCGTTGCCCGCGTTGACGACCACGGCCCGAATCCGGTCGCTGGGCGTTCGCGATCGGTCGAGTTCGACCGGCGCGGCGCGAACCAGGTTCCGCGTGTAGACGCCGGCCGCCGCCGCCGGCGCTTCGGACATGATCAAGGCAAGATCGGGGCTCCGTGGGTCGGCCTTGATGCGGCAATGAACCCCGGTCAGAAGAAAACCCTTGGGAATGGGCACGGACATGATGGCGTCTCCGGTAGGCCGGGCAAATCCCTTGCCGGGAAATAAACCGGCCCACAACACACGGCCTACGAACTACGAACTACGAACTACGAACTACGAACTACGAACTACGATCAGACACATTCTCTCGGCGTCCGGTTCGCCTTATTCGAGGGCCGTCGTCTCGGCGAATCCGTACATCAGGTTGAAATTCTGGGCGGCCGCCCCCGAAGCGCCCTTGACCAAGTTGTCCAGGGCGCTGATCGTCAGCACCCGGCCGCGGACAATCCGGGCGGTCAGGTCGCAGAAGTTGGTGTCGACCGAATCCTTGGTGGCCGGCAGATGGTCGACCACGCGGACAAACGGCTCCTCGGCGTAGGTTTCGCGGAGCAAGTCGAGCAGTTGTTCTTCCGACACGTTGCCCACCGGGCGCGAGTAAGTGGTCGTGAGAATTCCCCGGTCCATCGGCGTCAGGTGGGGCGTGAAAATCACCTCGACCTTGGCGCCGGCCGCCGTGCCGAGAATTTGCTCGATCTCGGGCGTGTGGCGGTGGCGTCCGATGTTGTAGGCCGAGATGCTTTCGTTGCACTCGGTGTACATATTCGTCAGCTTGGGAGTGCGGCCGGCCCCCGAAACTCCGCTTTTCGAGTCGATGATAATGTCGGTCGGCTCGATCAGGCCGGCACGCAGCAACGGGGCCAAGGGGAGGATGGCCGACGTCGGATAACAGCCCGGGTTGGCCACCAGCGGCGCGTCGATGATTTGCGACCGGAACAACTCGGGCAGGCCGTAGACCACTTTGCCGAGCCGCTCCGGGTCGGCGTGTTTCTGGCCATACCATTGGGCAAACACTTCGGGGCTGTCCAACCGGTAATCGGCGCTGAAATCGATCACGCGGCAGCCCGCCTCGAGCAGATGGGGGACCAACGAAGCCGTCACGCCGTGGGGCAAGCAGCTAAAAACGCATTGTGCCCGCGAGGCCACTTCCGCGGGCCCCAAATTTTCCAGCGGCAGATCCAGCCGGCTGTGCAACGAGGGGTGGACGCTCGCGATCGGCGGGCATCCTTCCTGGCGGCTGGTCAGGGCCACGATTTCCGCTTCGTCGTGGCGCAGCAGGATTTTGATCAACTCGACCGCCGTGTAGCCGGTGGCGCCGAGTATGGCTATGCGAACCATGATGAATTAGCCATTTTGGGGGGAGTTTGTTCAACCGGATTGAGCGGGACCCGACAACCGCACAGTATACCGAACGGGGACCCCGTCGGCCAAGGGGGGCTGGAGTCGCGGTTTTACGCGACTCATGCCAAAGGGCCACGTCCCGCGAGGCGCGAGACGTGGCCCTTGGTTGGCGAGTTCCTCGGCGGTGGTAATTTTTGAAAGTTACCGGCCCGCCGACATGGGAGGACTTGGTGTTTGAACTCACCCGTCACCCGAGGGTGACAAGAATGAAGGAGGTCGTGTCTTCCTCACCGAGCAGGCGGCGTGCCAGGCGAAGGTTTTTTGTTCCCGTCGGAAACGAACGACAGTGCATAACTCGTGTTCCGACGGCCATTTGGAAAAAATCAGACTAAGTTTTTTACCGGCAGCCGAGCGGTGTTGCATGTCGCCTGGGCTCAACGGGGAGTCGCTCGACGTTGATTTTCGTAAACCCTTTTGTTGTCGGCCAAGGTAATGGGCCAGGCGTTTCGTGCGATCGGTTGCCGAATCCAATCATCTTGAAACACGACGCTAATCGTCTGCAAACCAACCGCCAATAGATTCAGGTGTTTGCATGAGGTGCTTATGTGACGCGAATGCTGGTGATCTCGCGCAAGGAGGAGTGAATTGACTTGTCATGACAAACGTGTTTGGGGCCGGTCGGTCCCCGTTGGCTTGATCCGGCGCGCGAGCCGATGTGCGGCGTCCTGGTTTGCGATGGTGGCCGTGGCGTCCGGTTGTCTTCTTCCCATTTTTTCCGGCTGCGATGGAGGGGCTCCAATCGTCAGTCAAGAGGAAATCGAGCGTTCAAAACGAATACGTGAAGAGCGTCGCATCGCGGAGGAAAAAGCCGAGGCGGCCGATCGCGAGCGCAAGGCGGCCGAGACGGCGCGAGTTGCCGCAATCCGCGCTCGCGGAGACCAGCCGCCCCCGCCGCGAAAGCGTCCTTCCAAGAAGCCTCGCCGTCCGGAAAATCTGGCTGAATGGAAGAAGCAAGACTACATCGAGGCCAAAATCCAGCGGGATTCCCGATTTATCGAAGCGATTGCGTACGTGGGCGACCACTTTGCCGACAATCCGAACGCCGCGGCGACGCTGCTCGAACTGCTCCGCGCGCAACCGGATGATGCGAAGGATCGGCGCCGGGGCTCGGCTCGCCGGTGCCGTCCGAACGAGGTTCGCGCGATTGTCGCGGCTCTGGTAAAAAATCGCACGGACGTGGCGCGAAAGGCGCTCGACGACGTTCTGGCTGGGCGGTTTTCCACGGATGACGACGACGTGGCGCGGGAAACCGTGTTGCGGGCGCCGCTTGCAGATCCCACGCCCGAGAACGAGGCTCGCCTGCTGCACGTGCTGATGACGGCCTCGCCCGAATCCGACCAGCCGCGAACCAAAAGATCGCGCACCAAGCTTGATCGTGTCGTCGCCGACGTATTGGAATCGCCCAAATTATCGGGCGGCTTCCGCGCCAAGCTTGCCGAGGCCGCTTGCCGTCCGCGAAACCAGTCGCCCTATCTTGGGCCTATCCTGGAGAGTCTCGTGGAGGCCCGGCCGGCGAACGTGCCGGCGCAACTCGTGTTGTTGGAACACGCCGATTTGGTCGCCGTATCCGATCGGGCCCTGGCGTCCCAGTTCGCCGCTTACGGGGCCTTGGGCGTCTGCCGCGATCTGGACATTCCTCCGCAAGAAGCTTCCGTGGGCGGATCGCGCGGTGGAGCGGCCTCGGCCGAAACTCGCAATGCCTTTCGACAGGCATGGCTTGCCGGTGAAGCGGATTCTGAGTCGTTGTCCCAAGTTCTCGAAGTGGTTCGTTCGCAGCGGACAGCCGCCTGGGTCGAGCGACGACTCGCCCGGCTCGATTCGCTCGACGACGAAGGCGCGGCCGTTGCGTTGGCGAGCACGCTGCCGATCGAGTCGACGCGCGCCGCGCTTCGCGAGTCGCTCGCGCGGAATTGGCCCGACGGTCCCGGTGGTCTTGAAGGCGTTGGCTTGGCCGAGGCCGTTGCGAGCGAGCCCGGGTTCATCGTCGGACTCAAATCGGCGGCCCAACAATGGGCCGAGGAGTCGGGGGGCCACTCGCGGTTGGGGCGAAAATCCCGCGGCGGCGCTGTTCAGGCCAATCAGCGCGAGGCGGCCGATCCTTGGACCGTGTTCATCAGGCAAACCGTCCGTGGCGCCTGTGAACGAATTGATGAAGCGGCGCAACGCCGCGAAGTGCTCGCGCGGGATGAGAACACGACCCCCTCGCCGCCGGAGCCACCGATCGAATTGCACGCCGACGCGCGCGTCATCCACCGGTATCATGAAACATGGCCGGACGGCGAGGCAGGCACGGAGGGATTCATGCGGGCGCCAATGCGGCTTCATTACGTGCTCTGTCACGAAACGGCGGAGCCCGAACCGCTCCTGCGTCATTATCGGCGGCGCGTGCGAAACGCCGCGATTGCCGCCGGCGAGAACGAGGTCTGGCTATCGACGCTCGGGGTGGACAAGGCGACCGGCTGGCAACAGAGCGTCGACGTGTTCATCGAGCGAATGAATCCCGATCGCCCCTCGACGCGGGGTGTGCCCGAGAAGCTCGCTGTCATCCTCTTGATCGTCGAGACGCCGGATGGACCCGCGGCGAACGGCAAGAAGTCGGTCGTCGTTCGATAAGCGGCGAGGCTGACCGCCGCCTATGAATTGCGTTCGGTCAGCCCGAGTTCTCGCCGCTTGTCGTCGATCACGGCGCGGATCGTTTCGTCGAGCGTGAATCGGTTGCGGTGCTCGATCGTGGCGTGGAGCCGGTCGAGCCTGGGCACCCGGTGGCGACAGTCCTCGAAATCGTCGGAATAGGCCCTGCTGTAGCTGACAAACTCGATCGGAAGCGATGGATTGATTTGGGCCGCGACCTTATGGGCCAGGTCGAGAATGCGGACCGGCTGGTCGCTGCCGACGTTGAACACGCCGCCCAGCGCCGCGGGAGCCGCCGTGAGTTGGAGGACCGACTCGACGACGTCGGCGACGTGGGCGAAACATCGCACTTGTTGGCCGTCGTCGTGAACGACGAGTGGGTTTCCCTTCAAGGCGGCCTCGACAAACCTCGGGAGCACCATGCCATAGGCCCCGCTCTGACGCGGGCCCACGACGTTGAAGAAACGACCGACCACAACCGGCAGCCGCTCCTGACGCCAATAGGCCAACGCCAAAAATTCGTCGATCGCTTTCGATGCCCCATAGGACCAGCGTGCCCGGGCCGTTGAGCCGAACACCAGGTCGTCTTCCTCGTCCCAGCGTTGCTTGGGGTTCTTGCCGTAAACCTCGCTCGAGCTGGCCACGAAGAGCTTGACCGCGCGACCGGCCCGGTGAAGACGGCTCATCTCGTCGAGTATCAATTCGGTCGGGTAAATGTTGGTTTCGATCGTGTGGATAGGCGACCGGGCGATGAGTTCGACGCCGACGGCCGCCGCCAGATGGTAGACCTCGTCAACGTCGGCCAGCGTCCGGCGAACCACGTCCTGCTCGGCCACGGACGCCTTGGTGTAGCTCAAATTGGGGGAGCCCATCACGGCAGCCAGATTGTCGACTGATCCGGTCGACTCGTCGTCGATTACCGAGACTCGGTGGCCCAATTGAAGAAGTCTTTCGACGAGGTGGCTGCCGATGAAGCCTGCCCCGCCGGTTACCAAACAGTGTTTCATGGGGATCCCGCAACACCGGGAGAATGGGCGAACCAAAAGGCGTAAAACTTCAGAATACTCATATTGTGGCTGCCGGGCAAGGTTTGACCCACACCTCAAGGGGGGCATGAGGTAGTGGGGGGCCGCGCTCTGTCGTGGCCGCGCGTAACGAGCCAGCTCGGCCACGACGGAGCGTGGCCCTCCACTATTTCCGCGATTATCCGTATCTAGGTTCTTTTCCCGCCGGGTCCTTGCGTCCTTGGGGGCTCGCGATCATACTGGTGCGTTTAGAGTGTTTTGGTCGCGGGCTTTCCCTAGAACACGGGAACGGATTGGGCATGGGGCTCTCGATTCTGGGACATCGAGGATCAAAATCAGATTAGTCCCGGGGCGCCGGCTCGTTAAAGAGTGCCATTGGCCCTGCCGAGTGGGTCGGCGGGGCGCCCAGTGTGAAAAACCTTGTGGGAATACTAGGCGCGG
>JAFGAY010000096.1 GCA_016933425.1 Pirellulales bacterium
GGACCGGTTGCGTTTTTGGACGGCGAGGGAATGACCTATTACGTCGCGGTGGCCAGCAAGGCGCGGTTTTCGGCCGCCTTTGCCTATAGCGCGGAGACCGGCGACATGCTCCAGCCGCTGTTGCGGGTTGAATCGGTCAACTCGGTCGTGCGAATCGCCGAGGACAACGTCGGCGACCTGGACGGCGATGGAGTTGGCGACACCAACGCCAGCGGAGTCGCCGGCTCGCCGATGTACAACCTTTTCCCCGACCCTGAGGCGACCGAGTTGAGCCTCCACATCGACGACTACCACCTCAGCGACGTGGTCATGTACGTCTGCGTCGGCTCGGACATCTACACGTTCAATCCGTTCACGGGCGAGTATTACTACGACCTGACGGCCGGCAACGCCATGCCCCACCAGCCCGACACGAATACTCTGCTCGCGGGCGCGGTCGGCGGCATCCGGTATGACGACATCGTCATGCGGAACGACGGCAAACTGTACTCGTTCACGTCTCTGGCCGGCTCGGCGGGCAATACGGGCCGGTATCGCCAGATTTCGACCGGGAACGGCTCGATCCTCTCCGACGTCGACGACGGCATCGTGGTCTACGTCGCCGATCCGGACGATGCGGAGGCGTCGATCGTCGACGAGGTTAATCCGGGGGTGACGTTCCGCGCGATGATCGACGTGGTCGAAGGCGGCGAGCGCTATACGTACGCGATCGGCGGCAGCGATCCGGCGGCCCAATTGATGTACAAGTTCGACCAGGACGGGAACGTCGTCACTCCCAGCGCGGACGATGCCACGCCCACCTCGGTTTTGCCATGGCGGCAAATCACCGGCGCGACCGGCTTCATTACGGGGCTGGATTTTTGCAGCGGCACGCTTTACGGCGTAACCGACCAGGGCATGATGTATTCGATCGAGGGATACGATTCCACGCCGATAGACATCTCGTTCGTCGACGAAGACGGCGACGGTCTTCCGCCGGCCTGGACACCGGGCGGGGGAAGCAATTGGGTTCTCGACTTGACCGCCGCGTCGACGATATTCGATCTCACGGCCGCGTTTAGCGCGGCGGCGCCGATTGCGTTTTCGGGCTTGACCATTGGGCCAAGCAACGTTGAATTCCGTGCTTATGCCGAGACCTTTTTCGCCACGGACAACGCCGGCAATCTTTATGCGTTCGACGTGGATGGAAACCCGGATCCCGTCTTCATAGACGGCTTGTCGATGATTCCCATCGGCATCACCAACCCATTCGGGGTTGTGGACCCGATCGCGGGTGCGACGGGCATCGCCTTTTCGACGCTCGACTACAACCTTTGGCACGTCAGCGCGAGCCGATACACGGACGAGGGCCATACGGTCACCGTGGCGCCTGACGACACCCGGCTGTTGATGAGCGAAGATGTCGATTTTTCGAGTTACGGTTATTACAGTTATTGGTTCGGGCTTGAGAACTCGAACTATTACGCCCATCCCGACTCGAACAATTATCTTGACGACAACGCCGAGGTGATCAGCACCTACGATCTGCCCGGCGGCGCCCATGGCGTGTTGACCACGGACAAATTCAGTCTGGCGGGTTACGAGGCGGCGGACCGTCCGGTCCTCACGTTCGACTACTATCTTGAAACCGACGGCGGCATTGGCACGGACGTCGTCACCGACACGGCCCGGGTCTACATCTCGAACGACGGCGCCAACTGGGTACTGCTCGCCACGAACATCGACACGCCCCGCGACGTGATGTCGGACTCCGACGACGTTGCGCCCGCCCTGATGCAGGACGGCACCGGCGGATGGCTCCAACTGAGCGTCGACTTGTCGGATTATGTGGGGCGCGACAATCTCCGGCTCAAGTTTGAGTTTTCCTCGGCGGGCAGCACCAGCATGAGCGACGTGTTGGGGGACAACCTTTACACGGGCGCTTATCTCCGGGCGACCGCCGGCGGCGAGCTCGTTGACGGCGACTCGCTCATCGTCATGTCCGACGGATCGGTGTTTGGCGAGCCGTCGATCTTCGAGTTTGACATGGGTTATTCGTTGGCGGTGCCTAATGCGGCCGGCGCGGCGATTCTCGACGGCGAAACCCTGACTATTACCGAGGACCTGGGCGGCGTGGTCACGTTTGAGTTTGTCAAGGACGGCGCCTTGAACGATCCGGCTAACCTACCCATTTACATCAGCGACGCCGACTCGGCCTTCGAGGTCGCCAATCTGATTGCCAAGGCCTTCAACGATTACTACTTCTTGGCCAATCCCGACGCGGTTTTGGAGGTCGCCACGGTCGTCGACACCAGGGTCTATCTGTCAAGGATCGATGTGAATAACGCGGGGCTGGCCATAGCTGATCCGGCATCGACCGACACGCAAAACGTGGTTCGTCATGGCGCCGTTGACGTGACCCAGGGCATTGCCCCGGGCGCCGCGGAGCCGGCGATCGTGCTCGAGGGCAACGCCCCCGGGCAGTTCAACAATCCCGACGCGTCGGTGTTGGTCGCCGTCGACGGGGCGATGAGCGCGAAGGCGGTGGCCTACCAGTTCAGCCGCGCCATGGACACGTATTACGGCGATCTCGCCGGCGGAACCGACGACGGCACCGACATCAATTCCGACATTCTGACCTCGGTCAAATGGAACGAGGATCTGATTTACGTTCTGAAGCACGTCGTCGTCGATCCCGGTAAGTTCTCCTATAGCAATCTTATGATGGGCGAGGAAGTGGCCGCCGGCCGCGCGGGCGGGAACGGCACCCAGTTCTATCACAACACTCAAGCCCAGGACAACGCTTACGAGGGATGGTATATCGACAACGTGACGATCGGGTTCGTCGAACGCGGTCAAATGGTCACCAACGCCATGCCCGACACGCGATTCGGGACGCTTGATCCACAAGACGTCGTGGGTCTGATCACGACCGGTTA
>JAFGAY010000097.1 GCA_016933425.1 Pirellulales bacterium
CATCGGCCGCGCCGACCGGGGCATCGCCCGCCACGTGGGCCACAGATACCAGATAGCCCCGATCGTCGATAAAACGCATGCCCCCGCGTAGGCCAGCACGACGTTCGTCGCCGTTTTGGCCGCGCCCAGCACCAACACGGCCCCGAGCACCGCGAAGACCAGGCTATTGGCCAGATGGACGATCGACAGGGCTCGAACGTAGCATAGCGCATTAAGAAGCTCGACCACGAGGTTCGTCACGATGGTGATCACCAGAACCACGGCCAACAGCGTCACGAGTCCCGTCTGGTCGGGCGCTCCGTAGATCAAGTACGACACCCACTCGCGTCCCGCCACGAGCACGCCGGCCGCGGCGACCGCCATCAGCAGCGTCGCCAGCGAAATCCGGCTGATGAGCGCCCGAGTGGCGCCGCGCTGCCGGTAGTATTCCAGATAGCGGCTCAGCGCGCTGGGCAACGAGAGAATCGCCAGCGGCGCCGCCAGCATCAGAAAACCGAACGTGATGTCCCACTGGCCCAATTCCTCGGCCGGCAACCAACGGCAGAACAAAACCGACCGCCCGAAGCCGATCGCCCGTTGCAGCACGGTCAACCCCAGTAGAATAACCACGCTGTCAGCCAGCGTGTCGGCGCGGAATTCAAGCGACGGGCCCAGCTCCAGGCTGTCGTCGGCCGGCGGCGGCAGGGTCGATTCTTCGCCTTCGAGGGAATGGAAGGGTTCCATCCGGGATTCCATGGGAATATAGAAACATCGTGTGCCACCTGAAACTCTTCCACATCCCCGCTGGGAAGCAAGCGATTCCGTGCGGCCGGCCAATGCAAACATGGCCGCCGCTCGGAAATACGCATCGCAAACTCCCCCGCGGAGGGGGACGTGTAGGTCAGGCTATGCCTGACGGAAAAGGTGAGCACCGTTTTTTTGATAGATAACTCGTAGGCCGCGTCGTGACCCGACGCGATTGGGATTTCCAGCGCCGGGTCACGACCCGGCCTACACGAATCCCCAATCCCTAATCCCTCATCGCCAGGCCCAACCTGACCTACGGCCGCGGCCACCCTACTTGTTTCGCCGCAAAACGAGCGATACACTGCAAACCAAACCATTGGTTTTCGCATTCCCCACGATAACACGAGGAGTCAACGAGTCATGGCCAAGACGTCGGAAAAACGATTCGCTCTCGGGGTGGATTATGGCACCAACAGTGTTCGGGCATTGATTGTGGATGTTTCCGACGGATCCGAGGTGGGCACGGCCGTTTACGATTACCCTTCCGGGCAGAACGGCATCCTGCTCGACGCCCGCGATCCCAACCTGGCCCGGCAGAATCCGGCCGACTACGTCGAAGGGTTTTACGCCTCGGTTCGCGGGGCGATTGCCGACGCCTCGAAGAAGCGGGGTTTCTCGGTCGACCGGATCGTCGGCATCGGCGTCGACACGACGGCCTCGACCCCGCTGCCAGTCGATCGCCAGGGCAAGCCGCTGGCCGTGTTGCCCGAGTTCCGCAAGGACCTGGCCGCCCACGCCTGGCTTTGGAAAGACCACACGTCGCACGCCGAAGCCTTGGAAATCACGGCCAAGGCTGCCCGGGCCAAGGAAGGCTACCTTGACAAGTGCGGCGGGGCCTACAGCTCCGAGTGGTTCTGGTCCAAGATTCTCCACTGCATTCGCACGAGTCCCAAGGTGGCCAAGGCGGCTTACTGCTGGGTCGAACAGTGCGATTTCGTCTCGGGCTTCATCACCGGCAACACTGATCCCGACACGATGCCGCGCGGCATTTGCGCGGCGGGCCACAAGGGGCTTTATCACGAGGATTGGGGCGGGCTGCCCAACAAGCGTTTCTTGTCGAGCCTTTCGCCTGAGTTGGCTCGGGTCCGCGACCACTACGCGGCCCCTGCACTGCCTTCGGATCGGCCGGCCGGGGCGATCGACCCGGCGGTGGCCAAGAAAGTCGGGCTTCCGGCGGGCATTCCGGTCGCCGTCGGCGCGATCGACGCCCACCTGGGCGCGGTCGGCGCCGGCATCAAGCCGGGCACGCTCGTGAAAATCATCGGCACGAGCACCTGCGACATGCTCGTCGTGCCCGGCGACCAGAAAGCGCCCGACGTGCCGGGCCTGTGCGGCATCGTACCCGGTTCGATCGTCCCGGGCATGTACGGGATCGAGGCGGGCCAGTCGGCGGTCGGCGACATCTTCAATTGGTTCACGAGCTACCTAACCCCGGCGGCCTACACGGCCAAGGGCGACCCGCACGCCAATCTGACCCAAGCCGCGATGAAGCTCAAGCCGGGCGAGAGCGGCTTGTTGGCTCTCGACTGGAACAACGGCAACCGCTCGGTGTTGACCGATCCCTTGTTGACCGGCCTGCTGGTCGGTCAGACGCTCCACACAACCGCCCCGGAAGTTTACCGAGCGTTGGTCGAGGCCACCGCGTTCGGCGCGCTTACGATCATTAACCGCTATCGCGACTGCGGCGCGTCGGTCCGCGAAGTGGTCAACTGCGGCGGCATCGCCGAAAAAAGCCCGTTTGTCATGCAGATCTATGCCGACGTCTGCAACGTGCCGATGAAGATCAGCCGTTCGGCCCAGACGTGCGCCCTGGGCGCCGCCATCTTTGGCGCGGTGGTCGGCGGGGCCTACAAGACGACCGAGGCGGCCCAACGCAAGATGACCGGCGTCAAGCCGACCGTCTACCGCCCGAACCGCGACGCCGCCAAGGTTTACGCCCAGCTTTACGCCCTCTACATGCAGTTGCACGACGCCTTCGGCCTGCCGAGCCACGCGGCGAAACTTAACAATGTGATGAAAGACCTGATCGCGATCCGCAACCGCCAACGGGCGGCAAAGTAACAAACGCACTTCACGTAGGTCAGGCACCCCCGTGCCTGACATTTCACGTAGGTCAGCCACCCCCGTGCCTGACATTTCACGTAGGTCAGGCACCCCCGTGCCTGACATTTCACGTAGGTCAGCCACCCCCGTGCCTGATAGTCAGAACAAAACGAGCAACCCGCGCCTGTTGATATTTCGGAAAGAACGGCGTTTGGCGCGTCGATGTATCGAATTGATATTGTCGGGCACAAGGGAAAATTGTCAGGCACGGGGTGCCTGACCTACGGGGGCTGACCTACGCACTACGCGCGAGAAATAAGAAACCGTTCACTCCGCGTCATATTCCCCGTGGCGGATGATTTTTCCACGGATCATGTAGATTACGTCCTCGGCGATGTTCGTTGCATGGTCGGCGACCCTTTCCAGGTTGCGCGCGGCGCCCATCAAGGTCAATAGCGGCTCGGTCTGGCCGGGTTCTTGCAGGATGACGTCCTGGGCCAGCCGACGGATGTTGCGTTTCATTTCATCGACTTCGTCGTCGCGGACGCAGACATCGTCGGCCAGGCGCGCGTCCATGTTCACCAGGGCGTCGATGCTGTCGCGGAGCATCGTTTGCGTCCGTTCCCACATTGTCGTCAGGTCGAACGGAACGTCCAACGACGGGATGGTCGAGAGCTTTTTCGCCTTGCGCGCCAGATTGACCGCCAGGTCGCCGATCCGCTCCAGGTCGCTGTTGATCTTCAATACGGCCACGAGAAAACGCAAATCGACCGCCACGGGCTGGTGAAGCGCCAGCGTCTTGAGGCATTCCTCCTCGATCTCGACCTCCATCTGGTCGACGTCGTGGTCCCGCGTGCAAACGCTCCGGGCCATTTCCTCGTCCGAGTCGAGAATGGCCCGAACGGCCAATTGAAGCTGCTCTTCGACCAGACCGGAAAGCGACAGCAAACGCTGCTTGATGTGACTGATTTCGCGTTGCAAGTGGACCGACATGGCCGCAACTCCTATTCGAGTAATGGCCTGACCGCTAAGTTTCCGTAGGTCAGGCTGTGCCTGACAACAAGCGTGTCAGGCACAGTTTCCGTAGGTCAGGCTGTGCCTGACAACAAGCGTGTCA
>JAFGAY010000012.1 GCA_016933425.1 Pirellulales bacterium
GTCGATCACGTAGGCTTCGTCCTGTTTAAAGCGGCGAATTTCTTCCCGGGCCGTGGCGATGAACAAATCCTCGAGCGACTTGGCGATCAACACCGGATCGAGTCCGATCTGCGGCGTCAAGCTGATCCGGCCCAGTGCCCAGGCGGCGTCGGCCCGCACGGCCAGCGGCGTGTCGGATTCGGAGATGACGCCGGCGATTCCCTTGGCCACGGCGCCGTCCGCGCCGGCCGAACCGCGCTGGCTCAGCCTTTCGATGGCTTTGCGGCGGAACCATCCGTGGCCGTCCTTCGTGCGCCCGCGGGGCACGTCGCGCATGACGGCCAACGAGAGGAGCAAATCGCCGATTTTTCGACGCGACGCTTCGTCGTTGGCGCCAAGCGCGTCGTGGCGAATGACCCCCAACAACGCGGCCATCCGAACTCCGTCGGGCAGACTGTCGTTTTGCGCCGCCGCGAGCAGAATGGAAAGCGCCTCGGGCAACGGCTGCGGCGGGTTCGGAAGATCCACCTGCTTCACGTTCAGGTCGCCAATCATGAGCATGGCGTTGTAACGCGTCACCGGGTGATAATTCCCCTTGGCGAACTCGACCATCTGCTCGAGCAGCAGGCGATTGAGCCGATCATAAACTTCGCCCTGGCGGGCCCGCTTCAGGTCGCTGACGATCCGGCGGCGGGGAGTGCGGGCGCCCTTGGCCTTGGTGGCGAAATTGTCCGGCACGGTCCACTCGGGAAAGACGCACTTTTTATAGTAGTCGTCGAATTGCGTTTTCTGAGCCTGATCCCGAAATCCCCCAGTCAGCATTTCGCTAACTCTCATCCGCAGCGATCGGCTCAGTTTCTCATCAACTTGGAGCTGAATATAATTGCCCGACGTGGATGCCGCGGCCGGGGCGTCCTGCGCGGCGGCTCCCGGGACGAACCACGCCGCCGCCAGGCAAACCAGCACCGCGCACGCCGGCCCCCATGCGCGCAAACAACGGGAAAAAACGGTCGTTTTGAACATGGATCGACTCTGCTCCGGTTCCAGCAGGTGGGAGGGGTATATGATAATTATAGGGTACCAGCAACGCGACCGCCGTGTCAAGTTATGAGGATTGTAGGACGTGCTCACGGCACGCGAAGCGTATACTGGGTGTTTGACGGTTTCGCCAACGCCCTATACGATTGTTTGATATGACGCTTCTATACAATGAATCCTGTTTCTTACAGCACGAGACGGGCCACCATCCCGAGCGGGCGGACCGCGTCCGCCTGATTCCCGACCGGCTCGCCGAGGCGGGGCTCGACGTTCGTTGCACCCGACCCGAGTGGGACCGGGTCGCCCGGCGCCGCTTGACCGCCGTCCACGTGCCCAGTTACGTCGACGAAGTCTGGTCGCTGGCCAAGTCGGGCGGGGGCGATATCGGCTCCGAAACCGTTTTGAGCCCTTGCTCCTACGACGTCGCGCTGTTGGCCGCCGGATGTGCGTGCGACGCCGCCGAGCGCGTGCTGCGCGGCGAGGACCGCCGGGCGCTCTGTCTCGTGCGCCCGCCCGGCCACCACGCCATGTCGAGCTACGCGATGGGCTTTTGCGTGTTCAACAACGTGGCCGTGGCGGCGAAAATGGCCGTCGACGAATTCCGGCTCGATCGGGTTTTGATCGTCGATTGGGACATCCACCACGGCAACGGCACCCAAGCGACTTTTTGGGACGAACCTCGCGTCGGGTTTTTTTCGATCCATCGCTGGCCGTTTTATCCTGGCACGGGCAGCGAGGACGAAACGGGCGGCGGCGCAGCGGCGGGCACCAAGCTCAACTTGCCCGTGCCGGCGCGCATCTCGCGCGAGGAATACCTGGCCCGTTTCACCGACGCCCTGGAGAGCTTTGCCGCCCGAATCAAGCCGCAGTTGGTTCTCACCAGCGCCGGCTTCGACGCGCATCGGGGCGATCCCATCGGCCAGTTCGTCCTCGAAACCGAGGATTTTGCCACGCTGACCGATCGCGTCCTGGACGTGGCCGACACTTGGGCCGAGGGACGCATGGTCAGCGTGCTCGAAGGCGGCTACGACCCGCGGCTCGTGGCCGACTGCGTCGCGGTTCACCTGGGCCAAATGGTCCGGCGCGACGACGGCGCGGAATGATGGAATGACCGCATGTGGAACACCGAGAACAGGATTTTGAAGTTTGGGTTGTGGCAATCAATCCCGCCGGGCTTGCCCCGGTGGAAGCCAGGTTTGGCAACTACCCGTCGATTTTTTATGCGTTTCTAAAAAACGTTCCGCGGCAATTACGATGACAAAATGCTTTCTCTGTTCCCTCGTGGTAACCGGAATGTTTTTCGCAAGCATGGGCGCGGGCGCCGAGGAGCGCTGGTACAAGGGTCACACGCATTGCCACAGTTTCTGGAGCGACGGCGACGCGTTTCCCGAAATGGTGCTCGACTGGTATAAGCGTCACGGATACGATTTTGCCTGCCTGAGCGACCACAACATTCTCATGCAAGGCGAGCACTGGCGCAAACTGAAAACCGACCGGCGGCCCATCACCCCGAAAATTCTCGACCAATGTCGCCAGCGGTGGGGCGACGATTGGCTCGTGCTGCGCGGCGAGGACGATCAGCAAGAAGTCCTTTTGAAAACGTTCGACGAGATCCGCGAGGCGCTCGAAACACCCGGCGAATTTCTCATGATCCAAGCCGAGGAAATCACCGGAAAATGCGGCGATAAACAGGTCCACGTCAACGCGATCAACCTGGAGCGGTTGATCATGCCGCAAGACGGATGCAACGTCGTCGAAACCATCCAGGCCGACCTGGCCGCCGTCCGTTGCCAGGCTCGGACCACCGGCCGGACCATCCTCGCCCACGTGAACCACCCAAACTGGGAAAGCTACGACATTACTCCCGAGGACCTGGCCCGGGCAACCGACGTCCGGCTGTTCGAGGTGTGCAACAACAGCCACGACACGAAAAACCTGGGCGACGCGACCCATCCGAGCGCCGAACGGCTCTGGGACATTGCCAACACGATCCGGTTGGCCGGGCTGAAGTCGCCGCCGCTTTTCGGAATTGGTTCGGACGACGCACATCAATATCATCACGTAGGTCCCTATTGCGCGAATCCGGGCCGCGCCTGGATTGTCGTCCGGGCCGAAAAGCTCGAAATCGAGCCCCTCCTGCGCGCGATCGAGCGGGGCGATTTTTATGCCTCGACCGGCGTGGTTCTCAAGTCGCTCCAGTACGATCCGTCGGAAAAATCGCTTTCGATCGAAGTCGATCCGAAGCCGGGCGCGCAGTATGTTATCGAGTTCATCGGCACGACGATCGACGCCGATCCGACAGGCGCCGACACGTCGGAAATTGGCCGCGTGTTGGCACGGCACGAGGGCGTCCGCGCGACGTACCGGCTGCGGGGCGATGAGCTTTACGTTCGCGCGGCTGTGCGGAGCGATCAAAAGCTCGACAATCCGCCGGCCGATGGGATTGACCGGGAGACCGCCTGGACGCAACCGGTCGGCTGGGAATGCCGCGTCGAGTCGAAATAATCCTTCCCTCGCGGCCGCGGCGACCTAGAATTGCGGTGGACAGACCGGCGCGACCGGTTCACGGCGGCCGGGGCGAAAGGAGGGCTCGTGATGCGGCTTCAAACGTTCGAGCGTCGCGCGTCGTTGGCGGTTCCGGTCGAGGAAGCCTTTGCGTGGCATGCCCGGCCCGGCGCCCTTCGGCGGCTAATTCCCCCCTGGCAAGACGTTCGCATCGTCTCCGTCGGCCGGGGCATCGAGGACGGCAGCCAGGTCGAGCTTCACGCACGCATCGGACCGCTGACGGCCCGCTGGGTCGCCGAACACCGAGGTTGCCGGCCGCCTCGTGAATTCCGCGACGTCCAGCTTCGCGGGCCCATGGCTTTCTGGGAACACGTCCACCAATTCGACCCATCGGGACCGGATGCGTGCATACTTGTGGACCGCATTGAATACGCGCCGCCGCTGGGTCGCATCGGGCGAATGGTCGACGCCGCGTGGATCCACGGACAACTGGAACGCATGTTCGCCTACCGGCACGCCACGACTGCCGCCGACCTGGCCGATCATGCCCGATTCCGCGATCGCCCGCGGCTGCGCGTGGCCGTTTCGGGCAGTTCGGGCCTGATCGGCTCGGTGCTGGTTCCTTTTCTCACCACGGGCGGTCATGACGTTTGCCGATTGGTGCGCGGCCGCGCGCGGGCCGACGCCGGCGAGTTGACGCTGCCGACCGGTTCCGACGCGGCGGACCCAGCCCGGTTCGAGGGACTCGACGCCGTGGTTCACCTGGCCGGCGAGAACATCGCCTCGCACCGGTGGACGCCCGAGCAGAAGCGACGCATTCTGACCAGCCGCGTGGAACCGACGCGGCGGCTGTGCGAATTGCTCGCCCGGCTCCAGCGGCCGCCGAAGGTGCTTGTCTGCGCGTCGGCCGTCGGCATCTACGGGCATCGAGGCGACGAAACGGTCGATGAAACCAGTTTGCCGGGCAATGGTTTTCTGGCCGAGGTCTGCCGCCAGTGGGAAGAAGCGGTAAGCCCCGCGCGGGACGGCGGGATTCGCGTGGTTTCGGCCCGATTCGGAATGGTGTTGAGCGGGCGCGGCGGCGCGCTGGGGCCTATGCTCCGTCCGTTCCGGCTTGGGTTGGGCGGTCCGCTGGGCGACGGCCGGCAGTATTGGAGCTGGATCTCGATCGACGACGCGGTCGGCGCGATTTACCACACCCTGATGAACGACCATCTGTCGGGCCCGGTCAACGTCGTCAGTCCCTCGGCGGCGACGAACCGGGAGTTCACCCAAATCCTGGCCCGCGTGCTCCGCCGGCCGGCGCTGTGCCGGGTGCCGGCGGGGGCGTTGCGGATGTTGACAGGCCAGATGGCCGACGACCTGATTCTTGGCGGCGCGCGCGTCGCGCCAAGCCGGCTCGAAGCGGCCGGTTACTCATTCCGCCACGCCACGCTGGACGCCGCCCTGCGGCATGTGCTGGGAGCGACTCATGAATGACGTTCCGGAAATTCGGCGGCGAATTCTCGGCGATGCGCCGGCGCGCAGCGACGGCGCTTTTGTGCTCTATTGGATGACGGCCAACCGCCGGACGCGGTGGAATTTCGCCCTGGAACATGCCGTCGCCTGGTGCCGGCGGCTCGGGCGGCCGCTGGTCGTGCTCGAAACGCTCGAAGGGGGCCGCCGCTGGTCGAGCGCCCGGCGCCACCGGTTCGTGCTCGAGGGAATGCGCGACAACGCGCGGCGGTTGCGCGACGCGCCCGTGCTCTACTATCCCTACGCGGCCGCGCGAGGCGAACAAATATGCAAACTGCTGGCAGCGCTCGGCCGGCGTGCGTGCCTCGTGGTCTGCGACGACGCGCCAATCCACGAGCAAGATATCGCGCTGGAAGAAGCCTGCGCCGGCTTGCCCGTTCGGGTCGAGGCCGTCGATTCGATTGGACTGATGCCGATGCGGGCAATCGAACGGGCCTATCCCAGCGCGTACCTGATGCGGCGTTTTCTCCAGCGCCGGCTGGCGGACCATCTGCCGTGCGCGCCGAAGGCGAATCCCCTGGCCCGCGTCCGGCTGCCGCGCGCCGGGCCGCTGCCTCCGTCGATAGTTCAACGATGGCGTCCGGCGAACGAGCTGCTTCTACAAAGCGTGCCGTCGCTGTCGAGACGGTGGATGATCGACCGTTCGGTCGAGCCGGTCGAAACACCCGGCGGAAACACGACCGCCGAGGCTGCATTGCGGCGATTCGTTCGCGCGCGGTTGGCCCGCTACGCCGAGTCGCGCAACCACCCTGACGACGACGCAACCAGCGGGCTGGCGCCCTATTTGCACTTCGGGCACATCTCGGCCCACCAAACGTTCGACGCCGTGGCCCGGCACGAAGGCTGGTCGCCCGACCGGCTGAGCGATCGGGTCGACGGGCGGCGCGAGGGATGGTGGGGAATGAGCGAATCGGCCGAGGCATTTCTCGACCAGGTGGTCACGTGGCGCGAGCTGGGCGTAAACTACTGCATTCACCGGCCGGATTATGCCGATTACGACTCGCTTCCCGACTGGGCCCGAGCCACCCTCGAAAAACATGCCCGAGACCGCCGCGAACACGTCTACTCTCTTGCCCAGTTCGAGCAGGCGGCGACTCACGACCCTCTATGGAACGCGGCCCAGCGCCAACTGGTCCTCGAAGGCCGAATGCACAACTATCTGCGGATGCTCTGGGGGAAAAAGATTCTCGAATGGTCGGCCTCGCCGCGCGACGCGCTGGCGACGATGATCGAGCTAAACCACAAATACGCCCTCGATGGTTGCGACCCTAATTCCTACTCGGGCATCTTCTGGGTGCTGGGGCGCTACGACCGGCCGTTCGGGCCCGAGCGGCCCGTCATCGGCAAGATTCGCGCGATGACCAGCCGCAACACGGCGCGGAAGGTTCGGGTTCGGGCGTATCTGGACCGCTACGGAGCGACCGACGCGGTCAGGTAGGGCGAATAACGTTGGTCTTCTTCTTGAATGTGGGTCAACCACCATTCCTTCAGAAAGCCGAGAAGGTCGTGACCGGTGACCAACGTGGCGTGCTCTTGGAGTCCGATCGTTTTTTGACGAAGCGATTCGTGCAACTGCTGGTGCGATTTCAGGTCGGGATAGCCGCACTCGCGCATGACGCTTTCCTCTAAAGCAAAGTGCGTCTTGGTGTATTGAACAAGGCGTTTCAGCAACCGATCGAGCGTCCGTCGGTCGTCGCCTTGGTCCAAGGCATTGTACAGATCGTTGATGGTGTCGAGAATCTGCCGGTGTTGCTCGTCGAGAGTAGCGTGGCCGACGCTATAAGCGGGTTTCCACGTGACGTACCGGGTCATGGACATGCCTCCTGGACGAATGCCATCGGTTGTGAAGAAACAAATGCCTGGTAAAGAGTAGCACTTCCACAAACGCTGAAACGGCACAGAACCACCACCCGCCCCTATATGCAATCCCCACAACCGGTCTATCGCGCATTTCCGTCACGGTCGCTCGCGTGGATCGCGCGAGGCAATTCTTCGTCGGGCGGTGAGTTTTTGGAGGTGGCACGCCAGGCAAGGCATCTGAACGAGCCGCCCGCAGGTCGGACAGCGCCGCGGCGGCCCATGGGGTGGTTCGAATCGGTCGATGGGTCCAACGCGCCGGGCATTGCGAATCGCGCGCGTTCCGTTGGCGACCGCATTGACGGTGCCCCGGCTGATACCCAGTTGGTGGGCAATTTTTCGGCACGAGAGATCCCCCCGATGGAGGAGTTGCTCAATTTCACGAATGATTTCCTGCGCGATCATGGGACAACCTCCTCGCCGAGTGGATCGGCGGTTATGAATTGCCACACAGGGTTCGGGAAAAGGGGAAACTTGGTGTTTTGCGTGGAATTTGGCTAAAATTATAAATAAAACATGTTGCCCACCGCCCCTTTATGAAATGCCTTATCGCGATTGCGAGTTGGAAAAGAAGTCGTTTATTGGCAGGCTTTTACGGCTATTGAGCTGCTTTTGACGACCCGAAGCCTGCAAAGAAAGCTAACAAAAATAGAACTTATTTACAATATTTAAATTGGCCATTTTTTGTGGTTGATAGGTACCCTCCTGTCGGTGATAATGGGACGCATGACGCTTGAGCCCTACGACGCCAAACGACTCGACCATCTTGCGCTGGAATTGCTGGATCTGGCCGCAATTGCCCGAGATATGTCGGCCTTGTGCAGGGAATTCGACATCCAAACCTTTGCCCTGCACGACAAAAAGGCCCGCCAGTGGTGGGAAAACCTCGACCGCTGGCTTCGCCGGGCCAAAGCCGAACTGGAGATGCAGACCATCGAGGCCCGAGCCACTCAGCGTGCCCGATCGACAACCCGGCGAGCAAGTCGATAGTCAACGGTCCGGCAAACTCGACCGAATGACCTTGATGCATGGTTTGGAAGCGTCGCGCCGGGCGACCAAGTTCTCGTCGGGACTCTCGGGCAATTTGGCCGATGAATCGCACATCGCCGGCGGATAAACATCCGGCGGATAAACATGCCGGCCCATCATTCTCCTTTTCCCTCCCTGACTGCATGGTGACAAGATGGCTATCGAATTGACTCTATGCGCAATGGGATTGCTTTTCCTGGCAATCTGGGCTATTGCCGGAGAAGTGCTCATCCACGGTCGCCGGCAACGATCGCACGGCGGTTATTCTTCGCGCTAACATTTCAGGACCATCGAAACGGCAGAGACCTTGGGTTTCTTGCCCAGTCGGTTCGACGCGGATAAGGACGAAATGCCGACGGCCTTCAGCGGTCCATCTCGAATCACGGATTCGCCGGCCGCGAACCGTAGGCGATCCGTCCCCGATATCTGAATGGCTGTTGGTGCGCGGTTCTCCAAGCTGCGAACTGCGCCGGACTGCGGAGTTTGTTTGCAATGCATGGATTGTGCGAAGCCATCGGAATCATTGCCTTGAATGCGGCATTTGCGGTCGAAAGAGCATACTAGGTTGTGGAAGGCGACAGGGAATCACCGCCGCGAAGACCATGGAGTTTGGTTTCCAGATTGCCATCAACGCGGCGGAACGCACAGCAATGCTTCCCCGAGGCAAGTCGCCGGCGGAACTGGGTCTTACCAGGGAGGGTCGCGTCGTGGGGACCAAACCAATCGTGCATTCGTTGGCGGGCTTATTCTTGGCGATTGCCGTGCTTGCGGCAGCGGGGATCGCGCGGTCGCCCAACGATCTTTTCCAGTCGGGTCCCGATCCCATCGCTCCAGAGCTTTCGGCGACGGAGGCCGATTCCCGCGCGGCTGAACAAAAAATCCGGCCGGAAGACGGCGACGCCGCGGGCCAGGCCGCGAACGGCAAGAACGGCAAAAACGACTTGGATCTGCTCGAATTGAACATCGAGGAATTGTCGAAGATCCCGGTAAGGTCGGCCTCACCCGCGATGGAGATGCACGTTTCGACCGTCGCGCGGACCGAAAGCACGGTCGGCCGGTCGCCTGCGGCCGTCTACGTCATCACCAACGAGATGATCCGGCGGAGCGGAGCACGCAACCTGCCCGAGGTCTTGCGATTAGCTCCAGGCGTCAA
>JAFGAY010000406.1 GCA_016933425.1 Pirellulales bacterium
AATAACATTTGAGTTTCCGTAGGTCAGGCTGTGCCTGACATGCTTGTCGTCAGGCACAGCCTGACCTACGTAAAATCATGAAATCGGAAAGTAATTCCTGGACACCCGCTTAGACACAATGCGCCCCCGCTATAGTATAGACCCCTATAATCCAAATTAGTGGATCGGTCAGTCTCGCTATTTATGCCAAAACTGCGTATCATTGGAAACGTTGACGGGCTGGGGAAAGTATCCAAGCGCCTGCCCGACGATCGACGAACGTTTTTCCGCGAGAATCGCCGTTTGGTGAAGGATGGGCAACTTGCGAGGGTTGAACGTGATCATGCTAAGGAAGTTTGGGTTCTGCTGCGTGGCGGCGGCATGTTTCTGGACGATCGGGTCGGCGGCCGCATTGGCCCAACAGTGGGCCGAGGACATGTTTCCGACCAAAAGCCACGATTTCGGCGCCCTGGCGCGCGGCGCCAAGGCCGAATATACGTTCCTTTTAAAAAATCCCTACAACGAGGACGCTCGCATAAAAACGGTTCGAACGAGCTGCGGTTGCGCGGGCGTCAAGTATCCCACGGAATCGATCAAGACTTACGAAACGAAGCAGATCGTGGTGGCAGTCGACACGCGCGCGTTTCTCGGACGCAAGGACGCCACGTTGACCGTCGAGTTCGATCAGCCGTTCCCGGCCGAGGTAGTGCTGAAAATCCACTGCTATATTCGCAAGGACGTCGTGTTTCAGCCCGGCGCAATCCAGTTCGGCTCGGTGAAGCAAGGCGAAGGCGCGCGACGCTCGACAACCGTCAGCTATGCCGGCCGCGACGACTGGCGCATCACCGCCGTGGAAAGCCCAAACCCCTTCATCAACACAACGCTAACCGAAACGCGACGAGGAATGGGCCGCGTAACGTATGAACTAGCGGTCGAATTGAAACCGGACGCGCCGGCGGGCTATCTGTCGGGGCAACTCATGTTAAAAACCAACGACGCCAGCTCCCAGGCTTCGCAAGTGCCGCTGCCAATCGAAGGGGTGGTCGAGTCCGATTTGTCGGTGCGCCCGGCTTCGCTAACGTTTCTAGCGACGCACGGCGAGCAGTCGATGACTCGCAACGTCGTGGTCCAGGCGGCGCAACCTTTCCGCGTGACCGACATCCGCTGCGACGATCCGCGTTTTCGTTGGAAACTTCCGGAAAAAACCGCCAAATTCCACGTCCTGCCGATTACCTTTGCACCCGGCGGCGCGATGGGCAAGGTGAACGCCCGACTCGAAATCCAAACCAATGCGGCCGGCGGCCGCGGCGCGGCAATCGACATGCACGCCGAAGTCGCCGCCCCCGCGGCGGAACGGTCGTAAAGCGCATCACGTTTAACTATACGGGTGCCATGGCTTACTCGGAAAAACATGCCCACGGCGAGCGTGGGCATGGCACTCCAGCATGGCGCCCAAGACGCTACACTTATTTGTGGTGCGGTCTAGAACCACGTTATTGGCTAACTCCGGCCGACTCCATTCACTTCGGCCGCAGCGGCGACCGCTTGGGCCACGGCCGGCGCTACCCGCTGGTCGAATACGCTCGGAATGATGTATTCCGGCGTGAGCTCGCCATCGGGAATCACCTCGGCAATCGCTCGGGCCGCGGCGATTTTCATCTGGTCGGTAATCCGACGCGCGCGAACGTCGAGCACGCCGCGAAACAGGCCCGGGAAACAAAGAACGTTGTTGATCTGGTTCGGATAGTCGGACCGGCCGGTGGCCACCACCCGGACGTGCGCCGCGGCAGCGTCGGGATCGATTTCGGGGTCGGGATTGGCCATCGCGAAGACGATCGCTCCGGGAGCCATCCGGCGAACGTCGTCGACCGTAAGCACGTCGGCGCTCGACACGCCGACAAAAACGTCGGCGCCGGCCACTGCGTCGGAGAGGTTTCCCTGGAGACGCTCGCCATTTGTGTTTTCCGCCAGCCACTGCTTCACGACGTTCATGTTGCCGTCGCGGCCCTGGTGGATGATGCCGCTGCGATCACAAACAACGATCCGCTCGACGCCGACAAGCTGCAAGAGCCGGGCAATGGCAGCCCCCGCCGCACCCGCGCCGTTGATCGCGACGCGGATGTTGCCCACTTCCTTTTCGACCACCTTTAGCGCGTTGGTCAGCGCGGCCAGCACAACCACGGCCGTGCCGTGCTGGTCGTCGTGAAAAACGGGAATGTCGAGCGCCTCGATCAGCCGGTTTTCAATCTCGACGCACCGCGGCGAGGAAATGTCCTCGAGGTTGATCCCGCCGAACGTCGGCGCCAGCAATTTCACGGCCTCGACAATCCGATCGGGATCCTGCGTGTCGAGGCAAATCGGAAAGGCGTCGACCCCGCCGAATACCTTGAACAACACCGCCTTGCCTTCCATGACGGGCATGGCCGCGCGCGGGCCGATGTTGCCCAAGCCCAAAACGGCCGACCCGTCGGTCACCACCGCCACCGTGTTGGCCCGAAGCGTATAGGTGAACGAAGCGTCCGGCTCCTGCTCGATTTTGCGGCAGACCCGGGCCACGCCGGGTGTGTAAATCATCGACAAATCGTCCAATCCGGTGATCGGCAGCTTTGGACAGGTTTCGATTTTACCGCCGACGTGCATGGCGAACGTGCGATCGGAGACGTCGAGAATTACCACGTCGCCAAGCGCGGCAACCGCTTGGACGACCTGCTGTCCGTGCTCGGCGTCCCTGCCCTGGAACGTGATGTCGCGAACTATGGTCTTCCGGTCCGCGCTGATCACGTTCACCGCGCCGAGGAATCCGTCCGCACCGGAAATGGCCGAGATGACTTGTCCGAGCCGGCCAACCTGGTTCGGATACCGCAGACGCAAGGTAATGCTGTAACTGGGACTTTGCTGTTTCATGAATGGAAAATTCGGAATCTTGTGTTCAGACTAACTAAAAATGTCCCCTCTCCCTCCGGGAGAGGTCTAGAGTGAGGGCATTCAAATTATTTTTTCAAGCCGACATACGGATTGGTTCGCTTCTCTTGTCCGACGGTTGTCGCCGGACCATGACCGGGAAATAAACGCGTGTCGTCCGGCAATGTGAATAACTCCTTGTGGATTCCCTCGGCCAGCGTTTGAAAACTTCCGCCGGGAAAATCAGTGCGGCCAACGCTCCCCGAAAAAATAACGTCGCCGACGAAAACCCAATACGGCTCGCAACTCTTCACAATATAAACAACATGACCGACTGTGTGACCGGGTATCTCGCGAACCTCGAAATCGATCCCAGCGGCCGTGTACGTCTGGCCATGATCGACGGTAATATCGGCCGGCGGACCCTGCAACTCAAAGCCGAACATGGCCGAAAGGTTCGCCTCGGGATCCAACAGGTTCGGCGCTTCACGCAAACCGATCACCACAGGGCAGTCGGGCCACCGGTCCCGCAGTACCCCGACGCCGCCGATGTGGTCGCCGTGGGCGTGGGTCAAAAGCATGGCAACCGGCCGCAGCCCGGGACGTTCAAGCGCCGTAGCTATCTTTTCGGCTCCAAAACCCGGGTCGATAATAACCGCTTCGTCATTCTGGGAAAGATGCACAATAAAGGCATTTTCTTCAAACAAAACGGACACTACCGTTTCGAGCTCGATTTGCCTTGTTTTCACGGGACTGGTCTCCCCGATGACCCAAAGATCAAGTAATATGTAAAGATCGTTCGATCAGTAAGATTATGTCGTTTCGAGAAGAAACGTTGGGTGGCTCAAGGACAAAGTTTGGGTGGTCTTCCTGGACCGAAAGGAACTATTGTAATTCTGTCGGGGGAATTACGCGATAACCCCGATATAGGACTTCCGTAGAATTGTCAGGCGGAGCATGATTTGCGGGCGTTCTGTGTGATTCGTCCCGAATGGATAGGGGTTCGTCGGCAAACCGCGTGTCTCGGCACGTAAATTGCACGTACAATAGGGAGGGGAAAACCCTCTGGATTTCAACAAGGAAGGCACGAGAGGAACTCGCGGATGCCGCGGCAACCGACCTAGCTTGCGCGGCGTGGCCCGAGTTTTTCAGCAAGGAGCATCTAGAATGATCTCGACGGCTTGGTTTCAACGTGGTTTGCTGTTTTGCGCCGCGATCGTCTGGCTTTGTCCTGCAATGGCGCAGGAGCCCGGATACCCCGCGCCGGGCTATGGCGTCTCGGCGCCCCAAGTCCCGGCACAGCCGGACGCGGCGGCTCCGCAATCGCCCAGTCCCGGCTACCAGGCCGACGATGCGTCGCAAGCGAGGCCGGCCGGGGTTCCCCTCCAGTTGGCCGAGCGCACCACTCCGGTTCCCGACCCGTCGCGGATCTCGATGGATCGCCGGCCGGGCGAGCACCCGCTGATGCCCGCTTTGCGTTGGGCCTCGCAGGGTTTGCAGCAAATGGAGCAGAATCTCCAAGACTATTCGGCCATCGTCGTCAAACGCGAACGAAGCACGGACGGCACGCTCGGCGAAGAGCAATGGATGTTCGTCAAAATCCGTCACAAACCGTTTAGCGTATACATGCACTTCTTGAAGCCCAAGGATCTCAAAGGCCAGGAAGTCATCTACGTCGACGGAGCGAACGATGGAAAGCTGCTCGGCCACGGCGTGGGAGTTTGGGCCGTTTTTGGGACGGTTCCGCTGGCGCCCACCAGTCCCCGGGCAATGCAGGACCAGCACTACCCCATTACTGAAATGGGCGTTAAGAACCTGGTGCAACGCCTTCTCGAAGTCGGCAGCCACGACGCTCAATTTGGCGAGTGCGAAGTCAAGTTTCTCGAAGGCGCCAAGATCAACGACCGCGTGTGCACCTGCATCGAGGTGATCCACCCGGTGCCGCGGCGCGATTTCCGCTTCCACGTGGCGCGAATCTACGTAGATCACGAATACAATTTCCCCATACGCTACGAATCGCATGACTGGCCCAAGCAGGCCGGCAGTTCGCCCGAGCTGATCGAGGAGTACACCTACCTCGACATCAAGCTCAACCGGGGATATACCGACGCCGACTTCGACGTTCGCAATCCGAATTACCGGTTCCGCGAAGGCCGGTAGCGCGCCGCCGCCGCGTCCGTGAAAAAGAGGGCCGGTCGCCGTCGCCAACGGCCGTGCTTGCCAGGACATGGCAATCATGGCCAATTGGAACGGCGGAGCCGCTTGCCTTGGGGATACGCGCCGACCACATTTGGAGGGCGGAGCATGACTCCCGACGCGAAGCGTCCTTCTTGGCTGATGCGTTGGCGCTATGCGTTTTACGCCGCCGGTCTGTTGTTGCTGGCGTGGTGGTTGCTCATGTGGCTCGAACGGTCGATGATCTTTTTTCCCTCGCGCTATCCCAGCGGCGAGTGGAATCCTAGCGCATTGACCTTCGAGGACGCCTTTTTCACGGCGGCCGATGGTACGCGGCTCCACGGCTGGCATGCGCACCGCGAGAACCCTCGCGCCGTGATTCTCTACTGCCACGGCAACGCGGGCAACATAACCCATCGGGCCGAAATCCTGCGCATTCTCCACGGACGCGTGGGCGCCTCGGTGCTCATGTTCGATTATCGCGGCTACGGCCGCAGCGAAGGCAAACCGAGCGAGCACGGCCTCCTGGCCGACGCGCGCGCCGCTCGGGCGTGGCTGGCCGAGCGCGAAGGCATCGACCCAAGCGACGTGGTGCTGATGGGCCGTTCGCTCGGCGGAGCGGTGGCGGTCGATCTGGCCGCCGCGGACGGCGCCAGGGGACTGGTGCTCGAGAGCACCTTCACCTCGATTCCCGACATGGCCGCCTATCATTACCCGGCACTGCCGGTCCGCGGACTGCTGCGAACGCGGTTCGATTCGCTCTCGAAGATCGCCAATTACCACGGACCTCTACTGGCAAGCCACGGCGACGCCGATACGCTCGTGCCGATGGAAAACGGCCAAAAACTCTTCGAGGCGGCCAACCAGCCCAAGCAGTTCATCCGCCTCGGCGACCGAGGCCACAACGAACCCTTGCCCATGAGCTATTACGACGCCCTCGGCCGATTTCTCGACGGCTTGCCCAAGAGCCCGTAGATTGCGGTTGCCCGCCGGCCGAATTGCGGAAATCTTCGTTTGCTCCGGCTCACTCGCCGGA
>JAFGAY010000098.1 GCA_016933425.1 Pirellulales bacterium
GGGATTAGGGATTAGGGATTAGGGGAGTGGGCGGGTTTTGTGTTTTCAGGAAGTGGTCGACGGCTGGGCGATGGGGGATGCCGGACTGGCCGCCTTCTTGGTTTGCCTTCAGGGCGGCCGCGGCCGTGGCGAAGCGGACACGGCGGCCGATCGGTTGGCCTTCGGCCAGGCCCACGCAATAGGCCCCGTGGAACACGTCGCCGCAACCGGTCGTGTCGACCACGTCGACCGCCGGCGCTGGAAAGTGGCGCGGTTGATCGGGCGCGAGTGCGTCGGCATACCAACATCCCCGCGCGCCGCACGTGACCACAACGGCCTGACGCCCGGGCGCCCAGAGACGGCCGACGGCCTCTTGGGGCGAGTCGGCGCCGGTGAGTTCCATGGCGAATCGTTCGGGCAGAACCAGGTGGTCAATCCTGGGGAGCAGTTCGTCGAAGCCCTCTCCACCGTGGCGCTCGAAATCAGCCACGACGGGAATAGCCGCGGCCCTGGCCACCTCGACGGCGCGCCGGGTGCCGTTCATGGCGTGATGGTCGACGAGCAAGACGGCGGCCGAGCGGATGACGTCGGCCGTGGGGCGTGCGGGATCGGCGCCGGCGTGGCCGTCGACGTGCGAAAAAATCGTTCGGCTCGGGGGATGCCGGGCGACGATGATCGTCGAGTGATAGGGCCGGGCGTCGGGGCGTACGACGCAGGGTTGCAAGTCGATGCCCTCGTCGTTGAACTGTCGGCGGACGGTGCGCGATAATTCGTCGTCCGTGCCAAGAGTTCCGGCGTAGCCGGTTCGCGCGCCGAGCCGAGCCGCGGCGACCAGCGCGGTGCCGGTCAGTCCGCCACACTCTTGCCGCCGTCGCAGCACGCGAACTTTATGCTCGGCCGCCGGGTAGGCGTCGACGTAGAGCAAGTCGTCGACGGCCACCACGCCGATGCCCAGAACGTCATAGGTTTTTGGCTGCGAGAGCGACATTCGAAAGACTTTAGCGGCTCAACACGAGGATGGCCAGGTTGGCGTTTCGGTTGGGGTCGTTCTCGACGTGTTCTTGGCGGCGTGTGTCGAGCCAGACTCGCTTGAGGATGTCGATTTTCTGCTCGTTGCAAAACGTTTCGAAATCGGCGATCGTGAGGAACCGGACGTTGGGCGTATTGTACCACTGGTGGTCTTCTCCGTCGTCGCCTCGGGGAGCGCGGCCCCCCTCGGCCAATTCGCGGCGGTAAGCCTCATAGCCCAGGTTCGGAAAGCTGACGATGGCGCGCCGGCCGACGCGGAGCATTTCGTCGAGCACGCGGCGCACGTCGATAATGGTTTGAAGTGTTTGGGATAAAAGAACGAAGTCAAACTGTTTGTCGTTGAAGGCGTCGAGCCCTTCATTCAGGTCGGCCTGGACGACGTCGAGCCCCCGGCGGACGGCCCCGAGAATGGCGCGTTCGTCGCGTTCGAGGCCCATGATGTGGCGGTGACCGCGTCGCCGCAGTTGGGCGAGGAGCCCCCCGGTGCCGCAGCCGAGGTCCAAAACGCTCGCGCCCGGCGGGATCAACTCGACAATCGAGTCGTAGTCGATCCGGTGGTGGCGGTGGAAAATGCTCTTCGGGTTGGCGAATGCCCGCGACGGTTCTTCGTCGTTTTCCTCGCCCGTAACGTCGCGGGGCGGCTCGTGCAGATTGGCCAGGAACGCGCGGATCATTTCGCCGTAGCGGTCGAGATCGTTCGGCAATAGAAAAGCGTCGTGGCCGCAGGTTGTTTCGACGTCGCAGTAGCTGACCGGTTTGTTCCCGGCCACCAGGGCGTCGACAAGATACTGGGATTGAAATTTGGGAAAGAGCCAGTCGCTGCTATAGCTGACCAAGAGCCAGCGGCATGTGGCCGGGCGCAGCGCGGCGGCCAATTGGGCCGGCGTGTCGCCCAGGTTGAACAGGTCGATCGCCATCGTAAGCGTCAGGTAGCTGTTGGCGTCGAATCGCTGGCCGAACCGGTCGCCCTGATAGGCCAGGTACGAACCGACCGAGAATCGGGTCTCGAAATCGGTCTGAATGTCGCGCGGGGCGAAACGATCGGTGTCGAACTTGCGCATCATCGCTTCGCGCGAGAGATACGTGATGTGGGCCAGCATTCGGGCCAGGGCCAGGCCGACGCGCGGACCGTCGGGCTGGTCGTAGTATTGGCCGTTGTGATAAGCCGGATCGCGGAGGATCGCGTTGCGGCCCACCACGTCGAACGCCAGCGCCTGGCTGGTCAATTGGGCCGAGGTGGCCAGGGCGACCGCGCCGGCGAGCCGGTCGGGATATCGCACCGCCCAATCCAACGTCATGTGGCCCCCGAGCGAACCGCCCACGACGGCCAGGAGCCGATCGACGCCCAAGTGGTCGACCAGCATTTTTTGCGAGTGGACGAGGTCGCCGACGGTGATCGCCGGAAAATCGCCCCCGTAAGGGCGGCCCGTGGCCGGGTTGACGCAGTTTGGCCCCGTCGTGCCGCGGCAGCCGCCGAGGATGTTTGGGCAGATGACAAAGAAGCGGTCGGTGTCGATCGGTTTGCCCGGCCCAACCATGATGTCCCACCAGCCGGGATCGTCGTCGGCGTCGTGCTGGGCGACGTGCGAATCGCCCGACAGGGCGTGGCAGATCAGCACGGCGTTGTCTCGCGTGGGGCTGAGTCGGCCGTAGGTCTCGTAGGCCACCGTGACGTTGGGCAACTGTCCGCCGCGTTCGAGGTCGAACGGTTTGTTGAACCGCGCGGTTTTGATGTGTTTTAGTTCCCGGGCGTGCCGCTGGCTGTCGCTGCTTTCGAATAGTTGGTCGGTCATTTTGTTTTTTTACCACAAAAGACACAAAAGACACGAAAAGGGTGGGTCAGGCTGTGCCTGACAAGTTGCTGAGCTTATTGATCGCTGCATTAAAAAAATGATCGGCGGGGCGACGCCGAATGCCCTGAAAACCGGGCTCCCGTTGGTCGCCCTGCGTTCATTCGCTATGCAGGGGTCAATA
>JAFGAY010000099.1 GCA_016933425.1 Pirellulales bacterium
CATTTCAGCCGAATGAAGTTCTGTGTAATGAAGGAAAAAGGGGAAAGGGGGGAAAGGGAAAAATAAAAGATTTGATGTGGAACCAAACCATTTCCTTCTCGTTCAGTATTCCCATTTTCCCCCTTTCCCTTTTTTCCTTCTCACACATACCCGGTTACTTCAGACGGCTGAAATATTACAAATACTACTTGAAACCTTTCAGCCTGACGGCTGAAGTGCTACGGGGATTTTTCTCCGGCCAGATAGTTGCCAAACCCTATTCCACCGGGACAAGCCCGGTGGGGTTATGTCGCATAAACCCATTTCAAAACACGTTTAACGCATATCGTTTCGTACGGTCAGCATTTCCGTCATCCATGCCGGCGGGCGCAGCGGCCGGCCTCCCGGATCGACCACCGCGTGAATCGTGTAGCCATGGCAGACGGGCCGGTCGGTCTCGTCCATCACCACCCGGCTATCGAACCGCACTCGGGCCCTGGATGGCATGGAAAGCGTCGTCGTCAACCGCAACAGATCGTCGTACTGGGCGGGCCCGTCAAACTCGACGTGGGCCTCGCACACGGGCAGCCGAACGCCTTCTTGCTCCCAAAGCCGATAGGGTTTGCCCAGCGCGCGGATCAACTCATTGCGTCCCAACTCGAACCATTCGAGGACCCGAGCATTGTAATAGGTCATCATCTGATCCGTGTCGCTGTAACGGACGCGGAATCGAACGGCGTCGGTGGGAGGATTCATGGGTGTAAATCTCCGGGAAACCGCGACCTGGCGGTTAGCCGCCGCGCCCGCGCGGCGTAAAGGTGGCCACTCCATGGAAAGCGTCGAGCAGGATGGACGTCAAACAAAAAGCACCTTCTTGGTTGAGGAATCGTGAAAACGCATTCAGCGGCCAAGCAGATTATGAATGCCGAGTATGAAAATAATCCCCAGCGCGGCCAGGGCCTCGGCCGAGTTGATTTTCGACGTGCCGTGCCGCCGGTCGGCGAACGTGATGGGCGTTTCGCTCATCCGCGCTCCCGCGCGGCGGAGGCGCCAGAGAATCTCTTCCTGAAACGAGTAGCCGCGGCTCCGGATCTCGTCAAAATCAAGCCTGGCCAGCGTCGCGACCCGATAGCAGCGATAGGCCCCGCTACAATCTCTCGGCGTCAAGCCGAGCAGGCATCGAGCGTAGGCGTTCACGCCTCGGCTCATCAGCCGCCGGTGCAAGGGCCAGCCCTCGACGCCGCCGCCGGGCGTGTAGCGCGAGCCGATCATCACGTCGACCGGCTCGCCGGCCTCGGGCTCCATGCCGCCGACGATCGCCGGCAGATGGCGCGGATGGTGGCTGAAATCAGCGTCCATGTTGAGCATGTAGCGATAGCCCCGTTCGATGCTCCAGCGCATCGCCGCCACGGTGGCCGTGCCCAACCCTAGCTTGCCCGGCCTGTGAAGACAATGAACCCGACCGTCCTCGGCCGCCCGGCCATCACACCACCGGCCCGTCCCATCCGGCGAATGGTCGTCGACCACCAGCAGATGGGCCTCGGGCAAATATTCAAAGATTTCCTCGACCAGCCGCGGCAGGTTGTCCATCTCGTTGTAGGTGGCGACCGTTACCAGCGTTTTGTCCGAGTGAGTCATCGCGGAGCCTTTTTTCAACGCCTATTGATGTTTGCCTGAATCTGGATAATGACCCCGCCAGCCATCCTGTTTCCCCCACTTGCCGCCCTTTCGTCGGTCGGCCTCGGTTCATTCGCCGTGCGAAGATCAATAGGCGGAAATCAGCATTTCGCGCAGGGCATTCGTTCTCTGAGGGGGCCTTCAGATGGCGTCGCCGCCGCGCTCGCCCGTGCGAATACGGATGCAGTCTTCCAAAGGGAGGACCATGATCTTGCCGTCGCCGACCTCTCCCTCGGGCCCGGTCCGCCCGCCCTTGATGATGGCGTCGATGGTCGGTTGGAGAAAAGCGTCGTTGACGGCGATGGTCAACTGGACCTTGCGAACCAGGTTGATGGTGAATTCTCGGCCGCGGTACATCTCGGTGTGCCCGCGCTGACGGCCAAACCCCTGGACGTCCATCACGGTGAGGCGGAAAACCTCGACCTCGGCCAGGGCCATTTTGACGGCTTCCAGCCGGCTGGGCTGAATGATCGCAATGACGAGTTTCATGATGGTTCCATTCGCGGGAAGGGAAAGAGACCGTCCTTGACCGTCGCCACCTCGCGCCCATCGTATCGCTTTGGGCCGGCGATCTCAAGTGCGGGCGAGAGGAAGGGCGGAAAACGTCCCTGGCCCACCACTTACGACGCCTTTGCCGGGCGAGCCCCACCAGCGACAAGCGAATCGGCCGCAAAAGATCGTTGGTGCTTGACAACCGACCTGGGAGGGGTTATCCTCACAGTTTACCGGGGTCCACAAAGCCCCCCCATTGGCCCGTTCCTTGGGACCCCGGTGGCCGTTCTTGCTGCATTGAGCTCGGAACACTCATGCTCTTGAGGTCAGCCATGAAGAGGAATCTATCGCAACGCGCCATGACGCGATGGGCCAGGTTTCTTGCCATCGGCTGTCTCGCGCTCATGCTGGGCTGTCCGTCGGCGTCGTCCGCCTATACGACCAAGAGCCCCGAGGTCGTCGCCATGGTCAACAAGGCGGTTGCCTATTTGAAGACCGCTTCGCACAAGAAGCCGGGCGGCTGGGCGTTGATCGGCCTGGCTCTGCTCAAGAATAAAGAATCCCTGAGCCATCCCAAAATCGTCGAAGCGGCCGACGAGGTCGCCAAAGCGGTCCAAAAAGACGTGGCCGGAATGGACATCTACAGCACCGGGCTGTCGATCATCTTTCTGACCAGTTACGACTCGGGCAAATATCGCGCTGAAATCGAATCCCTTCTCAAATCGCTCACACGCAAGCAGAAATCGCACGGCGGCTGGGGATATCCCGACCTGGAGACGGGCGATACGTCGATGACGCAGTATGGAGTGCTCAGCACGTGGGAAGCCCACAAGGCCGGTTTCACCATTTCGCAGGACGTAGTCGATCGGGTCGCAAAATGGCTGATCAAGACGCAAGACCCTTCGGGAGCGTGGGGCTATCAGGGAAACTATGTTGCCGACTCGGATAAGCTCGTCCCCCAACGAAAAATACGCCACTCGCTGTCGGCGGCCGGGTTGGGAAGCGTTTATATCTGCGCCGATTTGCTGGGCATGACTCCCAAGCTCAGCCGAAACGACGATCCTCGCCTGGTCGGGCTCAAGGAAGTCGAGGAGCCGAAGGAAGAAACGGAGCAGAAGAAAGTCAAAACGAACGTGAACCTCGAACTGATCCGCGCCGCTGAAAACCGCGGCAATAACTGGTTCCAGGCAAACGAGACCATCGAGACAAGGGAAGAAACGCTCTACTATATGTACGCCCTCGAACGCTACCAGAGCTTCCGCGAGCTGGCCGAGGGCAAGGCGCAGCGCGATCCGGCCAAGAACGAGGGCCCCAAGTGGTACAACGATGGTGTCAACTACCTGAAGAAAACCCAAAAGGAAAAAGGGACCTGGCACTGCGAGGGCCAATGCGACGAAGTGGTCAACACGGCCTTCGGCGCGTTGTTCCTGCTCCGCTCGACTCAGAAGAGCATCCAACGCGGCTTCGGCGACGGAATGCTCGTCGGCGGCGTCGGCCTGCCCAAGGAAGGACAGGAATTTCTGGACAGCGAAGGCCGGGTCATCCGCAAATCACCCCTGGGACCGTTCGCGGCCATGGAAGCGGCGCTCGAGCGGCAAAACGCCGCGGATCTGCGCAGCGCCGTCGAACGGATCGACCAGGAACTCCAGGGCAAGGGAAGCGACCTTCTAACCTCGGAATTCCAGAAGCAGTTTCGGAAATTGCTCTCCGACCCCTCGCCCGAGAACCGGTTGGCCGCCGTCAAGGGGCTCGTGCTCAGCGGCGACCTGGACAACGTGCCGACGCTGATTCTAGCCCTGGAAGACCGCGATCCGGACGTGGCCATGGCCGCTAGCGACGGGCTGTGCCGACTGACGCGCCGGTTCGACGCCTTCGGGCTGCGCGACGACTCCACCGCCGAAGAGCGGCGCGTGGCCGCCGAGAAATGGAAAGCGTGGTACCTGACCGTGAGGCCCGACACGGAGTTTTAATCGTTCCCACCCCAAACCGTATTCCCCGGGCAATTATCTCCCTTAACTCATGTGGATTGACACTCGTCGGCCCGAGCCGACGGAGACGATAGCAACCTCTCAACACCGATCCCCAACCTCCAGAACCATGAGCGCAAGCACTTCGCCAGCCCCCTCGGGACCGACGACGCCGGCCAAACGGCTTTATCGCCTGGGTGTGTCGCGCTACGACCGCGTGTCGGGCATGTTGATCGCGCTTTTGATCGTGCTGGGAATCCTGGTGGCGATCATGCTGGTCGTCTGGCTCACCAGCCAGATCTTTGCCACGCAGGTGGCCGTTCCCGTGGTCATGGAGGAAATCGGCGACCAGGAGGAGGACCCCATCGGGCCGGGCAACGACATCGAGCCGCCCCCGCCCATGGAAACCGACCTGGTCGAGGAGGAAATGGAAGACATTCTCGAAGCGGTCGAGGATGCCATGGCGACGAGAGCCGCCATGCTCGAACGGGGCGTTTCCGGCGAGGGAACCGGCAAGGGCGGCGGCGGCACGGGCCGCGGCCGCAAGGGCAAGCCCCGCCGTTGGGAACTCCGATTCCAGGAAGGCAATTCGCTTGAAACGTACGCCCGGCAACTCGATTACTTCGGCATCGAATTGGGTGTGCTGATTCCCGGCAATAAGGTCCGCTACATCTCGAATCTTTCGCACGCGCGCCCCCAGGCTCGCGAGGGCCCCCGCGACCAGGAAAAACGCTACCGGTTCACCTGGAAGCAGGGAAGCCTCGAAGAGGCCGACAGGCTCCTGCTGGCCCGGGCCAACATCGAGCCGGGCGCCGGCGTGATCTACAAGTTCCTGCCGCCCGACTTGTATCAGAAGCTTCGCGTCCTCGAGGCGGAAGAAGCGGCGGGCAAGAAGATTCGCTCGACGGTTTTCGGCATCCGTTCGGGCGGCGGCAATTATGAGTTTTACGTCATGCGTCAGAGCTACATGTATTAATCCACGGAACCCCCTTTCACGTCTTCGAGCGGCACCACCATGCAACAGATAATGGCTTTCGCGAACAATTCGATTTACTTTGCCCTGGGCATCGTGGCCCTTTGGGGCGCGTTCTGCGTGATCGTCGTCTGGCGGCGCGTCGGACAAACCCGATTCCGCAACGAGGAAGAACAAGAAGAATTCCTCGACGCGATCGACGAGCACATCGGCGCCCGCGACTTCGAGAAGGCCACCGAGATGTGCGACCAGGACGATCGGGCCATGTCGCAGTTGGCCTTGTTGGCCGTGACGAACCGGGACATGGGCTATCGCAAGATCCGCACCCTGATCACCGACCGCTTCCAGCGCGACGTGCTGGCCGACCTCGAGTACCGGCTCAGTTGGGTTTACACCGTCATCAAGACGGCGCCGATGCTCGGGCTGTTGGGCACGGTCATGGGCATGATGGGGGCGTTCGCCAACCTGGCCAGCGGCCAGAAGGTCGACACGGTCAAGCTGGCCGACGACATCAGCTTCGCCCTGATCACGACGGCCTGCGGCCTGGCGATCGCCATCCCCTTGGTGTTGTGCACGGCCTTCATCAACGTGAGAATCCGCAAGCTCGAGGACCTGGTCGGCGTCGGCATGACCCGGCTGCTCGAAACGATCAAGACGCTCGGCGCGTGATCCGCCGCCGCTTTCCAAGAGACCCCCGCGACCCACGGAATCATCCATGTCAAGCGATTCGCAAATCATCAGTGCGAGCGTTTCGGAGGACCTTGGCGCGTCGTTTGACGACGACCAGCCCGCGCTGCCTCGTCGGCCGATGAAGGACGACGCCGAGCTGGACATAACGCCGATGATCGACTGCGTGTTTTTGTTGTTGATTTTCTTCCTGGTTTCGTCGACGCCCGACCAGAACACGGCGATCGAGTTGCCCTTGGCGCGTCACGGGGCCGGCGTGAGCATGCAATCGTCGGTCATTATCACGGTCGCCGATCGGGGCGGAGACCTGCCGGCGGCCGTTTATCTGGCCGACGGCACCAAGGGCGACCCCTTGCCCGACGACCCCAAGCTACAGGAAGCCGCCATTGTCGAGGCTGTGACGACTGGATTCATGAGCGGACAGAAATCGAGCGTTTTGATCAAGGCGGCCGGCAAGGTCAAGGAGAAATATGTTTCCCAGGTGGCCATGGCGGCAGGCAAGGCCGACGTCGAGGACGCCAAACTGCACATTGCCGTATTCGAGAAAGATTAGCCGCGCGGGATTTGAGATTTGAAATTTAAGATCTGAAATTTGAGATCCGAGATTTGAAATCTCGGATTTGAGCTATTAGTTTCGGGATTCGCGATTCGAGATTTGCAACGATGGCCATTCAATTTCCCTGTTCCCAGTGCGGTCGGACGTTGAAGGTCGACAATCGATTTGTCGGCGCGAAGATCCGCTGCCCGAAGTGCGGGGCGATTACCCGAGCCACGGCCACCGGACACGTACAACCCGCCCCCACTTCCGCGAGTGCGCCGCGCCCGGAAAAGCCGGGAGCCGCGGCCCGCAAGGTCGCTCAGGCACGGACGGAGGAGGCCCG
>JAFGAY010000100.1 GCA_016933425.1 Pirellulales bacterium
GAAAGTGCGAAAGCACGAAAACGCCGCGATGGATCTCATCTGCCGCTGTTTCGCGTTTTCGTCCTTTCGTGCTTTCGTGGTGAAAAAAGATACAACGTAGCGCTGTAGTACTAACTCGGTCGGTGATAGCGGGACAGTGCCGTGGCGCGGTAAAGGAAACGGAAGCTACTCGGCCGCGCGATATTCGGCCCGAAGCGTCTCGACTTCCTCGAAGATGGCCGTCACCTGGTCGTCGCTGACTTGATCGTCCATGTTGATGCAGCAGACGCCCGTCAGGTAGGGATTGCCTGATGCATGGACTAATTCCCGAATCGTTTGCCGGATTTCATCGGGGGTATGCTTGACGATTTCGACCGGGCTGTAGCGGATATTGAGGAATGTGTTGGGCAGGTGCTTGCGCAGCAAGGCCACGTCGCCGCCCCAGCCGACGTCGAGGAAATCGAGGTGCGGCAGCTTGGCGAAGGTGGCCGCGTAGCGATGAGGATCGTCGCCGCAATAGTGGATTCCGAATGGGCGATGTTGCTTGCTCCACGCCGCGTCGAAAGGCATTAGAAACCGTTCGTACTGATTCGTCGAGATCATCACGTGCGAGCATTCGCTGTGGAGCCAGACGGGCTTGGGAATGTTGCGCACATTGCGATTGACGCTCACCGACGTCGAGCTGGTCGCCCGGCCAATCTCGCCGGTGAATCGTTCGATCACTTGACCGATTCCCGCGAAAAAACGGCCGGCCGCCTCGGCGTCGTCCGACAAATCCATGAAAAGCGACTGGCCGCGCAAGTCGAGAGCAATGTTGAGAATGCCCGCGAAATTCACGTCGCCCACCAACCCTCCATGGCGCGACTTCAGCCCGTCGACCAACTCGCCGAAGCGGCGATAGGCGGGGCTCTCGAAAGCAGCTTGGAGCGAGACGTCTAGACGGTCCACGTCGGCCGGAATCACTTGCGGCGGACCGTCGGGCAAATAGTCGACCCGGCAACCGAGCATCTCCGAGATCAAGTAGCCGGCGGCCAGATGGACGGGGCCCACCACTGGCAAATCCTTGTCATGATCGGCTCCCAGGCCAAAACGCCCCCAACGATCGTGCAGCGTTTTCTCCATCCGGCGCTCAGCCTCGACCCGCCGGACTGGATGGAAAAAGAAGTCCTCGTCAAACGTGATATCGGTGTGCCGGTGCCACCAGGGCGGCCCCAGGACGATGTCGACCGGGAGCATGTCGTTTTGCAGCGTCTCGTTACGTGGAAAGCTCATGATGGCAACAGTCGTTACGGTGGGGCGTTGAGAAAAAAGAAAACATCATCACTATGGCATTTACTCTACTTGCGTTTCAAGGAGGATTCAAGTAGCGCTGCGTTCAGAGTATCAAGACACGTGCGGCCGAACACGACAAGCCAGGCACGCACTTCGCAAATTACATGTTTTGCACGGAATAGCGCAAGGATCGTATAGCCCTGGATATTCTGGGTGAAGCAAAGGATTCTTGCATTATGCGGTGGGGGGAATTATCCGGCTCGGGACGACAATGGCGATTGGGTGACCACCAGCACCAGCGGCGCGGCAGCGGCGACGGTCGATTCATCGAAAAATCTCGAAAGACGCCCAGCCCGACGGTAACCATCTCCGCGGAACACCACGGCGGTTCCGCCGAGTGCAAGCGTGTTTCCAGGGCCACCAAGGGCAAGCCGTCCCCACCTCCCCGGCGGTATTGCGGCCTCGACAAAAAGTGGGATGGGCGCCGCCCACCGACATCTCCAAAAAAATATTGTGTTTATCCGATTACTTATTCAGCGGTTGGCTCCCTTCCCCCAATTGACCATTACGCACAAGAGAACAGGAGAATTTATATGTTAGTTGACGTCCCCCAGATTAAGGACCGCGTGGCCGAACAATCGGAATCGGTCCACCGACTCCAGGCCGAGCTGAGCAAAACCATCGTCGGCCAGGAAGAAATGCTTTCCCGGCTGCTGATCGGGTTGTTGACCGACGGACACATCCTCCTCGAGGGCGTGCCTGGGCTGGCCAAGACGACCGCGATCAAGTCGTTGGCCGCCGCCTTGGACACGCGTTTCCAGCGAATTCAGTTCACGCCGGATCTGCTGCCGGCCGACCTGGTCGGGACGATGATCTACCGGCCGGCCGACGGAACGTTTGCGACCCGAAAGGGCCCCATTTTCTCGAACTTCATCCTGGCCGACGAAATCAACCGGGCGCCGAGCAAGGTTCAATCGGCCTTGCTCGAGGCGATGCAGGAACGCCAGGTCACGATTGGCGAGACCACCTATCCACTCGAAGGTCTTTTCCTGGTCATGGCCACGCAAAACCCGATCGAACAGGAGGGAACGTACCCTCTGCCCGAGGCCCAGGTCGACCGGTTCATGCTCAAGGTGAAAATCACGTATCCCGAAACGGCCGAGGAGCGCAAGGTGCTCGACATGGCCCTGGGCGGCGCGACAAAGCCCATCCGCGCGGTTCTCTCGCAGAAGGACATCGCCGGCATGCAAGAGGTTGTCCGCATGATCTACATCGACGACCAGATCCGCGACTACATTCTCAACTTGGTTCGCGCGACCCGCTCTCCCGATGAATTCGGCATGAGCGGCCTGAAGCCGCTCATTGATTTCGGCGCCTCGCCCCGTGCATCGATTTATCTCGGCATGGGCGCTCGGGCAGTCGCATTCCTCGGCGGCCGCGGTTACGTCACGCCTCAGGACGTCAAAACGATTGCCTACGACGTATTGCGCCATCGCGTGATTCTGACCTATGAGGCCGAAGCCGAATCAGTCACGCCCGAGGACGTGATCAAGAAAATTCTCGAAACGATGCCGGTGCCGTAGTAGACGGAAAAAGCGTTCAACAAGCAATAGTTCAACAGGAATGGAAAATCATGGCGCAAGACGTTGCGGAAATCCTCAAAAAGGTCCAACAGATCGAGATTGTCGCCAATCGGACGGTCGACGATCTGTTCGCCGGCCAGTATAAGAGCGTCTTCCGCGGGCGCGGCATGGAGTTCGACGAGGTGCGCGAGTACCAGCCCGGCGACGACATACGCACGATCGACTGGAACGTGACGGCTCGCGCGAATGCGCCGTTCATCAAGCGGTTCGTCGAGGAGCGGGAGTTAACCGTCGTGTTCGTGGTCGACGTTTCGGCTTCCGGCGCGTTTGGGTCGATCGACCGCTCGAAACTCGACACGGTTGTCGAGGTGGCCGCGAGCCTGATGTTCTCGGCCTTGAAGAACAACGACAAGGTTGGGCTGCTCACGTTTTGCGACGACGTGGTCGATTACCTGCCGCCGCGCAAGGGAAAGGCGAACGTGCTCCATCTGATTCGCCAGCTCGTGGCCGTCGAACCGATCCACCGGCCGACGAATCTGGACGCGGCGCTTGACTATCTGAATCGCGTTCAAAAACGGCGCGCCGTGGTGTTCCTCCTGAGCGATTTCCTCGCTCCAGAGGCCCGAAAAGCCCTGGCCGTTTCGAACCGGCGACACGATCTGGTCGGCGTGACCATTTCCGATCCGCGCGAGCAGGTTCTGCCCGACGTAGGGTTCATCACGCTGGTCGATCCCGAAACAGGCCGGCAAGTCGAGCTGGACACGCGGCACCCGGAAGTCCGCCGGCTGTTCGCCGACCAAAGCGCTCGCCAGCGCCGCCGGACGAGCGACCTGTTGAAAAAGTGCGGCGTCGACGAATTGCCGATCCGCACCGACGAGAAATTTGCCGGAACCCTGCGGAGATTTTTCCACATGCGCGAACGGAGATTCCGTTAGAAACCAAAAGGAACCGCGGATGAACGCAGATAGACACCCATGGATATTGCTGGCCGTCTTGCCGCTTGCCGTCGCGCTGGGCTGTGGACGCGGCGAAATCAAGTTGCCGCCCAAGCCGCCGCGAAGCGTGTTCGACGACGGACCGGTGCGTCTTTCGGTCGAGTTCGCCCCGGCCGAACCTCGATTGGCCGATCGGGCCACGTTGGCCGTTCGGATCGACGCCGAACCGGGCGTGACCGTGGAACGGCCCGAGTTTGGCGCTGAATTCGGCGATTTTCGCGTGGTCGACGCCCGCGAGGAGTTGCCTCGGGTCGATAACAACCGCGAGATTGTCGAGTGGATATATACACTCGAGCCGATCCGCGCCGGGCGTGCGGCCATTTGGCCTGTCGACGTCGCCTATGTCGATGCCCGATCCACCGGCGGCGACGGCAATCGGCATTGGATATCGAGCAAGCCGTTGTCGGTCGAGGTGGCAACGACGGTCAAGGCCGATCCGCCCTCGTTGGCCGACCTTCAGCCCGAGGCGCCGCCGGTTGGCGTGCCGTTTTCGCCTTTGACGTGGATTGTGTGTCTCGCGGCGGTCTTGGCCGCCGTGGCCGCCGCCGCGTACGCGATTCACCGCCACCGGCGCCGTCGCAAGCAGATTGCCTCGCGGCCGCTCACGCCGGCCGAGATCGCTTATCGCGAGTTGCGGCAGATTGTTGCCGACCGGCTGGCCGATCGCGATGTGAAACAGTTCTACGTCGCCCTGACCGGCGTCGTTCGGCGATTTATCGAGCGGACCACCTCGATCCGCGCTCCCGAGCAAACGACGGAGGAGTTTCTGCGAGAAATCAGCCTGCGGCGGACCTTTCCGGACGAGGAAAATCGCCGTCTGAAGATTTTCCTCGAAGCGGCCGACCTGGTAAAGTTCGCAGCCCATCGACCACGTCAAGAAGACGTCGACGCGAGTCTCGATAGGGCCCGTGAGTTCATCGACGCACGGCGCGACGCGATGGCGGCGTCCGAGTCGTCCGAAGCCGCCTCGGACCGATCCAACACTCCCGCGAAGGAGGTCGCCTGATGAGCTTCCGTTTCCACGATCCTTGGTGGTTGCTGTTGTTGGCGCCGCTGGCCTTGATGGCCTGGACGACGCTGTGGCGGCGCCGGCGTCCGGCCGTGCTGTTTTCCGACGTCCGGCGTCTGGCCGACCTGCCGCGGACCGTCGCGAGTCGGGTGAAACGGATACTGCCGTGGATACTCTACGCCGGGGCGGCGCTGTTGGTCGTGGCTCTGGCCCGGCCACAGCAGGGACGCGAGGATTTTCGCGTCAGGACCGAGGGCATCGCCATCGAAATGTGCATCGACCGCAGCGGCTCGATGAGGGCGATGGATTTCGAGATCGACGGCAATCGGGCCGACCGGCTCGCCGTGGTCAAACGCGTGTTCGAGGATTTTGTCTTGGGCAACGAGGATTTGCCGGGCCGGCCCGACGATCTGGTTGGCCTGGTCGCCTTCGGCGGCTTTGTCGATGCGGCGTGCCCGCTGACGCTCGACCATGCCGCGCTGGTCGAGGTGCTCCGCGCGGTGAAGATTCCACAGCCGATCCAGGACGGCCAAGGCCGGATCATTAATGAGCGGTTGCTCCAAGAGGAGCTTGCAACCGCCATTGGCGACGCGGTTGTGATGGGCGTCGATCGGCTCAAGAACATCGACGCGAAGAGCAAGATTATCATTCTGTTGTCCGACGGCAAATGGAACGCCGGCGTGGCCGATCCGGCGGCGTCGGTCGAGGCCGCCAAAGCCTACGGCATCAAGATCTATACGATCGGCGTCGGCACCAACGGCATGGCGCCGTTTCCGGTGGGGATTGATCCCCGCACGCAGGAGATCGTGTTGATGAACCAGCCGGTCGATTTCGACGAAGACACGTTGAAAATGATGGCCGAGGAGACCGGCGGCAAGTATTTCAACGCCCAGGACACCCAGACGCTCAAAGATGTGTATGCCGAGATCGACCAGCTCGAAAAAACGCCGTCTGAAGGCCGGCTCTACACGGAATATCGCGATTTATACCGTTGGTTTCTCCTGCCGGGGCTGTGCCTGATTTTGGCGCAGGTCACGTTGGTTTCGACACGATTTCGGTCGTTGCCGTGACCGTTGTTTTTTTATTTACCACGAAAGACACGAAAGACACGAAGAGCAGGAAAAACACGAAGACGCACGCACTTACGGGGGCTGTTCCGAATCCTGTCGCGGTGGGGCGGGAGCGGAACGGTCCCCCTAACCGAAAAAGAAAACCTGCAACAGGGCTGAATCCTCATGCACTGGGACTATCCGAATTTCCTGTATGCTTTGTGGCTCCTTCCGGCAGTGGTCTGGCTGCTGGTTTGGGCCCATCGCCGCCGCCGCGCCGCCGCCGAACGGTTCGCCCAGTCGCCCATGCGCGGCCGGATCATGCCGACCGCCGAGCCCGCGCGGCCCTGGATCAAAGGATCGCTGTTGGTCGCGGCGCTGTCTTTGTTGATTGTGGCTGCGGCCGGCCCCCGGTTCGGCGTCTATTATGAAGAGGTAACTCAGCGCGGCGCCGATGTGTTCATCGTATTGGACGTATCGCGGAGCATGACGGCCGAGGATGTCGCCCCCAGCCGGCTCGAACGGGCCAAATCGGACATCCGTGATCTGGTGGCCCACGTGACCGGCGACCGCGTGGGACTGATCGTCTTTGCCGGCAAGCCGATGGTCAAGGTCCCCCTGACGACCGACCGCGGTTTCTTCGACATGATGCTCGACAGCGTCGATACGTCGAGCGCCCCGCGCGGCGGCACGCTCGTCGGCGACGCGATTCGCAAGGCGATCGAAGCGATGCCCGAACGGGGCGACCGCGACCAGGCCATCGTGTTGATTACCGACGGCGAAGACCAGGAGTCGTTGCCCCTGGAAGCCGCTCGACACGCGGCCGAGCGGGGAATCAAGATATTCACGGTCGCGCTGGGCGATTCGACCGAAGGAGCCCGGATCCCGGTCAACGGCGACGGCGGCCAGCGCGCGTATCTCAAATACGCCGGCGCCGAACACTGGTCGAAGGTCGACGAAAAACTCCTCAAGGACATCGCCCTGGCAACCGGCGGCGCTTATGTCCCCGCCGGCACCAAGGTCTACGACCTGGGCCAGGTTTACGAGGATCACCTGGCCAAGCTGACCCACGGCGAGCATGGGTCCGAGAAACGCCAGCGCTATCACGAGCAATTCCAGTGGTTCCTCTGCGTGGGGCTGGGGCTTTTGCTCGTCGAAATGGCCGTTCCCCGGTACTCCAAAAAACAGATCGCCCTCATCGCCCCGCGGGAGGAATTGTCGTGAATAAGTTCAGTCCAGTTTTTAAGCATCTATTGAAATCGGTTATGGCAACCACGTCGATGGGATACAAGGAGACATCCACGCCGACCTTGTGCCGGTTGGCCAAAGTGTGTCGCCCCGCGCCCGTGGTTGTTGTGCTTTTGTTGGCAGTCCTTTTCGCCTGGCCGAGCAATGTCCAGGCCGGGGTGAACGACGTACCGAAGAAGGTTCGCGAGGGAATCAAAAAATACGAAGCGGGCCAATTCGACGAGGCGGCCGCCGCTTTCGACCATGCACGGCAAAAAACGCCCGACGACGCTCGGATCACGTTCGACATGGCGTGTGCCAAGGCGGCTGCCGGAGCGACCGATGAGGCGGTTCAATTATTCCAGCAGGCGGCCGTCACTCCCGACGCCGACCTGGCCGCGCGGTGCCACTACAACCTGGGCCGGCTGGCGGCGGCCCGCGCGAAGGACGCCTTGGGCAAGCAGCCCGAGGCCGCCGAGCCCGACGCGCGCGACAAGGCCCGCGAAGCGGCCGCCGCGGCAATCGGCCACTGGCGCGACTGCCTGGCCACGCTGCCCGAGCACGCCAACGCCCAATACAACATCGAACTCACCCAACTCTGGCTCAACCACATGGACGAGGCCTGGAGGCAGGCCGACCGCCAGAAGCGGCTGGCCAAAATGAAGCTTCCCGAAATGCTCCAATGGCTCGAAACCCAGCAACGCGACCTTCGCGGCGCCACCCGGGCACTCGAAGGCCAACACCCCAATCCTCTCCAGCGGCTGGCCGTTCACCAGACAGCCGGCGCCCAGCGGGAATTGGGCGAAGAAATCGAGCCCCTGAAACAGAAGATCGCCCAGGAAATCAACCAGCCGCGGCCCGATCAGGCGAATCCCGCGGCCGGTCCGGGCACGGCCGGAACTCCAGGGCCGGTCAATATGCAGGGCATAACCATGCCCGGCATAACCATGCCCGGCATGAACGGCGCCACGTGCGCCGCGCCGGGTAGTTGCGGCGGAACCGATCCGGGACTGGCAGCGATGCGCCCCGAGGAACGCACCCACGCGATTGAGCTTCTTTCCGGCCTGGCCGATCAGGCGGGCGAGTCGATGCGCACGGCCGCGGAACATCTGGCCGAACAGTCGCCGGCCGATGCCCACGCCAGCCAGGCCGGAGCGATCGAGCATCTCGACCAGATCAACACGGTCGTTACGCCCTATCCCGCGCTGGTTTTTCGCGCGGTCGACCGACAGAAGAAACTCGTCGGCGAGAACGAAGCGCCGGCTGTCCCGGCCTCGGACGAAGAAGCCACCGAACCTCGGCCCGACCCGGCCGAAGCCGGCTGGCGGCAGCGTTTCGTCGAACGGTGGACCCCGATCATCATGGCCAAGGCCAAGCAGGGGCTTGAAACGATGCCGCCGCCCGAGCCCGAATCAAAGCCGTCCGAGCCGGGCGCGGCCGACTCGCCGGCGGGTTCCGGCGCTAAGCCCGATCCACATGAGGCGGCCCGGCGCAAACAGGAGAATCTACGAAAAAGCATGGAACTGGCTGTTCAACTTGGACCCGAGATCCAGCGGCTTGTTGCCCAGGCGGCGGCCAACCTGGACGACGCCCGCGTGGCCGACGCCTTGCCGAAACAGAAGGAAGCGCTTAGCTTGTTGGAAAAAATCGCCGAACCCTTGAAAGAGCTGAACCAGAATCAACAAAACCAAAATCAGAGCAAGCAAGACCAACCAGAAAACAAAAAAGACCGGAACCAACAAAACAAAGATCAGAAGCGGCAGGACCAAAAAGACCAGAATCAAGACCAAGATAAAAAGAAGGGCCAGGAAAACGCGCAAGGCGGGCAGCAGCCCCAGCCGAAACAACCGCAGCCCAAAGACGGCCGGACCCAACGCCAACCGCGCGATCCGAGCAAGCAACAAGCCGAGGCCATGATCGAACAGGTCCGGCAGCGCAACCGCGAGAAGGAAAAAGCCCGCAAAGCCATGATGGAAATGATCTCTCGTCCGCCCAAGGCGGAAAAGGATTGGTGAAACGGATGAACGCGCTAGGAAAGTTAGCGATCGCGTGCGTCGCCGTCTTGACCGCGGCGCCGCTGGCCGCCGTCGAGCCCGACTCGCAAGACGCGGTTCTGATGGAAATCACCGCCGATCCGCCGGCCGTCTATCCGACCGAGCGGTTCACGGTCACGTTGTCGGTGTTGGTTCGGCCATTGCCCGGCGAACTGGCCGGCCGCAATCCGGTGTCGATCCAGCAGACGCCGCCGAGTCTTCAGATACCCTGGCTGGCCGACGCGCAACTGCCCGAGGGGCTCACGCCGGTCGAGAGCGATCGGGCGTGGCTTTCGCAGCTACGCGACCTGCGGGGCGAGGGATTCGGCATCAACAACGTGAGCGACTCGTCCGTATTCTCGATATTCGAGCAGCGAGCCCTCGCGTTTCAACCGGCGCCGCGCCGCGCGATCCGAAAAAACGCCGCCGGCGAGTCGGTCGACTATTGGGTCTATGAGTTCCGACGCGCCTACACGGCCGACCGCGCCGGCCGCTACACGTTTGGGCCCGCCTCGCTCAAGGGAACTTTTGCCACGGATCTCAGCGCCTCGGGCCGTCTCAGCGGCGATCAAGTTTACGCCATCGCGCCGCGACTCGACGTCGACGTCAAGCAGGTGCCCGAGGCTGGCCGGCCGGCAAGCTATCTGGGCGCGATTGGCCGGTTCGACTGGTCGGCCGAGCTGCGGCCCGCCACATGCCGCGTGGGCGACCCAATTACCTTGACGCTAACGCTGCGTGGACGCGGTTCGCTCGACGCGACAACCCCGCCCGATCTGGCCGAGATGCCCACGGTGGCCGTTAACTTCAAAACGTATGAAGGCACGCGCGAGGTCAAGGGCAACACCTGCCAGTTTACCTACACGCTGCGGCCGCTAAATGAAAACATTACCGAATTTCCGCCGATCGCCGGATCGTATTTCGACGTAGCGACAGGCCGCTACGTCACGCTCGAAACGAAACCGATTCCGATCGATGTGAAGAAGGCCGACCCGCTGGCCGACGCGCAAATCATTGGTCCGGCCGGTGGAAACCGAACCTCCGGTGAACTCAAAGTACAGAGCGAGGGCATTTCGGCCAACATCACCGATCCGGCCCAACTACGCGACCAATCGGTTCACGTCGAGGCCTGGTTGGCGGGTGCGGCCGGGTTGGCCGGGCTTTACGGCATGATTGCCGCCGTCACGTGGTATGTCCGGCGACGTTGGTCCGACGCAGCGCTCACGCGGCGTCGCGCGGCCACCGGCCGGGCACGGCGCCGGCTCCACGACGCCGTGGCTCTTCTTCACGCTCGCGACAGCCGGCGGGGCGCCGAAGGAGTGCGCGGCGCGCTGGTGGGACTCGTGGCCGACGTGGCCGATTTGCCCGAGGCGGGCATGACCTCGGCCGACGCGTGTCAGCGGCTGCAAGGACTCGGGATCGAGCAACCGCTGGTCGATCGGCTTGCCCGGGCGCTCGAGGCGTGCGACGCAACCCGATACGCCGCCGGCGGCGCCGAGATGAACGGGCTGGCCGACGAAGCCGGTTCGTTGTTGGACGGCGTGGTCCGATCGCTCAAGAAACAGAGGTGTCTGCGATGAAACGCGTGTTGCTCGGGATAACCGTCGTTGTTTGCCTGGCGCTGCCCCTGGTTGGCTATCTTGGCTGCAGTCGCTCCCTGGATTTCCAGACGGCCGCCGACATGGCCAAGGCCCAGGAAGCGTTTGATCGGGCGACACGGCCCGAGGATTATTTGAAGGTGGCCTCGATCTACGCGGCGGCACGCCGGCGCGGCGTGGTTTCCGGCGCGGCGCTGTACAACGAAGGCAACGCCCTGATGAAGGCGGGCCAGCGGGGCCGGGCGATCGCCGCTTATCGCGAGGCGACCCGTTATCGACCCGCTGATCCGCGGCTCAAAGCCAATCTCGACTACGCACTCGGACCGGGAGGTGGCGCCGCGGTCCGGCGTCCCTTGATCGGCTACGTCTTGTTCTGGCAAGACTGGATGAGCTATCCGGCCAAGTTCCACTGGGCCGGCGCGACTGCCATGGCCACATTTGTGCTGGGCTTGATTGCTCTATTCTGGCGACGGCGATGGTGCCGGCGATTGGCGGTCGCGGGACTCGCGGTAACCGTCCTGATGGGCGCCGCGGCCGGATACGACTGGCACCGATTCGACTATCAGAAGCATGGCGTGATTGTCGTGCCGGAAGTCGTGGCGCGCAAGGGCAACGCCGAGAGCTATCAGCCCAAATTCACCGAACCGCTGGTCGAAGGAACCGAATTCACCGTGGTCGAACGCCGAGGCGATTGGCTCCTTGTCCGCCTGCCCGGCAATGGCGACCGCGACGCCTGGATCGAGAAAAACACGGCGGTGGTTTACTGAGAACGGACTCGGACGAGAAACGGCCCTCCCCTTGATGACGCACCATTGAGTCGGGCCGGTCTCGTGCCCGGGGTTGCAGTGCCCTGACCCACTCGACCCCAGCGGCGCGGGACCGGCGTTCACAAGAAAACCGAACCGCGACCGTCAGGGAGCGGCCATAAAAACAACGGTCCACGCCTCACGGCCTACTCCGTCGCCGGCGGCTCATTAAGAAAGAGCCTCAATAGTTTGCCCGATTCGAGTCCGGCGGTTGCGTGGCCCAAGTCGCGGCGGACCGTTCGGATTAGCTCTTCGTAGGCGAGCATGATTTGGCGCCGGTTCGTTCCGGGGCTTCCCTCGCCCAGGGCCGTCCGCAGCCGGCTCCACGCGGCCAACACGTCGTCGGAACCCCAAATCATCATCCGTTGGGCGTAGTTCGACATGAATCGCAACACGTCGGCCTCGGGCATCGGCTCGCCCGTCGACTGGCTCGTGATCGTGCGAAACAAGAATTGCAGCAATTGCTCGTAGATGGCTGTTTGTTTTTCACGAAGCTCCTGCTTCGCGGCCGCGTGGCGTTCGAGCCAACGCGACACGACGATCAGACCGATCGACGCCACGATGGTGCCGGCCGTGGCGGCCAACATCGCGCCGAGCTTCGGATCAATGCTGGAAAACCCAAAAATCAAATAGGTCAACATGCCGTAAACGGTCCAAAACAGGGCCAACAGGGCAATAACGCCGGCCGACAAAGCCGCGAACGAAGTGGAAGAGTGCTTCATAATGCGTCTCCTCAACGAAAAACCATGCCCGTCGGGTGGCACTGCCATGCGTGGTATGGAGGCCGTGGCGAAGGAAACCGCGGCAATCGCCAGGGCTTGCCAAGCGGTACGCGACGGCGTCGTCCGCTGTGCCATGAATAACCGCGAGAGCATACCGCGCGCGGCATGAGCAATCAAGATCGCCTTTTTCGCGGGCACGGTAACGATTCGTGACGCTAGACGGCAAAAGACGCCACACGGTCAATGGTCAATACGGAGCGTGGCCCTCCATCATCAATCCCCCTGGGGGCTGGACGGTTTTAGGGCAAGATGCTAAACTTCAGGATTCATCCGCGAGCGGAGGGGACGTAGCTCAGTTGGGAGAGCACCGCTTTTGCAAGGCGGGGGTCGTCGGTTCGAGCCCGATCGTCTCCACATGTACGTTCATACACCCAAGCGCCCCCTGGAAAATACGGTTTTTCCAGGGTTTTTTGTTGGGGTTTCCGGAGAGGATTTCGTGCGAGTTCTTGTCTGGCCATAAGACACGCTTTCTTCTTTTCGCATTGCCGCGCAGGCCGGCAATGGCATCCCGGCCGACGACCGTTTGTGTTTGTTTTTCAGATTATGCGGATGGTTTGGCCAATTTCTCCGGCGGCAGCCGTCTAGCCGGATTGTAGGGCAACGGTTTCTTGCCGGTTCGCCATGAACCGCTTCAGATTGCCGCGGCGTTACCCCCATTCGTAACCTATAGTTTTTCGCAACCGAAGATGTATGCGCGTCACGCATTTAGGTAACGTGTTCGCCCGCATCCTTACGGCGGACCGGGTCGTTTTCGCATGTCCACGCAAGCGCGGATCCAGCACGCGCCGATCACAATGCACCATAACGATCCTCATTTGCGGGTATTTCGGACGTAAGACACAAAAGGGGAGATTGAAGTGCCGACGTTCAAAAGAGAGATCAAGGGGCGCGAAGAGCATCAGCGGGAAGCCGCGGCTTCGATTCAATTGGTCAGTTTTCGTCTGGCCAATGAAGAATACGGAATTGAAATCACGAAGGTTCAGGAGATAATCCTGCCCGGCGACATCACGCGAGTTCCCCAAACCCCCGACTACATCAAGGGCTTGATCAACCTGCGAAACATGGTCATTCCGATCATCGATCTTCGTTTGCGGTTCGGTCTTCCCGAGGCCGAGCAAACCGCCGACAACCGGATCATGGTGATCAATACCCGCGGAAAGACGGTCGGAATGGTTGTGGACGCGGTCAGCGAGGTCTTGCGAATCGCCAAGGACCAGATTGCGCCGCCGCCGCCGACCGTGGCCGGTTTGGGGCGCGAGTATTTGACCGGGTTGGTTCGGCTCGAGCATCGCCTGCTCATTCTTCTGGACGTTGATTGCCTGTTGAGCGAGGAAGAAAAGGCGAACATGGACGCGATGGAGGCTTCGGTCTAGCGCTGGGCCGCCGGGCGCGAAAAGTCCTTCCTTCAAGCACAACCAGCCCATGCCACAACACCACGGATCGATGGATTCGATATTCATGAACGAGACGCAAGCCACGGCGATCACGCCCAAGAAACTAGACGCTTCGACCCAGGCTCCGCGGATCGGAGGCCTGGCGATCCGTCACGGCGCGGCAGAGAGCGGACTCGGCAATACTGGTCCGGGCGTCAATGGCGCGAAACGAAGCGATATCCTGATCGAACGTCTTCGGAGTTTCAATCGGAGTTTCAAGGAGCAGGCTAATCTCGTGAAAAAACCATTGGCGTCGTCGGCCTTGAGCACGAAAATGCCCGCGCCGGCCGGTTTATTCACGACAAGCCGGCAAACCGCGACGGCTGGACCCGTCGCCGCCGATCTTTTGCCCCGGTTGCCGCGGCCAAGCAGTCTATTGTCCAGGCAAATTCTCGACGAAACCAAGCGATCGCGTCTGACGGTGGCTGAAAAACCCGTTGGACGCGAAGGATTGGTGGCCATGGCCAAGGCATCGCAGTCGGACGTCGCCAAATCGGTTTTTCCGCTAGGTCCTCCCGAGCAGGTGACGGGATCGCAAATGTCCCGCTATGCCCGGCTGATCTACGACAAGACGGGAATTCGCGTGTCGCCCCAAAAGCGGATGCTGCTGTCGAACCGGTTGCGCCGGCGATTGCGTCAGACGGGCATCGAGGATTTCGACGCTTACTATCGTTATTTGACCGGCTTGCAGGATCGACATCCCGAGTGGGACGAGTTCTTCCAGGAAATCACGACCCACGAAACGTATTTCTTCCGGGACGAAAACCAGTGGGATTGGTTCACTAACGTTTACCTGGAGGAACACCTTAAAGCGGGCGCCAAACGATCTCGCCGGCTGCGAATCTGGTCGGCGGCGTGCAGCACGGGCGACGAGGCCTATACGATTGCCTGCTGCGCGGCAGCCACGCTTCCCAGCGAGCTTTTATCGAAAGTCGACATCTTGGGATCGGACATTGCGGCCGGCGAGATTCAACGGGCCGAGAAGCCCGCTTATGGTCAGAGGTCCATGCGATTGGTTCCCGAGGATTACCTTCAGTTTTTCCATAAGGACGACGAGGGGGACTGGATTCCCAAGCCGATTCTGCGTCGGATGGTTCGATTTTGTCCGCACAATCTCATGACCCGGCTCGGTGAACCCCCCTTTGACCTTGTGTTTTTGAAAAACGTATTGATCTATTTCGATAAGAGTTCCAAAAAACGGGTTCTCGACAACGTTTGTCCGCTGGTTCGTCCGGGCGGGCTATTGGTGGTGGGGGCGGCGGAGGGAGTTGCCAGCATGATTAGCGGTTTCAAGCGCATTGAGCCTTGGCTGTTTCAGCGTCAGTTGGGAAAGCGGGAGTAAAGGATGAGCGAGTTCGACGCGGCTGCCCACGATGAATTCTACAAAAGCTTGCTGGGAGATTTTCTCGGCGAGTCGGAGCAGCTTCTTGTAGCGCTGAATGAAAACCTGCTCCAATTGGACCAATGGACAAGGTTGCCGGTCGAACAACGCCTGCAGCAATCCGTCGATAATCTTCTGCGTGATTTGTTCCGCTCGTCGCACAGCCTGAAAGGGCTGTCGAACATGCTGGGACTCGATGAGATTGAGCATCTGGTTTATCACATCGAGAAAGTATTCGACGCCGCTCGCAAGGGAAAGCTCGACTTCGACGGCAAAATCGTCGAGCTTCTGTTCGAGGCGATCGATCGCTTGAGCAATCTTATCGACGGGCTGAAGGACCCCGACGCTCCGGCCGTCCAATATGAGGAACTTCTCGACCGAATGGGGCAATTGCTCCGCGAGGCGGGCACGGACACGGGAGATTTGTCGCGTCCTTGGCACGCCGAGCAAGTATTGCGCCGAATCGAAACACAGATCGCGCATGCATTGAGCGGGGTGGAAGAATCGCCGGCCGAACGGGAAACGTCGAGCGAGACACCACGGCGCAACGAGCCGGTTTTCGGGGCGACGGCGTCCGTCGCCGTGAGCCGGTCGGACGCCCCGGCGCCCCCAGCGCGCGACGTCGCAGACGACAAGCCGAAAGTCGTCATGCCGAAAGTCGTTATATCGGGGGTTACCGACGCATTTGACGGATTGGTCGACGACGCGGACATGTCCTCGCGGTTCATCCCGATTTTCATTGACGAAGCCGACCTTGCCCTCGACCAACTGACGAACACCTTGCTTGAGTCGGAAAATGGCGGTTCGCTCAGCGAGTTGCGAAGCCTGATGGTGATCGCGCATCGGATCAAGGGAGCGGCGGCGTCGGTGGGACTGACGCGGTCCGCCAAACTGGCGCACTTCATGGAAGATCTTTTGCAAGAACTTGTCGAGTCGGAACACACTCTCTCTCCGGACGTTGCCGACGCGATGCTCAAGTGCATCGATGGGCTTCGCGGCCACGTGGCCGGGTTGAAGCAGGGCGTGATTCCCAGCGATCGTTTCCCCGAATTGGCCGCGGCGTTGGACGAGGCCCGGCGAAAGGCGGCCGGAGACGTTTCAACGCCGGTCGTTCCGGCTGGCGAGGCTTCGGCACCCCGACCGGAACCGTCTCCGAGGCCGCCTCACGACGGTCCGGCAATGGACGTCGCCGAGCCACCGGGGATCCATATGGCCGACGAAACAAACCTGGGCGACGCCGCAGCAGCCCAGCCGGTCGACGGCCATGCCGAAGAATCGATGTTGGTGCCCATTTCGGGCGCGCTTCGACGCGACGTCATGGCGGTCGCTCCCATCGGAATTCCCCTTTACGTCGGCGTCGCGACATTCCAGTCGAACCTGGCATTGGTTGGTTTGAAAGCCGAATTGCTCTACGAAAAGCTGTCGAACGTGGGCAACGTGTGTTATTTTGATCCGCCGATCGAGCGGCTCGACAGCATTGAGCGGCTCAACTGCATCCGGTTTGGGTTGGCCACGGAACGGCCCGAACGTCAGATCCACGACGCGCTGAAGACGGCCGGAGTGGTGGGATCCGTGGTAGAGGCTTTGTCCGCCGCGGTGACCGGCGACGCCTCTCGAATAGAGACAGCGCGCAAAGATGCGGCGGCCTCCGGCGGCGTTCATCACGAAGCGAACCTTGCCGAGGACTCAGTCGCCGCGGCTTTATCGCCCGAACGTGGCGCAGCAGTGATGGTGCCTCCCACTGCTCCCTCGAAATCATGCAGCAAAGATCGCGGAAGCCGCTCGGTTGAATCCACCAGCAAACCGACCGAGACGCTTCGCGTCGACGTCGACCGATTGGATCAATTGATGAATCTGGCGGGACGATTGGTCGTGAGCAAGGCGCGATTTGCCCAAATCAGCGATCTTCAGCGAACCATATTGGGCAACAAGCGTTCGTCGTTGGCGCTGAAAAACGTACTCGAGTCACTAGACCGAATCGCCGAACTGGAAAACAGCGGCGACCATCAGGGTTCGTTCGACGCGGACATCGGCTCCATCTCCGCCCAGGCCAGGCGAATTCACGGCCAACTAGACGCGATCCGACGCGAAATGGAGTCGTTCCATAAAATGCACAACTCGATCAACGAGCTGGAGGAAGCCGTCCAGCAACTGGATCGGGTCGCGGACGACATCCAGAAAAACGTCATGGAAACGCGCATGGTCCCGATCGGACCGCTGTTCACCCGATTTCACCGCGTGGTGCGCGACATTACCCGGGCATCGAACGACAAGACGGTTCGCCTGGAGATTCACGGCGAAAATACCGAGCTGGACAAGCGCATGATCGATGAGCTGAGCGATCCGCTGATTCACCTCGTTCGCAACTCGGCCGACCACGGTATCGAACCGTCGGAAGATCGGGTTCGGTCGGGCAAGCCGGCCGAGGGAACCATAACGCTCGACGCTTTCCACCGCGGAAACAGCGTGCTGATTCAGATCAGCGACGACGGCCGAGGTCTGGAGCCAAACCGCATTCTCGACAAGGCGATCGAAAAAGGCTTCATCAACAGCCGCGACGCCGAAAGAATGACTCCGCAACAGATCCTTAATCTGATCTGGCTGCCCGGCTTCAGCACCGCGGGACAGGTGACGGAAGTTTCCGGGCGCGGAGTGGGCATGGACATCGTCCGATCGCGGGTCGAATCGCTCAACGGCACGGTCGAACTCGACAGCACGCCCGGCCGCGGCGTGACCGTGACCATCAAACTACCCTTGACGCTGGCGATTCTTCCCAGCTTGATGGTCGAGCTGGGCGGCGACGTCTTCGCCATGCCGATGGAATCGGTGGTCGAAATCGTCAAGGTCGGATCGGAGGACATCGCAACCGTCCACGGCAAGATGACAGCGCAAGTGCGAGGGCGAGTCGTCTCGCTCTTGCATCTCGACGAAGTATTCCAGTGGCGAGGAACGATGGCGTCGTCCGATCGCTCTTGTCCAGGCCAGTGCACGCTCGTCATCGTCGGCGACGGCGAGCAAGAGATAGGCCTGGTTATCGATCGCGTCCTCGGCGAGGAAGACGTGGTCATCAAATCGATGGCCGAAAATTACAAAAACGTGCCGGGAATCTCGGGCGCGAGCGTGCTGGGTAGCGGCCGCGTGTCCCTGATCCTGGATCTGGCCGCCGTGATCGCGATGGCCGCTCAACCAAACCAAGTTCCCGTCCTGAATGCTTAAATCCATTTCCCTATTTCCCTATCCCGCGTGAGACCAACCATGACCCATGAAACTTGCGCCACGACGGGGACGCTCGAGCTGTTGCACCAGCTATTTGCATCAGCCACCCACGACGCCTCGGCGGCCATGTGCCGCTGGACGAACGGGCTGATCACCCTGTCGCTCGACGAAGTCCGAGAAATTCCGTTGGAAGACGTTTGCACGGAGATCGATGTCGGCGAGGAACTCCTCACGATGGTCGTTCTGTCCCTGGAAGGGGAGGTAGGCGGCGAGATGGTTCTTACGTTCGACAACCACAACGGCCGGCAGTTGGCGGCCGCCTTGCTCGGACAGGAGGTGAGCGCCGAACCCGAATGGACCAACCTCGAGAAGTCAGCCCTGACGGAGACGGGCAATATCCTGGGCTGCGCCTACATGAATGCGTTGACGCGTCTGATCGACGTCGAGTTGGTTCCCTCGGCGCCGTACTTCCTGCAGGATTACGGCGCCAGTGTGCTCCAGCAGGCGCTCATGGCCCAGGCCATGACCTCGGACCAGGTGCTCATTTGCCGGACAGGATTCCACCGCGAGGGCGAGGAGTTGAATTGGCGGGTGTTTTTCGTGCCCACCGACGCTATGCGCCTTTCGATGGAACACGCCCTGCGATCGGCCTCACACCTCAAGACGAAAAAATCCACGTAATTTACGAATTCCCAAACCACCATATCCCTATATCCCCAGATCCCGCATCATGGTGTTTTCAACCGTACTTAAATCGAAAACCGACCAGCATGTCGGCATGGGTCAGATCGCCCTGGGCAGCGGCGCGACGCGACTCACGGCAGTGCTTGGATCGTGCGTTGCGGTAACTTTGCACGCTCCGAGACACGACGTGGGGGTTCTCGCCCACATCATCCTGGCTCAATCGAGCGGCCGCAACAGCCTTCCCGGCAAGTTTGCCGACACGGCCATTCCCGAAATGCTCCGAATGATGGACGAGGCCGGCGTTCCGCGCGAAAGCATGGTTGCCCGACTCGCCGGTGGAGCGAATATTTTTGGCCGATCGGGTCCCCTGCAAATCGGCAACGCCAACATCGAGGCAATCACGCGGCTTCTGCAAGAGCAGGGAATTCCCATCAAGGCTCAAGACGTTGGGGGCGACAAGGGGCGGAGAGTCTCCTTCGATTGTCAAACAGGGAGTCTCACGATCGAGATGGCGGGACATCCGGCCCGCGTTTTGCAATAACCTGTTTCATCATTTCACCATCACGAACTAAAATCCATAGGCAAAAGGAGCGAACAACGACAGCCACGTCCGAACGACGCCCGACGCGCCGTTTGCCCGCGTGACCGACAACGTTGTCTCCGCCAGAGGAAACCACCATGTCTCGAAGACTCCTCATTGTCGACGACGCCCTGATTATTCGGGAAATTATCAAGGACGCGGTCACTTCGGCCGGATGGGAGATCGCGGGCGAAGCCGTGAACGGACAGCAGGCCGTCGAGCAATACGAACGGCTGCGCCCCGACGCGGTCACTCTCGATCTGGTCATGCCCGAGTATGACGGACTCCATGCGCTCGAGGGGATTCTTCAAATCGATCCCCGAGCCAAGGTCGTCGTTGTCAGCGCGTTGGACCAGAAAAACATACTCAAGCAGGCGTTCAAGATCGGCGCGACGGATTTCGTGGTGAAGCCGTTCGTCAATGACGCGCTCGTTCAAACGCTGGAAACGCTGGTTAACGAACCCATCCAAAGTCAGGCAACCTGAAGGGGTTGCTGGCAAACATTTCCGTTTCCAAGGGCGTGTACCCGACGGGAATGCATCGAATAACGGCAAAAGGACATCCGCCAATCCCGCTTCCCAAGGCATGAAGCCGGCGCGGAGAATTCTTGGGTTCGCGCGAGCGGCCTACTCGCCCGATTGCAGAATGCGTTCCAGCCCGTCGCGCATTTTTTCCAGGATCGCCGCTTTGAACATCATCGCGGCCAGCGGCAAGTTCGCGGTCGCCAGAACCTCGCTCGGCGCGACGTCGACTCGACCGTCGACCGACATGCCGAACGTCTTGAAACGGAAGGCTAACGAGTGATCGTTCCAGGTTTCCTCGAAATCCTGGACCCGGTCGCCAAAAGAGGAACGCAGCATGTTGGATTCACTTTGCAGACGCGAGACGACCTCGGCGCGATCCAGTGAATGAGGCACGGTGACCGAGAGTTGTGGCATTATTTCATCCGTTGAAGTCAAAGAATCTTCGTTTTAAGCTCATCGAGCAGCCGGACGCCGCGGCCGATTTCTTCTTTTTGGCGTTGGGGATCCTGGGGAATTTCACGCTCAATGGTTAAAGGACCGTTGTAGTCGAGTTCCTTGAGCGTTCGCAGGAAGACGTCGATGCCGACGTCGCCTTCGCCCAACGGGACCTCGCGGCCCCACTCGCGGCCCGGGTTGGACGCCCATTTCGCGTCCTTGCAATGGACGCTACGAACGAGATGGCCCACTTTGCGGAGCGCTTCGATCGGTTCGCCCGAACCATAGAGAATCATGTTGGCCGGGTCGAAATTCACGAACAGGTTGTCGCGGCCAACGTCATCGTGAAAGCGAAGAAGGCTCTCGGGAGATTCCTGGCCCGTTTCGAGATGGAGCCGCTGGCCGTTTTCCCGGCAATGATCGCAAATATCGCGGGTAACGGCCACCGCGCCTTGGTAGAGCAAATCACCGGAGTCGTGGGGCACGAATCCAACGTGAAGCCCAACGGCGTCAACGCCCAGAAGACGCGCGAAATCGGCGATCTCCTTCATTTCGGTCGTTCGGGCGGCCCGGGTCTCGGGTGGAACAAGGCCGACGGTTCGGGCCGTGGTCGGAATGTCGGCATAGCTTTCTCCCTCGAAACCGCCGAAGACGACCGTAATGGCCACGTTCATGTCGCGCAGCACGCCGAGAAACGCTTCGGCCTTCTCCTTGGTGCGCGACGGCTTGGCGGGAGTGTGAAGCTGGATGGTTGGAACTCCCAATTCGCGGACGACGTCCAAGTGGACGCCAAGGCCCGCGTCAATGCTGGCAAAAACGCCGATTGGCCATTTTTCCATGACGATCTCCTGAGCCCGACGGGAAAGAATTATGTGGCCGCGCCGCGGGTAATTGCCATTCTCTCTCCACGGACAGGGGGCCGTGGAATGAACGGCTGAGAGCTAAGATACCGCAAGATCCGCCCCGCTTCAAGGACGCCGGAGGACGTTATCCCTTCGCGTCGGGGGTTTCATCGCTCGCCGGATCGAACCACTCGGGTCGGAATTCAATACGGCGGCCTTCGCGCGCGGCGAGATTCGTCGTCAGGGCGATGACCGCGTCGGCCAGGGCGACCCGGGGATGGCAATGGGGCTTGTTTTCGGGGGCCGGATTGCGGATGCACCAGGCCCAGTGCTCGATTTCCTCGGTGTAGCCACGGCTAATGTCGCCCGAGAAAGCGTAGCCGCCCAGGGCGGCGTCGGCCGCGGCGTCGCCGTTTGAGTCGGCGGCCAGGGCGGCGCCGACGACCTTGCCCGCTTTATTCTTCTTGTCGACGACGCGAATTTTTTCGTCGACGGCCGAACCGCGGAAGAGCATGGCTTCCTTTTCCTGTTCGACCAACAGCGTGCCGGCGGTGCCGAAAACCGTTTCGCCGTAGCCGCCGAATCCGTTGCCGTTGATCGAAGCATAGGCGACGGTGATTTTCTTGCGGCTATCGAGCGGATCCTTGGGATCGTAGCCGGGGGCGGGAAACTCGAACAGGCAATAAACATGGTCCTCGACGTCGCGGTCGGGTGGAAACAGCGGCCGATTGGCGGCTGCCATGACGCACAGCGGGTGTTGCTTCTTGCCGCCGTGCATGGCTGAGATGAAAATGCTGGCGGCGTCCAACTGGTGCGAGCCAAGTTCGGCCATCAGCCCGCCGCCGGTGCGGTTCCAGAGACGCCATCGAATCAGCTCCTCGATGGCCGGACCTCGGTAAAGCTGCTTGCCGCCGTCGGTAACTTCGATCTTTTGATAGCCGTATTTTTCAACCAGATCGGCAATCTGGGCATCGGCGATTTGCATTTCCTTCTGAGCGACGCGCTTCCGCCAAAGGCCCCAATTCGCTTTTTCCTTGGGATCCTTGAGCTTCCGTTGCCAGGCGGCCAGCTCGCCGGCAAGCTTGCCCGAAAGGGAGTCGTCGGGCTTGACGTCGTGGGGCATGGGCTGGCGCCAGCTATCGCCGCCGGGCAAATTGCCGCGGTGCCACTGGGCGCGAATGTAGTGCAAGTCGCCCAGCAGGCCGGCCTGGATCAACTTGTAGGCGTTGTCGTAGAGAATATTATAGTGACGCTGGTGGCCGGTGGCCAAATGGAGCGGGGCTCCGTCGCGCGCCTTGGCTGTTTCGGCGACCCGGGCCATCTCCTTGCACTCGTGGACGCTGTGGGCCATAAGTTTTTCGGTCAGAACATGCAATCCGGCTTGCATGGCGGCAATGGCCGCCGGTGCATGGAGGTGCAGCGGCAGCGCGATGATCACCGCTTCGAGGTTCAGCTTCTCGGCGTCCTTGATCAGCTCTCGCCAGTCGGCGTAGACCTTGACGTGCTCCTTAGCCTGATCCTCGGTGGTCCACCCGTATTTGGCCATGAGTCCCGGCCGGACCGCCAGCGCCGTGTCGCTGTAGTAGTCGCCGTGGAACGCGCGGTGGACGTTGTAAGGGCGAACGTCGGCAATGGCCGCGACGTCGACAAAATCCGGATTGATCGCGCCAATCAGCACGCTCCCTTCGTCGCCCGTGCCGAGAACGCCGACGCGCAACCGGTCGTTGATCGAGTTGTCGTAGCCGTAGTAGTAAGATCCCAGGCCGTTGCCGGAGGCGATTCCCTTGCGGACGCCTTTTTCCAGAAAATCGCCGCGGACCTTCTTGCTGCCGATGGCGGCGGCGAAGTTATCCTTGCCGATGGTTCTTTGTTCGGGAGTGAGGTTCATGGTGTTCGGGGGATTAGGGATTGAGGATTGGGGATTAGGGCGTCGGGAAAAGGTGTCGAGGAAAATGCTCCTCTAATCCCTAATCCC
>JAFGAY010000101.1 GCA_016933425.1 Pirellulales bacterium
AAGAGTAAAGAGTGAAGAGTGAAGAGTGAAGAGTGAAGAGTGAAGAGTGAAGAATTCTTTTTACTCTTCACTCTTTACTCTTCACTCTTTTTTTACTTTTCCCACGGCGGTTCAATGACTTCTTGACCGTCGATCGTGGCTGCTCGGGCGAGCAGTTCGACGTCGACGGCCAGGGCGACGAAATGGACGGCTCCGTCGCAGCAAAGAAAATGGAGGCCGCCCGGATGAAAGCTGCCCCAGCCGCGTTTGCACGGCTTTTCACGCCCGGAGCCTCCGGCAGCCACGCATCGGTCGTAATCGCCCAACAGAATCCGGCTCTGCGGCGTAACGGCGGAAATCGAGAAGTAGTCGTGGGAATAGGCCCAAAACGTGCGGAAGCCGGGATTGGTTCGCGTGGTCGACTCGCCGGCCATGAGCGTCCGCGAAAGTCCGTCGGCCACGTCGCGAATTCGTTCACACTCGAAATCGTAGACCCCAACGGCGTGGATCGGTCCGCGCCACTCCGCCGGATAACTCGTCGTCTGTGAGGAATCGAGAAACCGCCCGCCGTCGCTCCGCCCGCTAACCCCGCGGTATGAGCCGGGCATGTAGGGAAGATTCAATTCCGTCGCGCTCGCCGCGCCGTAAGCCGGCACGACCGGCATGTCGGACTCGTCGTCCGACGGGCAGGCAAAAACCGGAACGAACGTTTCGCGGGCCCGTTGATTGATGACGGCCTCGTTGTAGGCGTCGAGATCGTACATGGCGGCCAGCGGATTTTGCTCGAGGTAGGGCAAGATCGCCAGCAGCCAATTGGCCCCGCCGTCGAGTTCGACGCCGCTTGCGCCGGGACAGTATCCCGCCGCCTTGAGCACGTTGCCCGGCGGAAACCGTTCGCAAGCGGCGTGATAACCGTGAACGGCCAACCCAATCTGCTTCAGATTGTTGGCGCACTGGACGCGCCGCGCAGCCTCGCGCGCGGCCTGCACCGCCGGCAGCAACAGCGCGATGAGCACCCCGATGATCACAACCACCACCAGAAGCTCAATCAAGGTAAAACCAATCCGCCGCATATCTTCCTTGTAGGTCAGGCACCCCGTGCCTGACAAAAAAACGAGCTTGAGTAGCTCATACACCCCGTGCCTGACAAAAAAAACGAGTCCCCGTAGCTCATACACCCCGTGCCTGACACCATTGCCTGCCGCGACACGCAAAACCAATCGCAACCACTCCGATCAAACCCAGCGCGAGCACGCCCGGCTCGGGCACGGGCGATTCCTCCGCGGCGGTTTCACCCCAGTTGGCGGCCAAAATCGCGGCGTCGGCCGCGTCGACGCGGTAGTCGCCGTTGAAGTCGCCGTCGTACCAACTGGCGTCGTCCCCCAGACCCCAGTGCGCGGCCAACCGCAAAGCGTCATCCTCATCGACGGTTCCATCGCCGTTGGCGTCGCCGGCAATCAGGGCCGACGACGGCGTGAAGTCGGCCGGCGACGTGGCCCACATGCGATAGGTGCCCTCCTGGTCGAAAATGCCCGTGATGTCAAACGTTCCACTGGGAATCTCAGCCCCGTCGAAGGCCGTATTGTAGCCCAACTTGATGTCGAATGTGCGGGCGCCGTCGGTGACAACGATGCCGCCGTATGTGCCCCAGGAAGTAACGGAGTCAATAGTCACATTATGCAGAGTAACATACTGGGACTGGTAGAACTCGGCGCCGGTGGCCCGCGAATAGTCGACAATGAACGAATTGTCGGAATACTTCACGTCGGCCAGCGTGATATCGACCGGCTCGATCGGCACGTCGCGCTGGAGAACGATGATTTGAAAATCGCGGTATTCCTCGTTGGTGTGCTCCTCGTTGCAGTTGAATTTTCCGTTGTAATAGACCGCTCCCCGGGCGCGCACTTCGATCAGGTCGCCCGGCCGAAGCGGCTCGGTGACCGGCAGGCCGGTCGCCTGGTCGATGGGATAGTTCAGCTCGGCGATCTCGGCAATCCACTGCTCGTTCGAGTAGCTATAGGAATAATAGGGATAGTGCCAGGGGTGGTTGCCATAGTTTTGGCCCATCCAGAGCGCGGCGCCGCCGAAGTCGACCAGCGGATCGGTCTCGGTGGTCTGAATGTAGACCTGCCACAGACCGCCCAAGGCGCCTTTGGGACCTTCGCTATATTGAGCAGTAGAGTCGAGCATTTTCGCCGGATCGTTCAGGACGACGCCGCGGAGTTTGTAGGCCTGGGGATAGTCGGGCGCGTATTGAGTCCAGGAATATTGGACGGGCGGTCCCCAGATATAATTGCCGCTTCCGTCGAGGGCCTGCATTTCGCTGAAGAGCGTGTAGTCGAGCGACGCCCACTCGGCCTCGGTCAACGTGGCCGGCTCGAATGCCGGGACGGCGACCGAGATGCCCAGAAAAACAATCAGCGCGGCGGCTGCGAAAACCATGCACTGCAAAATAGACCGTGGGCGTTTTCTCATGTCGTGCTAACCTCCGGAATGGCTGGACTGTGGTGGTATTACGTTTTCACCTTTCGTATTACCGTGATTCTAGCAATTCCCGAAAGCCCTGCAATAGCTTGCTCGGACAAAACCCTATAGGCCGGATCGTGACCCGGCCTATAAGGCATGAACTACCCCAATAGAGGGTGTTTCTCAATTCCAAGACGGTGGGTCGAGACCGGGGAGCGGCAATGTGGACACCTGCCCTTCACGCTCCAGGTCGATGACGCGAATCAAATGATTGTTCGTGTCGGCCACGTAAAGCTTTCCACCGGCCGCCGTGATCCCGGCCGGCTCGTTGAACCGAGCGGGCGAGTCGCCCTGGCCAGGCCGGCCGTCGCCGGCGAGAGTCGCCACCTTGCCGGTTTCGGGCTCAATCCGCTTCACCTTGTTGTTGTAGGTGTCGGCGACGTAGAGCATTCCCCCATGAAACACGACGCCCAGGGGGTGTTGCAGTCGGGCTTGATCCGGCGGGCCATCGACGTCGCCAAACGTAAAGAGGCGCGCCTGAGGGAGTGATGAAGTGCCGACAACCGTTCGCACGTCGCCTTTTCCGCTCAGCGGCGCCGCGCGAATCGAGCTTCCTTCGCTGTCGGCCACGTAAAGCCACGTGCCGTCGGAAGCCAAGCCGCTGGGCTGGGCAAAACTCGCATGGCCAAGCGCGAAAGGCTCCTTCGACAACAACGGCCCGTCGACGATGTCTTCACGACCATTGCCCGCATAGGGACCAATCGACTTACCCGAAAGCGTCATACGCCAAATCTGGTGGGGCCCGGCCATGGCAATGTACAAATGCTGGTCATGACGCCAGAGAGCCCATGGGCTGCTCAAGGCCGTTTTCCGGGGCGCCGAGTTCCTGAATCGCTTCGGGATTTTGCGGTTCTGTTCGCCGGTTCCGGCAATGGTGGACACTTCGCCCCGACGCAGGTCGATTTTGCGAATCAAATGGTTCTCGGTATCGGCCACATAGAGGGCCTCGTCGACCAGGGCCATGCCTTGGGGTTTGTTGAATCGTGCCGTGCGATAGTCGCCATCGGCGCGGCCCGAGCGGCCCGAACCAATTGCGTCGACAAGCGTTCCGTCGTCGAGTCGGACAACCACGATCCGATTGTGGTTGCTGTCGGCAATGAACAGGCGGTTGCCCGGCCCGTCGGCAAGCACCTTGCCGGGAAATCGCAAGGGAGTCGCGGCGGTCCGTTCGGGAACAAGCTCGAGCGGCCGCTCGTCCAGCAAGCCCTTGCGCCGATAAAATGGAATGGCTCGGTCCAACACCGCGCCCACTTGCTTGGCCGTGATTTCGCCGCCATGACGCCAGATGGGTTTGCCCACCGGATCGATCAAGATCACGGTGGGCCACGCCCGAACGTTGTAGGATCGCCAGACGCTCAGGTCGGAATCGACCAGGACCGGATGCTCGATTTCATAACGGTCAATCGCCTCGCGAATATTGTCCCGGTCTTTCTCCGTCTGAAACTTGGCCGAGTGGACGCCGATCACGACCAATTGTTTAGGGTAATCCTGTTCGAGCTGCTTCAGCTCGGGCAAGATGTGCATGCAGTTGATGCAGCAGTACGTCCAAAAGTCCATCAAGATAAACTTGCCGCGTAGCTCTTCCAGACGCAATGGCCGATGGGTATTGAGCCATGCAAGTCCCTCGGGCAGCGACGCCACGCCGTCCGATTGGGCCGCCGCCGGCCTTGCCGCGACCATCCCAAGGCTCAACGCGGCGACCAGCGCGACCACCGCCAAGACCAACGTCAACGCCCCCTTCCGCTTTCCATGATCCATGAGACACTCCAAAATGAATCATTACCTTATGGATTGTATATCCTCGAAATTATTCGTCCCTTTGCCCAATTTTCCGAGCCGGTGCACGAAAAGTCAAAACCGGCGACTACAAGGTTGCTTGCTTGTTGTGAGACATGGGGGCGTGCTTCCCTCGGAGGGCTGACTGGTGTACAAATAGGATGTTCAAGACGTTCCGCGTTGGTAAGGCAAGCGAATCACGGCCAACGCTATGGTCCATCAGGAGGATTCGTCATGACCCAACAGCGTCAAGTCTATTTGTGCGAGATCTGCGGCAACATGGTCGAGGTATTGCGGGCCGGGGGGGGGACGCTCGTGTGTTGTGGGCGGCCGATGGTCCTACAAAACGAAAACACGACCGACGCAGCACACGAAAAACACGTGCCCGTGGTCGAGCGACTGGGCGCGCAGTTGAAAGTCTCCGTCGGCAGCGCTGCCCATCCGATGACGGACGACCATTACATTGAATGGATCGAGGTTGCCGGCGGCGGAAGCACAATGCACCAGCATTTGCGGCCGGGCGACGCTCCCGAAGCGCGTTTTCCCGCCCCCGAGGGCCAGATCTCGGTTCGAGCGTTCTGCAACTTGCACGGTCTTTGGAAAGCCTGAATCTCACCCTCGCGAAGCAACCATGACGGCTGTCAACCAATCCGCGCTGAACGCACGCCTGATCCAGCGGACCGAAGTCGCGCCAGGGCTCATGATTATTCAAGTGGCCCCCGACGGGTGGGAACTTTCCGAGTTTCGGCCAGGCCAGTACACCGTTCTTGGGCTGCCCGGTACGGCGAAGCGTTGCACCGGCGCGGATGCGGACACCGGCCGGCGCGATCCCGCCAAGTTCGTCAAACGCGCCTACTCGATCACCTCGTCCACCATCGGACGCGAGTATCTCGAGTTTTACGTCATGCTGGTTCGCTCCGGCGAATTGACCCCGCGGTTGTTCGCGCTCGCGGTGGGCGATCCGTTGTTTCTCGGGCAAAAAATTACGGGCATGTTCACGCTCGACGGCGTCCCGGAGGACTGTCACGTCATGTTGTTTGCCACCGGCACGGGCTTGGCGCCGTATATGAGCATGATCCGCTCGTCGCTGGCCCAACACCGGCACCGGCGCGTGGCGGTCGTGCACGGGGCCTATCATTCGTGGGATTTGGGCTATCGAGCCGAGTTGGCCACGTTGGCCAGGGTATGCCCTCATTTGACGTACCTACCCCTGATCAGCGAGCCGGCCGACGAACCGGTTCCATGGCGAGGACATACGGGCTTCTGCCAAGACGTCTGGAAGGACGGCGCCATCGCGGAACACTGGGGCTTTCAGCCTACGCCGGAAAATTCCCATGCGTTCCTCTGCGGCCACCCCGGAATGATCCTAGGCATGCTCGAATTGCTCAAGGAGTCGGGCTTTGCCGAACACGGCAAAAAGTCGCCCGGACAAATCCATTTGGAGAAATACTGGTAGAGGAAGAGGTTGGGCATTTCGGTTTTTTGGGGGGAGAATATGGAAGAATATGTAGGCCGGGTTGTAATCCGGCAATGAAACCTCGCCGGGTCGCGATAAGGCCTACGTCACGGGATCATTGCGAGGCGGCGGCACAGGGGCCCATCGTTGGGGCGTGGATTTGCGGCGTTGTAACAACACTTGCTGATGGTGGGCTCCCGTGACGCGCGACACCAGAATACAAACATTGTTGGCCGGCGCGGCGTTGGGCATGATTCTCGCCGATCGCGACGGACGCTTGATCGAGTGCGACGAAGTGTTTGCCCGCATGATCGGCCATCGGCCCGACGAACTGGTTGGTCGCGCACTCGCCGAGGTGGCGCCGGCCGAGAACATGGCCGAAGAAGATCCGCTTCACCGGTTTTTTATCGGCGACGGCGACTCACAACAGGTTGAAAAACGTTTTTTCCACCGGGACGGCGACTTGGTCTGGTGTCGAATGACATTATTGAGAGTCGCCCAGTCGAACGACGACGGAGGGCACGTGATCGGAATAGTCGAGAATGTAACCGACCGGAAACTGGCGCAGAAGGCGCTGCGCGAATCGGAGCGGACGCTCCGCGGCCTGGTCGAAAATCTGCCCGACATGGTCGTCGTGATCGGCGCAGATTGGTCCATCCGGTTCATCAATCGGCTGCCGCCCGGCATGGATTCCACGGAAGTTATTGGCCGAAGCGCGCTGGAGTTCTTGCCGCCGGAAGAACAACCAAAACTCACGGAGGCGCGCCGGCGGATGCTTGAAACGCGCGAGGTCCAAACCGCCGAAGTCGTTGACAACGCGGGCCTTTCGTGGATGATGCGGCTTGTTCCGTTTTCGGACGGTATCCACAATCCAGACATGCTGCTGATTTGCACCGACTCCACGGACCGCAAGGCGGCCGCCGAGGCGGTTTGGAAGGAGCAGGAGTCGCTGCGGCGGATGCTCGAATTGTTCGAACGCGATCGCGAGTTGATCGCCTTTGAAATCCATGATGGATTCTCGCAGCAATTGACCGGAGCCCTGTTCAATTTCGAGGCCGCTCGCCAGTCGGGCTTTTTGTCCGGCCGGGAAATCGGAGGCGTTTTTGACCGAGGCATGCAATTATTGCGAGAGAGCATCGCCGAGGCCCGGCGGCTGGTTCGCGGACTCCGACCGCCCGTCCTGGACGCTTTCGGCATCGTGCCGGCCATCGAACACCTCGTCGAGGACCATGAAACGGCCGGCGGCGGCCGGGTTGAATTCACCACCTTGGGCCTGGAACAGCGGCTCGCCCATCCACTGGAAAGCGCCTTGTTTCGCACCGTTCAAGAAACCCTCAACAACGCAAGAAAACACAGCCGAAGCGATCGGATCCGAATTCACCTGTCTCAAGAAGCCCAGCACGTGCGCGTCGAAATCCGCGACTGGGGCGTCGGGTTCGATCCCGAGAAAGTCGGCGACGAACAATATGGACTCCGCGGAATTCGAGAGCGAGCGCGACTGCTGGGCGGCACGGCGCGAATCGAATCGAAACCCGGCGACGGAACGCGAATTTACGTCGAATTGCCCTTGCTCTTCTCACCGCAAGATCGCGGTGAGCGCGGAGCATAATCGCATGTCCAAAAATCACTCCCCCATTTCATGATTTTTCGTAGGTCTACCGTCCAAGATCGAAAATCAATTGAACCCCTTGGCAATACTGCTGTTACACCACCCGGTTCTAATCTACCACGAAGATCACGAAGCACACGAAGAAACCCAAAGCACCAGAAGCGAAGAAACGTTGTGT
>JAFGAY010000102.1 GCA_016933425.1 Pirellulales bacterium
ATCGTCATTTCGACGATCATGCGAATGCTCGAAGGCGTGATGTTGCGAATCAGGCTCACGGCCAGGTTGGAAAACGCCGTCACGAACGTGACCGCGATGCACATCGTCACCGCCGTCTCGAGCTTGGTCGTGATGGCCAGCGCCGAGCAGATGCCAAGCACCTGGACGGTGATCGGGTTCTCGCTGAGAATCGGCCCGAACAAGACTTTTTTCACGCTCATCGAACGATGCTCCCGCCGCTCGTGGACCGGGTTGCAATCCGGTGGAATTGGTTAGCGTTTTTGTTGCCGGGTCACGGCCCGGCCTTCTTGTGTGTCGCGCGGGCTTCCGCCCGCGGCTATTACCCTGAAATTCCGAATTCTCAACTCTGAAATTCCGAATTCTCTCAGTTCCCGCTTACGCGCAGTTTGTCCAGCGCCGGCCCGTAGCCCTCGTCGCTCAACCAGTACCGCACGAGGTTCATCACGCCGCGGCCCGTGAGCGTCGCGCCCGAAATGCCGTCGATCTGGCGCGAGGCGTTCGGGCCATCCGGATCGACCGATCCTTTGATCACGGCGATTACCGGTTCGCCGTTTTCGTCGAACGGCTTTTTCCCGACCCACTGGGCTTTCCACCGCGGGTTGTCGATTTCGCCGCCCAGCCCGGGCGTTTCCGCATGTTTGTAGAATGACAGGCTTTCGATGGTTTGGCCGTCGGGCGCAAGCGCCAGGAATCCATAAAGCGTCGACCAGAGTCCCTTGCCATACACGGGCAGGATGATCCGCTTGAGTTGTCCGTCCTGGCGAAACAGGTAGACGAGCCGCCGGTTCGGCCGGCGTTTGATTCCCGCGATGTCCTCGCCGCCCGAAATCGCCTTGCTTTGCTTGGAATTTCTCGCCGCCTGGGCGTCGTCGATCGAGTCGGGATCGACGTCCGCGAGAATCTCGCCCGTGTCCAGATCGACCACTTTTCGCTCGATCATTTCCTTGAATAGCCGGTCGATCTTGCGAGGGTTGCCGTCGAGTTCATCCGCCGAAAATCCCGCCGCGGCGAGGATGTTTTGGTTGACGTCGTTTCGCTCGTTGATCATCTGCCGCTCGCGCAGACCGACCGCCGAGGTGGCGACCAGAATGGAACAAACGACGCACACCCCGACCGAAACCGCGAGCGTTTTGCCAATGGTGTCGTTGCTAGGCACTGCGAAGGCTCCTTCTGCGAACGTTGGCCTGGACGACGTAATGATCGATCAACGGGGCGAACACGTTGCCGAACAAAATGGCCAGCATAACCCCCTCGGGAAAGCCCATATTGACCACGCGAACCAGGATGACCATCATGCCGATCAACCCGCCGTAAATCCATTGGCCCAAGGGCGTGATCGACGCGCTGACCGGATCGGTCGCCATGAAAACCAACCCAAAGGCAAAACCGCCGAGAACCAGGTGCCAATAGGGCGGCATCTGAAAGGCCGGGTTCGTGTCGCTGCCAACCAGCCAGAGCAACGTCGACAACCCCAGAAAACCCAGCAACATGCTCAACATGATCCGCCAGCTTGCCACCCGGGTAATCAGCAAAATCAACGCCCCGATCAGACAGGCCACGACCGACGTCTCGCCCATCGAACCCTGGATGGTTCCGAGAAAAGCCTCGGACCAGGTTACGTGGATCGCCTCGATGCCCTTCATTCCCTGCACGGCCAGCGCCCCCAGCGGCGTCGCCCCGCTAAACCCGTCGACCGCCGTCCAGACCTCGCTGCCGATAATCCCCTGGGGCAGGGCAAAAAAGAGAAACGCCCGGGCCGTGAGCGCCGGATTCAAAAAATTGCGTCCCGTCCCCCCAAAAACCTCCTTGCCCACCACCACCCCGAACGTAATGGCCAACGCCACCTGCCAAAGCGGAATCGTCGGCGGCAAAGTCAGTGGAAACAGGATTCCCGTGACAAAAAACCCCTCGTTTACCTCGTGGCGCCGCACCAGCGCGAAAAGCACCTCCCACAACCCGCCGACAATCATCGTTACAACGTAAACCGGCAGAAAATACAACGCCCCGTGGACAAAGCACGCCAGAACGCTGGCCGGGTCGTAGCCGACGCCGAGCCATTGCATCACGGTCCCCCGCCACCCGCCGGCCGCCGTCAGGCCCATGGCCGCCATCGCCCGATCGGCCTGAAGGCCCGTGTTGTACATGGCCATCAACGCACAAGGCGTCACCGCGATCACCACGAGCATCATCATCCGCTTGAAGTCGATCGCGTCGCGCACCTGGCACGAACCGGTCGCGGGCCGCGCCGGCGTGTAAAAGAACGAATCGGTAACCTCGTAAAGCGGATAGAGCTTTTCGAGCTTGCCGCCCTTGTCGAACCAAGGCTCAACCCAATCGAGCAATCGGCGAAGTGGACGCATTACCCTTCCTTTTCAATCACGGAGAGAGTCTCGCGGAGCATGACCCCATAGTCGCCCTTGCCCGGGCAAACAAACGTGCACAACGCCAGGTCCTCTTCGTCCAGTTCAAGGCACCCGAGCGCCTCGGCCTGTTCGAGATCGCCGATTGCCAGGGCCTTGAGCAAAAAGGTCGGCAAAATGTCCAGCGGCATGACCCGCTCGTACATGCCCATCGGCACGATCGCTCGATGGCCCCCGTGCATCGCGGTGGACAACGCGAATCGCCGGCCCGGCAACAGCTTCGACGCCACCACGTTCAAAAGCGAAAACTTGTCGAATCCCGGCATGATCCAGCCGAAAAACTCCCGCTCGGCCGCCTCGGGCAATACCGAAACCTGCAAATGGTAGCGGCCCAGGTAGTCCAGCGGCGATTCCGACTTGCGCCCGCAAAGAACCGACCCCGACACGACCCGAAGCCCTCTCCGCGCGCCGCGGCCACCCGGCCCGGGCTGTTCGTCCAAAAGCTGGCCGGCGACCAGTTCCGTTAGATTGGCCCCCACCCGCGTGCGGATCAGCCGCGGCTGGGCCACACCGGGCCCGGCGAGCGAAACGACCCGTTGAAAGTCGGGTTTTCCCGTCAAAAACAGCCGGCCGATCGCCAACACGTCCTGATAGTTGACGTGCCAGGCTGTCCGTTTATGGCCGACCGGGGCCAGCAAATGAATGTGCGTTCCCGGCAGCCCGGCCGGATGCGGCCCGGAAAACTCGGCCACTTCGACGGTTCCGCCGCC
>JAFGAY010000103.1 GCA_016933425.1 Pirellulales bacterium
CACTTTCACGAACTCGGGGCGGTCGACACGATGGCCGACGTCGTGGGAACCGTGGTCGGATTCGATCTGTTGGGCATCGAGCGAATCGTGGCATCGCCCATTCCCACCGGCCACGGCCGAATGCAAATCGCGCACGGCATGGTAAGCATCCCGGCGCCGGCCACGGCTGAGCTGCTCCGAGGCGTACCGCTAATCGCCTCGGACGTCGAGGCCGAACTGACCACGCCGACCGGCGCGGTGCTGGCGACCACGTTGGCCGAGCGGTTCGGTCCGATGCCGGCAATGACCGTCGAGCGAATCGGCCGCGGGGCAGGGGGGCGCGACCTGGCCGAACAGCCGAACCTGTTGCGACTCTTGATCGGCACGACAACCGAAACCGATCGCCCGACTGAATGGGACGTCGAAACAGACGAGGCCTACCTGCTTGAAACCAACCTCGACGACGTCTCCGGCGAGTTGGTCGGCTATTGTGTCGAACGTCTGCGTCAGGCCGGCGCGCTGGACGTTTGGACAACACCCCTCTTGATGAAGAAAAACCGTCCGGGCATTCTTCTGTCTGTGTTATGCCGGCCCGAGCAAACCGCGTCGCTGGAAACGATCGTATTCAACGAAACACCGACTCTCGGCGTGCGCCATCAGCGGATTCAGCGTCACGTTTTGCGGCGTGATCCTCACGAGGTCGCGACTCCCTGGGGATCCGTCCAAGGCAAGATTCGCCGCCTTCCCAGCGGACAAATCCGCTTCACCCCGGAATACGAATCGTGCCGCGCGGCGGCCGAGCGCCACGGCGTTTCGCTTATCGACGTCTACGAAGCGGCCTCCCGCGCGTTCGACAAGAAATAGGATGCTCGTTTGCACGCACTGAGCCCTCGCACACAGCCTGACCTGGAGGGCCACGCTCCGTCGTGGCCGAAGCGTCTCATCACGTGCGGCCACGACGGAGCGTGGCCCTCCCTCGCATACCGCCATAATCCTGCCCGCTTATGTCAAATCGCCTTGTCATTGGAACGACTGCTCCTCGCCGGGAAAAGAGCCTTTTCGGACGTCCTCGCCATAGCGGGCCGCCGCGTCGCGGATCGTCGTTCCCAGATCGGCGTAGCGCCGCACGTGGCGAAGCACGCGGCCCGGCGTCAGTCCCAGAAGATCGTGGAGCACGAGCACCTGGCCGTCGCAATGTGGGCCGGCGCCGATGCCGATCGTCGGAATCCGGATCGCCGCGGTGACTTCGGCGGCCAATTCGGCCGGAACGCATTCCAGAACGAGCGCAAACGCCCCGGCCTGTTCGACCGCCCGGGCATCGGCCAATAACTGCTCGCGGTCGCGCTGGACGCCGTGGCCGCCCAACTGGTGAATGCGTTGGGGACGCAGCCCGGTGTGGGACATGACGGGTATCCCTGCGGTGACCAGGCCCTCGATAACCTCGGCCTGCGCCGCGCCGCCCTCGATTTTGACCGCGCGGCAGAGCGTTTCCTTCAATACGCGGGCGGCGTTTTCTATGGCGTTATATTTGCCCAAATGAAACGAAGGAAAAGGCATGTCGACCACGACCAGCGCCCGCGCGGCCGCGCGGCCGACCATCTCGGCGTGATAAATCACTTGATCCAGGGTGACCGGCAGCGTGGTGTGGCGCCCCTGGACGACCGTCCCCAAACTGTCGCCCACGAGGATCACGTCGATGCCCGCTTCATCGACCAATTGGGCCGTGGGAAAATCATACGCCGTGAGCATCGTGATTTTTTCGCCGGCCGCTTTCATGGCCACCAGCTTGGGCACCGTCACGGTGGATCGATCGGAAGACATCGAAGAACTCGCCTCCTTTGGCATAATCAGGAACGTTCGCGCCACAATCGGCACGAACCGGCCGGACAACTACCTATTCTACGGCAGTTCGCCACGGGACGAAAAGGGGGAACGAAGGTCTGTCTCCCGAAAGAAACTCGAAAAAACACTGTCCTCATACGCGGCTTCACGCTACGCTTAAGAGAGAAAAAGGCCATTCTCCGTTCCCTCCATCGCGTCGTCTTGCCATGTTGTTTCCCCGATTCCCCTTGAGTCTTGCGTTCATCGCCGTTGGGCTGCTGTCGGTTGGTTCGCCGGTCCACGCACAAATGCCCCGCGAAATGGCGGTTCGCGCAACGCTCCAAGGAACCATTACCGCTTTTGGATCGGGCAAGATCCAGGTCGTCACGCCCGCGAATCAGCGGTGGCTTGTTCACGTGGCGAAGGACACGTCCGTCATGGTGACGGGGCGAGCGGACGCAACGGTGCTTGCGCCGGGCATGTACGTCAAGTTTCGCGCTCGCGTCGCCGGCCGCCAGGAGGTGGTGCAGCCGGTCGATAAAATCCAAGTCTTCACGCCCACCCAGCAAGACGTTCCCGGCGCTTTTCCCATCACCGAGCCCGTCTTCGACGCCGGTGATCCGGACAAGGACGTCGGCAAGAAAACCGACGACGCCAAGACGGACGCCTCCTACGACGTCATCGGCCGCATCACCAGCATCCGTGGCGGCAAAATGATCGTCTCCTACGGACAGGGCGCCGTCGAAGTGGAACCGGCCGACAACCTTCAAGTCGATCTGGCCGTCGCCGACGTTCGCTTCGCGCGACAGGGCGATCAAATCTTCTGCGTCGGAACGCTTCTCGGACCCGAGGCGGCCCGGACGCTCCGCGCATCCTCGATCCAAATTCGCAAACCACAAGCCCCCGACGACGGCAACGCCGACTCCCGGGAACCTTCGTCGGGCCAGTCGGAGGCAAACGACCGTTCCGCGACCGACCGCCTCGTCAACCTACTGACTCCCCGCCGCGGTAAGACGCCCGACGAACAGTTTCAGATCGAGGGCGATCCGACCGAATTTCGCCCCTGTGCGAAACGGTCGGTCGTCGCCCTGCGCCGGCAATTCGGACCGCCCGTCAAGACCAAGGTCCAAGGAATCCACACGGTCCGCGGCGGCCGGCACGAGGCCGAGTGGCAAATGCTGACTTGGGGACCGGTCAAAGTGATCGTGGACCGTTCCCAGAAAACGCGGTTTTTCGCCGTCGCGCCGTAACGCCGCCGCGCAGGCACGGCGGCTAAAAGCTTACCAAAAACATGTCCACGCAAGCGTGGGCATAGCACCCTACGCCGTGCGCGGGAATTCCGGGGAGAGAATTCCCCCGGGCGTAGGGTCTCCTTGAAATAGCGGGTAAACTCGGACTGAAAACAATTGCCAAGTTTACGTTTCTTGGAGACCCCGCTTACTCTTTCATGGTATCAGGAATTCTCCCCCCGAATTCTCCCCGGAATTCGCTTCCCTGTTTTTCTGACGCGTCGGCTATAAAAGGTCGCTGGACGG
>JAFGAY010000104.1 GCA_016933425.1 Pirellulales bacterium
CCCCGTGCTGTTTGCCCTTGCGTCGCATTAGCCTTCCTGCGAGACTACGCCCCCTGTTCGTCGGCCGTTCGGCCGCGGCGCTGATGCTCTGCATGGGAGTCCTCCGGTGATGGATCGCCTGTCGATTCTGATCCTCATCCCGATCTGTTTGGCCGGATGCACGTCCGGACCGTATGGGCCCGGGCCGCTCGGGCCAGCGGGAGTGGTCTATTACGACAATCCGGCCCTTCTGGCGGGCAGTTCTCCCGAACAGGTTTGGGAACACGTGGTCGACGTGGTCGACGACTATTTCGACATCGCCCAGGAAATTCCCATCTCGGAAATGGACGTTGTGGGCCGGCTCGACACGGTTCCCCTTGTGGGCGCCACGATGCTCGAGCCGTGGCGGCACGATTCGGCCAATTTCGACGAGCGACTCGAAAGCACGCTTCAGACGATCCGCCGCCAGGCGATCGTTCACGTGAGCCGCGTCGAGCAGGGCTACCTGGTCGAGGTGGTCGTGCTCAAACAACTGGAAGCCGTCAACCAGCCGATGCTGGCGACCGGCGACGCCTCGTTGTTCCGCTACGACGATTCCTTGACCCGAGTCGTCAATCCCGAAACGGACGTGCCGATCGACGAATGCTGGATTCCGCTGGGCCGCGACACGGCGCTGGAACAGCGCATCTTGGGCCAACTCTTGGCTCCCCGGGCCGTGATTCCACTGTAAAAGGGATGGCAAGGGGAACACGCTCCGGTTTTTTTCACTCAGGCAAGGCGTTTGCGCGGACGGTCCATGAGAATCATTTTAATTACGGTCGTATTGCTTGCGTGCAGCAACGTGTTCATGACTTTTGCATGGTATGGCCACCTGAAACACCTCTCGGCCAAGCCGTGGATCATCGCCGCGTTGGCGAGCTGGGGAGTGGCCCTCTTTGAATACTTGATTCAAGTGCCCGGCAATCGGATCGGATTTCGCGTGATGAACCTTGGGCAGTTGAAAATTCTTCAGGAAGTCGTCACGCTGAGCATCTTCATTCCCTTCTCGGTGCTTTACATGAAGGAACCGCTGCGCCAGGATTATTTCTGGGCGGGGCTTTGCATTCTAGGCGCCGTTTTTTTCATCTTCCGCCAACGCCTCTTCGGCGGATGACCTGGAAATGGCGGCCGCCATCTTCTTCCGGCCAACTTTTACAGGAGTTTTACACGGCCCGGCCCACACGGTTCCGACCGTCCCCAAGGTTGCCGGCAACTGGTATTTTCGCGACGAACCGCGAAGTCTCGCTCGCCGGATTCCGAGGCGGCGTGAGGTTTGCCCAGCCCACGCAACTTCAGCCCAGCCACCGAAAAAAGGGCCAATTTTTGTCGCCAAATCGCACCTTTTCGCGACCGGCCGCGTATAGCGGGAAACCGCCGACGCGCGAACACTTGGCAAAACGGCATGGCCGGGCAAACCCGACGGATTGTGCCGGTCGGCGGTTGCCCGGCCGATGACGGAGACTGTCCGGCCGGCCGGGACCCTTTTCCTAGGGCAACATGCCCCTGTCGCCACGAAATACCGGAAGGACGCCGCGCGCGGCCGGCAAAAATGGCTGGACCACCGCCCCATTTTTTGCTATGGTGACGTGGAGAATCGGCGACGCCGCCATGAGCGTGGGAAGGAGTTTTTCATCGGACTCTTTTTTGCAAAGGAAGTGCCCATGCTGGGCCATGACGAGAAAGCGGAAACCGAGGAGGCCGTCTTGCAGTCGTTCAAGCTCAAGGGCCATGCAATCGACCTCTACGTGATGCCCGAGGCGCTGTTCGTGCCTAACGCCGTCTCGCGGCTCTTCTCGAAGATCGTTGAAATCCGGCCGGGCGATCTGGTCTTCGACGTGGGAACCGGCACGGGCGTGCTGGCCATTTGGGCCGCGCTGGAACCCTCGGCGCGAGTCTGCGCCGTCGATCCGGTCGCCGAACATTGCGAACTGGCCGAGCAAAACGCCCGCCTGCACGGCGTCGACCACAAGCTCGACGTCTTCCACGGAAGCCTCTTCGACCCGTTGCCCGAGGGCCTGAAGGCCGATGTCATCATCGGCGACGTGTCGGGCATTGCCGACGCGCCCGGCAAGGCGCTCGGGTGGTATTCGTCCGAAGTCCCCACCGGCGGCGGCGACGGAACCGAAGTGATCACCGAACTGCTCCACCAAGCCCATCGCTATCTGGCCCCCGGCGGCAAACTCTACTTCCCCGTGGCCGTGGGCCTTTCGGACGACGACAAAATCATGCAGGCGGCGCGCGAGTGCTTCGCCAGCCTGGTGCGCAAAGTCGACGTCTGGTTCCCGCTGTCCGACGAGGAGTACGAAATCGTCTCGTGCTGCCTGCCGCCGGCGCTGCTGGAGCGGGTACAGCGAAAAGGCTCGCGCATGGCCTGGAACGGCCACATCTACGAAGCAACCGAGCCAAAACCGGCCTGATCGCGCAAACAAACTGACCATCCCCAAACCAAACCGCGACCGTAAGGTTGCGGATCAGGCGGCTCCCCCTGCAAGGGCATGGTGAGTTCAGGGCATGTTTGCTCCACAATGCCCCGGATCGGCCGCGCCAGTCGTTTTCTAACAAGGGAATTGCCTCGGCCCGACAAATATTAATAACCTATCAAATGAAGATTTGGGCGAAAGCCAGACCGGGCAAACCGAAGGGCGGACTCTTTCCTTTTCGCTTCGCTTTTCTCTTTCCACCGAGTACGGACATTTGACCAAACCAGTGTAATAGCCCTAACCTACTTGACGGAACAATGCCCCAGGGATTAAACTGGCTTTATTGAGACTCAGTCTCATGAATTTCCGGCCCCGCGTCATTCCGCCTTTTTCCCCGCCGCCATGCACCAGGCCGCTCGAAAACCTATCGCCTGCGTCATGATCGCCCTTCTCGCGATCATATCGGGGGTTGGCGAAGGGCTTCACTGGATTCCCGGTTGTGGTCACGGCGTTTGGGTGGGCGATTCGGTCGTGTGGTTGGGCGTCGACGTTCCGGCCGCGCAATGCCCAACCGACGGTCGTCCGGGCATGGATCGTCCCTCGTCGAGTCGGGATATTCCCATCTACGACGAGGATCAGTGCGCGATCTGTTCGGCCGTCGCGCGGAGTTGCGCGACGGTTGATTCGGCTCCCTTGGTTCTTGCGGCGCCGCTGGTGCAAGACTTGTCGCCGGCGCCCTCTTGCATTCTTCACACCGCGAACGTTCGTCCGGCTCAGGCTCGGTCTCCACCGCTTGCCTAGTTTTCTTCCACGACGATCGCGCGAACCGGCAATTATAGCCGTTGAGCGATCCCACCGTCCTTGGCTCGCCTCGCTGCCGTCGCGCCCGCGCGCGATATAACTTTTCGCGAGGCCCGTGACTTGAGGCATTCTCGTTTCACTCGATCTGGCCGGCCGATTGGCCATAGTCATCTCAAGCAATGGAGACAATTTCATGAAGTGGTTTATATGCGTAGTGGTCGCGGCCATGGCCGTGCCGGTGGTTGCGACGGATAGTATCGCGGTTCTGGTCGACAACCAGAACTGGGCGGACGAGGTCGCCAATTATAGCGACGCCATTCAAAACTATGGCGGCATCGTAATGGACGAATCGACCACCTGGTGGCTCACCGGACCGCCCGACGCGGATGCCGGCCACGATTTCGTGGCCGGTTGGCGTTCCGACGCACCGAATGAGTACATCGTGATGCACTGGACCACGCCGTTGGACGACCGGCCGGGCAACGACCTGGTGATCCGCATGTACGGCGGCCTAAAGGCCAGCGCCGATGTTCTGGCCAGCGTCGACGGCGAGACCTATCTCGGCATCGGCACGCTCAGCGGCGACGCCTTGTACACATTCCAAACCCAGTCGTTCGATTTCGACGGGCGACTCGGCGATGGGATTGCCTACGTCAAGGTCCCGCGAGTCGGCAACGGCCCACAAACCGGGATGTTTTTCGACGCTTTTGGCAGCGTGGTTCTTTCGACGTTGATTCCCGGCGACGCCAACGACGACAAAGTCGTCGATCAGTTCGACGCCCTGTCGCTTGCCGAACACTGGGGCGCCGGCAATGCAACCTGGGAGATGGGCGATTTCAACGGCGACGACGTGGTCGGGCCGGCCGACGCCGCCATTCTGGCCGCCAACTGGGACCATGGCGTCGAACAGACGGCATCCACCCTGCCCGAGCCGGGCAGCACGGCGATCCTTGCAATAGGCGCGGGAATCCTTGCCGTGTTTTCACGACGGTTTCACAACCCAACCAGCCGGTAAGCCAGTTTGCCTATTAGTTCATTTTCAAGGGGATTCCGATATGTTCCATCGAGAAAATTTCTCCGCCGGGGTTTCACGGGCTCACAAGCCGCCCCCATCCGTCCCCAGGGACTCCGCCGCGTTCACCCTGGTGGAGCTTCTCGTGGTCATCGCCATTATCGGCGTGTTGGTCGCCTTGCTGTTGCCGGCCATCCAGGCTGCCCGGGAAGCGGCGCGGCGCGCGGCCTGCACGAATCACCTTCGCCAACTGGGCGTCGC
>JAFGAY010000105.1 GCA_016933425.1 Pirellulales bacterium
AAAACCGATTCGACCTTGGGCAGCACGTTTTTGTCGATGCTTTCGTCGGTGTTCTCGGCGTTGACGCCATCCAGCAGCCACCAGTCTTCGCGGTAGTCGCACGAGCCGCCGTTGGGGGCCAGCTTGTGCATTGGGCCAAGCCCTTCCAGTTCGAGCATCGCCGCGTTGGTGAACGTTTCGTACGAGCAGCCGTGGTCCGGGTACACGGCCCCTTCCTGGTACACGTTGCGTTTCACGTAGAGATGACCGTGGTTGAGATACGCGCCCCAGTTCTGGCGATTGCTCAGACCGATTTTTTGCGGATTGGTCGCCTTGGGGTCTTGCTTCAGCACGATGTACTTGCGCGTGAACACCCAGCGAGGATCGGCCAGGTTGGTATACGACCAGAGAACGAGGACCCGGACGGGCAGAAAGAATTTCTTATCGATTTTCTGGCCCGGATAGTCGGGAATGTCGGGATGGGGCGAATAGGGTTCTTGTGGAAAAACGGCCTTTCCGCCGGGAGCCATCACCGTCAGGGTCCAGGGGGCCACGTCGACGTCCCAGAGGTTGTGGTTTGTCAATTTGTGGTTGAGTTGGACATGGGAGCCGGTCGGCGCGAGGGTGATGGTCATTTCCTTCTGGATGCCGTTGTCGGTTTCGACCGGTTGGATGAGCCGCAGCGTGTTGCCTTCCTGGACGTATTTGACGGGCTGGTTATCGGGGAAATAGGAACGCGGTTTCGCCTCGGGCGCCAACCAGAGGCGGTGTCCGCCGTAGGCCAGCCACTCTTTGCCGTTTTTCTTACCCAACTCGGTTGGATTGGTGAAGAATTCGTTTTCCTTGCCGACCAGACCGTAATGAATGACGCGCGGCCCGACGTCGGTCGTGGCGATCAGTTCGACGGCGCCGTTGGAGATTCGGATGCAGTTGGTCCATCCGTTGTAGTTGATTCGTTCCATTTTGACCTCCGCTATTGCCGTGCATGTCCAGAATGCTGCCAGAAGAAAAATTAGTCCCATGCTGGTCCATCGTGGGTGCAAACGCATTGGGGTACCCTCCCTTCTCATGTGTTGATTCACGCGAAATGCGCGGAGCGAGGTAAAACAGCAAGTAAACCGGGGGGGCGTGCCGTTGTCAAGACGACGGACCGCCAGAATCGCCTGATGCAGGCACTTTGTGCGCCGGGCGTGGCTGTCGGGAAAGAGTTTCCGGTGGCGTGTGTCGTGCTTGGTGGGCAAATCAGGCTGATCAGACCGCGAAACACTAGCCCAGCCACAACTATGGGGGGGCGTGGCTCGGAATTCTTTACAGGTGCAGGTTGGATTTGCGTGGACTTGTCAGTCGGAGGTTGACAGCGGGGACGACTTTCAAGGTTTCGAGGATCACTGGCCCCAGCAGGCCCGACTCGAGCAGGGGCGAGTCTTTTTCATAGTGGCGCCACGTCGTGAAGGAACGCCGGCCCGTCTCGGGCACGGGACCGCCGTCGGCGAGCCAGTCGGGCCACTCGGCCGGCCCGCCGTCGGGATTCCATTTGAGGTACGGCGGTTTGCGTTCGTCGCCGATCAGGCGGTTGGGCCAGAGATTGGTCACGCGAACGACCAGATCGTTCGCCCCCGGCCGAGCCGCGCCGGTCACGTCGACGCGGTAGGGTGGTTTCCAGACGACGCCCAAGTCGCGCCCATTGAGCGTTACCTCGGCGATCACGGCAATATGGCCCAGATCGAGCGACAGCCGCTTGTCCTTGCCAAACCGATTCGCCGGAATGTTGAACGTTTTACGATAGACGGCCGTGCCCGAGAAATGCTTGACCCCTTCGTTGTCGTGCTCGGGCCACGAGACGAGCCGGTCGAGGGTGACCGATTTGGGAGCGTCCCAGTTGGGCGGGAATTCGAGCGTCCAGGGCCCTTCGATCGCCAGCGGCGCGGGCACGTCGGCCACGTCGCAGAGGAACCGTTTGCCCGAGGCCGTTTCTAATTCAAACATGCCGGCTTTTCGCGCGACGAGCGTTGGTTGGCCGTCGACAATTTCGACCCGGCCGGCTGGGCATTCGGGCGCCGCGTTTGTTGGAAATTGGACGTTTTGTCCATCGGTGGCGCTGGCCGTCATGGATTTTCCGTCGCATTGGTAGTTGACGCGAAGGGTTTTGACGCGTCCTTCGGCCGGGTCGCCGCCCAGGGTGCTCCAGACGCGCACCGAGCGATGTCCTCGGGCCACATGATCGGCGACGTGGCGGGTGACGTCGATGGTCCGCGAGGGATCGTCGAGAATGCCATACACGGCTTTTTCGATCGTGATTGTCGACGGCCCCGCCGGGCCGACCAACGTTTGGCCGTTACATGCAACGGCCGCGATGGGGTCGGTCGCGCTGGCCGGCTTACGGAAAACGACAAACACCGAACCGCGCGGTTCCAGGCGGAAACGAACCGTTGTGCGCCCGTCGCCGGTCGGTTTCCATGTGGCGGCCGGTTCGATCCGGCCCGTGTCGGCGTGCCATAGTTCGGGCATTTTGCGGTCGACGCGGAAGGCGGCGTCGATCATCCGTGGATAATCTTCCTGATTTGAGACGAAATAGACGTCGGCCGCGTCGATGCGGCGGTGGATCCAAGGAACGCTCCGGCCCGGCCGGCCGCTGATTTCGACATCGGGCGCGACGCCCATCGAGCGGAACACGTCGTCGAGCGTTTTACCCCAGTAGACCTTGCCGCGGCCCGTGGTTTTTTCGCCCGGCG
>JAFGAY010000106.1 GCA_016933425.1 Pirellulales bacterium
GAAGCGCGGCTCGAAACGGAGGCGCCGGCGAATGCCCCGGCTTCCACGGCGGCGGTCGACGCGTCGCTTGACGCGGCCCGCGCGGGGCAGGACGAAGTGCTCGCCGTGCTCGATCGTCTCTTGGGCCGGTTGAACCAATGGAAGGATTACCGCCGGTTTCATCAGCAGTGGGCAGAGCTGTTGCGCCGGCAGGAATCGCTGGCCGAACGGACCGAGTCGCTGGGGCGAGACCTGCTGGGTAAAAGGCCCGAGGACGTCTCGCCCGAGACGGCCGCGCGGCTCGTCGCGGCCGGCAACGATCAGCTCGAATTGGCTCGGCAACTGGACGTCCTCTCGCAGGAAATGGACGAATCGTGCGTGAAGCTGGCCGAACGCGACCCTTTGGCGGCTAAAACGGTGGCGGACGCCGTCGCCCGATCGCGCGAGCTGGGTATTAGTTCGCGGATGCTCGCGGCGGGCGAATCGATCGGCCGCAACCGTCTTGGTCAGGCCCAGGCGTCGCAGGCAAAAATCATCGACGATTTTCGCGAGGTGCTCGCCCTACTGGCCGGCCGCCGCGAGGACGAACTGGCCCGACTGGCCGAAAAGCTGCCGGAAACCGAAGGCCTCCTGTCGGCCCTGATCCGCCGGCAGACGTTGCTTTGCGAACGCATGGAAGACGAGGCGGCCAAACCGGCCCAGGGCGATAGCGCTCTCGCCGAATGGCGCTCGCTCGGTCGGCGGCAAGCGCAATTGCAAGCCGAGGCCATGCAACTTGCGGCGCTGCTCACCCAATTATTAGCCCAACAACCGGCCGAGTCGGTCGACGAGGCTGCGGGACACATGCGCCGCGCAAGCCGGTCCGCCGAGTCCGGCCGGGACAAACCGGCCGTCGAGTCGGCGCGGCGAGCCCTCGCTTCGCTCGAGGAAGCGGCGCGGCGATTGGATAACCACCTGCGACAAGTGCGGGCGGACGTCGCGGCCGAGCAGTTGGCTCGGCTCGAATCGGCAATCCGGTCGATCGAAACCCGGCAACGCGAAACGTACGAAGCCACGAAACGGCTCGACGCCGAACCGCGCGCGGCCGACGACGGCAGCCGCCGCGCGACGGCGCTGCGTCGGCTGGCCGGCCGGCAGCGGTCGATCGAAACCGCGACGTCGCAATTGGCCGCGACCCTGGCTCATGCTCCGGTTTTCCATAAAGTGCTTAACGAGTCGGCCGCGCAGATGGCCGTCGCGGCGGGTTGGCTTGGCCGGCAAGCGAGCGACGCTCGCGCGCAAACGGCTCAGGAAGCCGCACTGAATGGTTTGACGCGGCTGATCGCGTCATTGCAGCCGTCGACCGCGGATGCGCCGGCGCCGGCGCCCGGCGGCGCCCAGGGAGCGGCCGAGAATCGTCCGCCCGGCAAGCAAGCCGCGCCCGGCGCCGTCGCCCAACTGCGGCTGCTGAAAATGCTTCAAGAGGATTTGTTTACGCGGACCCAGCAATGGGAATCGCGCTATGGGGGTCAAACGCCCCTTTCGCCCGAGGCCGAGCGGGAGTATAAACGGCTCAGCGAGGAACAAGGCCAAGTGGCCGATTTGCTTTTCGACCTGATCGAGAATGATGCCAAGGACCGGACGCCGCCCGAAGACGCGCCGGCCGTGGAGGCCGAGTAAGGTTTTCATGCTCATGTTGAAAATAAAAACAAAGCAGCGCTGCGTTTGGATGGCGATCCTCCCGGCGATCATGGTCGGATGGTGCGCGGTCGGTCTGGCCGATCCGGTGCTGACGCGGTCGCCGGAAGACGCGTTGTTCGACGAACCGCGCCCTGCGCCCTCCTCGCCGGTCGATCGGGCCCATGCCGACCCGGCGGACCGCGGCCGCGCAGCCGGATTCGCGCCGGCGCGGATCAGTCCCCAGTCCGTTTGGGCCGACGAGTTGGGCTTGGCCGGCGTGTCGGAAGACGTGCTGCCGCTGTTGTCGGTGGCCCAGCAGATGCGCGACGTTGAAAATATGCTCGGCCGGGCCCAGTGCGGCGCGGCGACGCAGCACGCCCAACGGCAGATTCTCGACAGCCTCGATCGGTTGCTCGAACAGGTCGGCTCCCGGTGCTGCCCGACGCGGTCCGCCGCCAAGACTTCCGACGCTGGTCAAAACCAAAAACCCTCGTCGGGCGTCAAACCGTGCGACGGCCAAAAGTCGGGGCCCAGCCAAGGCGCCGCGCCCGACCGGACGGGCAAGACCGGTTCGGGAACCGGCCAAGAGCCGTCCGGCGACCAGCGCCGCGTCGACGCGGCTCAAACACGAGATTTGATGAAGCGGCTTTGGGGTGAGCTGCCGCCGCGCCAGCGGGACCAGGTGCTCCAACTCCCGGCCGAAGAATTCCTGCCGCAATACGAAATCATGATCGAACAGTATTTCCGGCGATTGTCGGAGGAAAAACGGAAATATTCGGAACCTTAGAACGTTCATTTCCACGAGTTTTGGGGCTAAGAAACCCCACTGGGCTTGCCCCGGTGGAACCAGGTTTGGCAACTACCTGGTTAGCGCCATTTGTTTTTACAGGTCGCGTCAAACCACGGAGCCGCGAAGAAAACGGAAGGCCGCATGACTCGTTTGCTCTTGTTTACCGTGCTGTTGCTGGCCGGAATCTCGCCGGCCGCGGCGGAGGAACCGCGCGCGGCGAGCGGCGAGCGGCTCATGACGGAAAAAACAGAGGCGGCCGTCCGCGAGAGTCTGGCGTGGCTGGCCGGCCGCCAGCACGAAAACGGATCGTTCGGCTCGGGCAACCTGCAAGGCAACGTGGCCGTCACCTCGCTGGCCGGGTTGGCGTTTCTCGCGGGCGGAAACACGCCGAACCGAGGCGCCTATGGGGCCCACGTGACCCGGGCCGTCGATTACCTCATGAGCCAGACCGAACCCAGCGGTTTCATCATCGACCGGAACGCCGTGAGCCAGGGGCCCATGTATGGACACGGATTCGCCACGATGTTTCTGGCCGAATGCTACGGCATGGCGCCTCGCGCGGAGCTGCGCGCCAAGCTCGTGGCCGCCGTCAAACTGATCGTCGACTCGCAAAATCGCGAGGGCGGCTGGCGCTATTGGCCCGACAGCACCGACGCCGACGTGTCGGTGACCATTTGCCAGATAATGGCCCTGCGGGCCGCGCGGAACGCCGGGCTTCACGTCCCCAAAACGACCATCGACCGGTGCATCGAATACGTCAAAAAGTGCCAGAATCCCGACGGCGGATTCACCTACATGCTGAACGACCGGGGCGAAAGCCTGTTTCCCCGATCGGCCGCCGGCGTGGCCGCCTTATTCAGCGCGGGCATCTATCGGGGGCCCGAAATCGACCGCGGGCTCGACTATCTGATGCACTTTTTGCCGGGCGGCGAACCGGCCCAACGACAAGGACACTATTACTATGGCCAGTACTACGCGTCCGGCGTCATGTGGCAAGCCGGCGGCCAACGCTGGCGCAAATGGTACGCGGCCGCGCGCGACGACCTGCTGGCGCGGCGAGCGCCGAACGGCCCGTATTGGACGTCGCCCTACACGGACGACTACGCCACGGCCATGGCCTGCATCGTGCTGCAAGTGCCCAACGACGCGCTGCCGATTTTTCAACGCTAACGCCACGGTTTATTGATTGTATCGCGGTTCCATGAAAGCTCGATTTGCAATCCGATCCGGTGGATATCGAGGGAGCGGCGTTGCACTGGCGGCGCTCATGCTGTTGGCGATCGTC
>JAFGAY010000013.1 GCA_016933425.1 Pirellulales bacterium
CAGGCGGCGGACACGGGAAAAAAAGTCGGGCCGACGGTGACCGAATCGGCCCGAGCGATACCCATCGTTTATGACGTGGACGTGGTGGTGGTTGGCGGTTCGACTGGCGCGGTGGCGGCGGCGGCCGAGGCGGCGCAGCACGGAGCGAGCGTTTTTCTGGCGGCGCCGCGGCCCTATTTGGGCGAGGATGTTTGCGCAACGATGCGTCTGTGGGTGGAATCAGACGAAAAGTGCGCCGGCCCCACGGCAAAGACGTTGCTGGGCGACAAGAAGCCGCGGCTGCCGATGGACTTGAAACGCCGTCTTGACGAAGCATTGCTGGCGGCCGGCGTTCGATTTCTGTATGGTTGCCAGGCGACCGATTTGCTCCGCGACTCGAAGGGCAACCCGGCGGGCATCGTCATGGCCAACCGCAACGGACGGCAGGCGGTCCGTGCCAAGATTATCGTCGATGCAACCGCGCGGGGAATGGTCGCGCGATGGGCCGGCGCGCGGTTTCGTCCCTATCCTACCGGCGTTCAGACGTTCCGCTGGGTCATCGTGAGCGATGAAGCCCGACTCGTCGGCAACGGCGACGTCAAACCAATTTGCGGATTACTCGCCGGGCAGCCGGCCTTTGAATACGCCTTGTCGATTCCAATAAACGATGACTCTTTCGCGGCGCTGGCCGAGGCCGAGCAGGCGGCCCGCGACGCAACGTTTCATCCGCGCCAACTCGATGCGTCGGAGACCTTGTTCCAGGTGCCCCCCGACGCCATGCACGGACAAAAAACCATTAGCGGCCCCTGGCCGGGCGCGGAAAAAATCGACCTGGGCGCGTTTCGGCCCGACGGAGTTGACAGGATTTACCTCCTTGGCGGGTGCGCGGACGTCGACCGCGCCGCGGCCGAGCGATTATTGAGACCGGCCGCGTTCATCGAGGTTGGACGGCGCGTCGGCCGGGCCGCGGCCGACGAGGCTCGCGGATTGGCCATGCCCCCGTCGGTCGTGGTCGCGGTGGAACCACCCCGCGCGAACGCGGAGCGCGGCGACGTGGGCGAACTGTTGTCGGGCGTTCGTCCGACGCGGCGGGACTTGCCCACCGCGAGTTCGCCGGCCCGCGCGCTGCCCGTGTGCGGACGATACGACGTGGTGGTGGCGGGTGGAGGAACGTCGGGGGCGCCGGCGGCCATTTCGGCCGCTCGCCGCGGGGCGAAAACGCTAGTGATCGAGTATTTGCCCGCCCTAGGGGGCGTGGGAACCATCGGCGGGATCAATCGCTACTGGCATGGCAACCGCGTCGGCTTCTACGATGAAGTCGAACAGGGAGTCGGCGCCGTGGGGGCAAGAATCCTCGGCCTTGGCAAGGCCGAATTCTGGCGGCGCGAATGCCGAAAGGCCGGCGTCGACATTTGGCTTGGCACGCTGGCCTGCGGCGCCGTGGTCGATGGAAAAACGGTCAAGGGAGTCGTCGTCGCCACGCCCCAAGGCCGTGCGGTGGTGATGGCCGACGTGGTTATCGACGCCACGGCCAACGCCGACGTGGCCGCGGCGGCCGGCGCCGAGTGCATGTCGCCCGGCGGGAACAGCCTCGCCATGCAGATGGCGGGCATGCCGTTTCGCGGGCCCGAGGATATCAACCGAAATACGGCCTTCACGTTTGCCGACGACACCGACCTGGTCGATACGTGGCGAACCTTGGTCATGGCCCGGCAACGATGGCGAAACGCCTACGATCTGGGGCAGCTCGTCCAGACCCGGGGACGCCGGTCAATCGTCGGCGACCTGGTGCTCACGCCGGTCGACCAGCACGCATGCCGCGCGTTTCCCGATAGCGTGCTGCTCTGCCACAGCAATTACGACAAATACAATTTTGCCGTGAATCCGCTCTACCTGATTCGCTCGCCCGACAAACACCTGATGGTCTGGTCTTACGTGCCATACCGGTGCTTGTTGCCCAAGGACTTGGAGGGAATCCTCGCGACCGGATTGGGCAAGAGCGCGGATTCCGACGCCATGCCGATCGTCCGCATGCAATCCGACATGCAAAACGAGGGCTACGCGGCCGGATTGGCGGCCGCCATGGCCGCCGAGCAAGGCAAGCCGCCTCGGACCATCGACGTCCGCGAACTTCAAAAACTGCTGGTCGCCAAAGGCAACTTGCCCGACAGCGTGCTCCAGGCGGAAGACTCGTTTCCACCGAGCCGCGATCAGCTCGAAAAAGCAATCGAAGGGGCCGCGTCGCTCGACTACGGCGCCGTGGCGGTGGTTCTGGCAGCCGACCGCGGCGAGGCATTGCCTATGCTCCGCGAGGCGCACCAGCGCGCAACCGGCGAAGCAAAGATCCATTACGCGAAAATCCTGGGAGTGCTCGGCGACCCGGCCGGAATCGCCACGCTCGTCGAAATCATCCGCGATGCGCCTTGGGACGCCGGCCAGAACATCGAGCCGTTTGGCAATGTCGGAGGCAGTTACACCCGGATGGATCTTTTGGTTATTGCACTGGGGATGACTCGCGATCCGGCGGCCGCCGCGCCGTTGATCGAAAAACTCAAGCAGCTCAACCCCGATTCGCCTTACTCGCATCATCGGGCGATCGCCGTCGCGCTGGAATCGCTCGGCGATCGAAGCGCGGCAAAGCCGCTGGCCGAGTTGCTCCGGCGGCCCGGCATGACGGGCCACGCAATCACGACTATCGCTCAAGCCAATCGGGCTTTCGGAAATGGAAATCCGCGGTCAAACGCCCACTTGAACGAACGCTTGCGCGAACTGGTGCTGGCCCGAACCCTTTATCGCTGCGGCGACCGGCAGGGCTTGGGCGAGGGCATCTTGCGGCAATATCGCGAGGATCTTGGCGGGCACTTCGCGCGTTACGCCGACGAGACTCTACAAAAACCGCCCGGCAAGTAACTTTGTTATTTGCACGCTGTACGCGGTAATGTTGGGTGGTCGATTTGGTCGAGATTCGTTCCGGAGCCCAACCTGATATGGAGGGACGCGCTCCGTCGCGTCCGTGAAATTCGGCTTATCCGGGCCACGACGGAGCGCGGCCCTCCAACGCCGAGGTGTCACTACTTCTGCGAAGGTAAATAGCGGCGCATCCTGCGCGGCAGCATCGTGATCGCCAGGGCGAAAAACAGGGCGATCGCGCCCGGCTCGGGCGTCGGCGTGGCTTCCATGGCGTGACTTCCCCAGTTGGCCGCGAGGATCGAGGCGTCGGCCGCGTTGATCGCGCCGTCGAGGTTGAAGTCGCCAACGGTAAAACCGCCGGCCAATCCGGTCTGTCCCCAATGAGCCGCCAAGACGGCGGCGTCTTCTTCGTCGACGACGTTGTCGCCGTCGGTGTCGCCGGGAATCGTCGGCAATGCGCCCCAGTGGTCGGTGATCGGCGACATCTGATCGTTTTGCATCAACCACCAATGAAGCCAGGCTGCCGCGTTGCTGCGGTAGATGTCCTCGTCAACGCCCCGATCGCCGCCGATCCAGTCTCCGTCTTCATAGATGTTTCCGTCGTGGCCGGGCCGGTTTTGCAGAGCAATCATCGCGGCGACGCGCGCTTGGGCCCAGCCCATCGCGTCGAAACTCTTGCCCTCGTCGAGCCCGAGCCACTCGGCCACCAGGTCGATGTTGAGGTAGCTATCGGTGACCTGATAGGTCCAGTCGTTGCCGTGAGGGTAATAAACGTTGGCGCTGTATCCCCCGCCGACCGTTCGCTTGTAAATGGTTCCACCGGGTTCGAGAATGGTTCGACCGGTGCCGTAAAGCGTGTCGGGACCGGGTGTGAAGTTCAACTCGGTGAGCGCGTGATAAACGTTGTCGATGTTGAACACGGTGCTTTGAGGAATAAACTGGCCGGCGAGCGATTCATAAATCGCGGCCGACGCCTGAAGGTAGCTCGACACCATGTAGTCGGGATGGACGCGGTTGTGGTTGATCACCACTCCGTCCTCGAATGAATTAAAACCGTTGAGCCAGTCGGCCAGCGGCCGCCCGTCGACGAGTTCCTGGCTGAAGTTGTCGCTCTGGCGGCTATAAGAGCTGACTTGTAGTTCCGAGGCTTTCTCGCGCCACGCTTCAACGACAGGGACATTCGGCATCATCGCCTGGGCCAAGGCGGGCAATTCGGCGTTCCAGGCGTTTTCCTCGGCCTTCGTGTCGCCATAGTAGTTGGTGGCGCCGCTGGGCGTCTTCCAATAGGGAACCGTGTAGCCCGCCGTGCTGTTGGCCTCGTAAACAACCATGTCGGCCACCGCGGTGCGCGTTTCAGACGACAAGTCGTCCCACAAGAGCCACGCGGCCAACATCGTGTGGGAGGCCCAATGGGCGGCCTGCCACGTGCTGCTCGTCGTGCCGCGACCGCCGAATCGCGGGTCCGATGGTTTATTGGTTTTGTGGGCGAAGGCGACGCCGCGAATGGCGAGTTCCGTCTGATACAACGCCTGGCTGGCCGATATGCCGGTCACGCTTTCGGAATACGTGCCGGTGGCTAACAGAGCGGCCGTGCCATAGGCAAAGCCCGCCAGAGGTCGAACCGACCCCTCGTAGCCGTAGGTACTAAAATCCGTGTAGGCGTCGTAGTAGGGCGTTCCCTCGAAGCCCGGCGCGTTGCTAGCCAGATTGTACTCGCTGGGAACCCAGTTCAGCTCATAGCGGGCTTCGTTTTGCAGCATCCCCACCAACGACTGACCGAAGGCGTCGCCCGGGTCAACGCCGAACATGCCGTTGTATTTCGACCAGTCGATCGACTGAACATAATCGGCCGCTCCCCCTTTGGCATTGCACGGGGCGAACGCAATCGCCAGGATTGCCAACAGCGACAGGGCGAGGGATTTGCCGACAATCGCAGGGAGAAACAACGCGGGCCGCCTGGTTTGCCGGCTCAACGAGTACATAACGAGGGTACGAGAAATCATCTGGGGTTACTCCTGCTGTTCCGTGAGTGCATGCGCAGCGCCGTATAGTTATGGCAACAGGCGACCATTGCCGCGCGGCGATGCGAAAAACGCGGAGTCACGCCACGGCCAAAGGCGGCAACTGCCGGAGCGTGACTCCGCTTGTCGTGGCGACGTCGGCCACGTCCTCTTGCCTGTTTCGCGTTCCCGCCCGCGCGGCGGGAACACAAAGCACTCTCCCCCCCCAGGATTCGTTGTTGTTATCGGCCCGTCCGTCGAGGCAGGACCACCAAAGTCAAGCCGAGAAGCAAGGCGATCATGCCCGGCTCGGGAACGGTCGAGGCCGACTCGCTGCCCGTGTGGTCGCCCCAGTTGGCCGCTTGGATGGCGGCGTCGGCGGCGTTGACAAGGTCGTCGTCGTTGAAATCGCCGTCGGCAAAGCCACCCGTGACCGAGATGCCCCAGTTCTGAGCCACTTTCGCGGCGTCGAGCTCGTTAACGATCCGATTGTTATCGGTGTCGCCGGGAACCGGCGGCAGCGGGTTGTAAACGGAGTCGAAATCGAGAAATATCTCGTTGCCGCTCACCCGCGTGTCAAACGTCCCGACGCCGGCGAACGAATCATTGACCAACGTGGCGAAGTCGCCCGTCAAGATGGCCGCGTCGTCGACGTCGACGATTTTCCAACTGCGGTCGCTGCCCCAGAAGACATCGGGCGTGGCGTAGTCGGGGCGCAACTCCTCGGGCAGAACGGCGAAGTCGAGCGTGAGCGTCGACGTCGCGCCGAGGGTCATATCGCCGGAAACCGTTAGTGTGTCAAAATCGGTTCCCGGATTGGCTTCCGAGAGCGCGGCCAGGTTCCAGATCACGTTGGCGCCGGCCGACAGATCGAGATTGCCGTTCACCTGAAGCGTTCCGGCGGCCTCGGTGTACTCCCACACCACGGCGTTGGAGATGGTTCCCGGCGAAATTGTGGTGAGACTCGAGGCGGCCACGTTGCCCACCACGATGCCGCTTCCTTGCAGGTATTGCGTGTCGGACAACGCCAAGCCGGTTGCTGAAACGTCGAGCGTGGCCCCGCTGGCGACGGTGATCTTCGGAGAGAGAGCCAACGCCGAGCCGGCGGTTGCGGTCACTTCCAGCGTTCCGCCAAAAACGCCCGTGTCGCCGAAGTAGCTGATCGTGGAGCTGTCGTAGGTCAACGTGCCGGCGCCGATCTTGCCAACCCGCCACGACGAATCCGCGATCGTGCTGTTGCCCGTCATCGTCCCGGCGATCTTGATGTCGCCTTCACCGCCAAAACGGACCAGCCGGGCCCCCGACAAAATCTGGTCGAAGAGGGACTCAATGGTTAGCAGTCCGCTGACGGACTCGATATTGTGATTGGAGCCGCCTGCCCTGGTGTAAATCCTGCCTCGAAGCGTATTGTTGCCCGTGCTGCGGATGTGCGACACGTCGACGTAATCCCCGCTGCGGGATTGCAGTTTAATCCACTTGTCGATGGTGATGCCGCCCTCCAGTTCCAAGGTTCCTCCTTCGGTGGACGCGCCCGTGATGTAGATCATCGAGGCTTCCGTGCTATCGTTAGCGCCGGCCGCTCCCGAGGCGGTGAGGCGGAGGACGGAGTTGTTGTCGATGGTGATGGCCCCGGCGGTGTACGTCGCGGTGTTGTCCGCGGTCAGTACGACCGTTCCCGAGCCGGTGGTTATCGCACTTGTGCCGGTAAGATTGCCGTTGATGGTCGTCGTGAATCCATCGCCGTAGAATCGCGTGGCTCCGCCGAGCGTCACGTTGCCGAGGGCCAGGTTGCCGGCGGTGGCGCGGATTTGCGCGCCCGCCGCGAAAGCCACGGGGGCGTTGATGGTCTGAAGGACCGCGCTGTTGTTGACGATGGTGTACGTGGTCGCCGCCAGGGTGATGGGATCGAAGCTGTCAACGGTGAAAGCGGACGCCGTGGCGTTGAAGGCGAGCGAATTGTACGTCGGGAAGACATCGTCCGAGACAGGGTTTGTGCGGACGTCGCCGTCGAACTGAAGGTCGTCCGTCGAAGCCGGCGCTACGTCGCCGACCCAGTTTTCAGCGGTTGTAAAGTAGTCGTCGACCATGCTGCCGCCGTCCCAAACAACAACGGCGCCGGGAGCAACCAGGGCCGTCAACAGGATGGAGGAAAACCCTAAAAGAACAAGCAAAAACCACTTGCGAGACAAAAATTGCATGGATGATCTCCCAGGTAAAAAAAGGATGGAAGTGTGTGACTGAATTACGCGGATCGCCTCTTTTTCTTTTTCTTAGGCAATGGCCCGTACGGCCCCGGCGTGCCTCGTCATCGTTCCCCCAGTCTTTACCAGTCTCGCCGCCCGCGGGTCGCAACGCTCATGGCCGCCAAGGCTCCCATCAGCATCAGGAACGTCGAGGGCTCGGGCACAATCGTTACCGCGTCGAGCGAGAACTGCCGGGTGTCGCCCGTGGTGCTCGCTCCGTCACGACCCCCAAAACAGAGGTATCCTGGGATCTCAGTCGCAAGGGTTCGCCAGCCGAGGTCGTATGCGGTGAAAGACAGCGAGGCGGTAACGTCGGTGACCGTCGCGTCGTAGGTTTGCGTCTCGGGGTCCGTAACGATCGTGAAATCGTAAACGTGATCGGTGTGGAGGGCGATGTTTGTATCGACCTGCCGAGTCTTGTCAAATGTGGAACTTCCCTCGGGCGCGAGACCGTTGTAGAACGTCCACTCGCCGGCGACATTCGTCGGAAAGTTGGGATTAGATTCGTCGATGTTCTTGGGGGCGCCGGAAATCATGAAGGAGGCAGTCCCGTCACTCTGCACTGCAGCGTTAGTACTCCTGTCGTGAATCATGTATCGGTCTTCCGCGTCGGTAAAAGCGCCCTCGGCGTCCACGTCTTCATCGATACGTACCGTGAAACAAATAGTGTGCGTTTTAGTCCAGTCGATTGGGTCCATACCGGACGTCTTGTAGCTTCGTATGACGCCTCCACCATGTCCGGTGCTGCCTTCCCGATTCGCCGTTACATACAAGAAGTTGCCTAACCCCTCCTTGAGTTCGGTTCCCTCCTCGGCCGTGAGAACGGTGGCGGTAGCCGTAAGTCCGCTGGTGCTCCTCTTAACCCACGCTGTTGCCCACCCATCGCCGGCCACTCCCGCATAGCCGTCGACTTCGGTTGTCGTGTTGCCCGCCGTGAAGTCGGCCGAGACCATCTCGGCGGCTGCCGGGACGGCCCCAACGGCCAGCGCCGCGACAAGGAGTCCCCCAAGGACTTGACAATAGGTTCTTCTGCTCATGACGTGTGCTCCCAAGTGGCAAAAAAGGGTGATTATCAAGCCTCTTCGTGCTCTGAGACGACAGATCCCGCGTGCAACCTCTTGGAAAAGGAGTTTTCGGGGTCGTGCTCGATACGCGAAATATCGGATAGCAAAGAGATTGCCATGTCGTGCTCCCCGCGGCGATTCCGGCACGATTCGACGAACTCGTCCATTCTCACCTATCGACATGTTCCGACGGACTCTATTCTGTGCTCGATTGGCCGTGCGTTCAACGGTTTTTTAGCGCATTCTTTTTAATGAATCAGCGCACGCCAAGGATTGCATAAAACACGTTTTGAGGTAGACTGGTATTGGGTCAACCCCCTGTTTCTGTCGGGCGCAGTTCTCGGGCCGTCGCGGTTCTCATGATGAAAGAACAGAAAGCTATCGCCTTTGTCGGGCCGCTATCGATCCCGCACCGCGAGCGGATGTTTCGCGGGATCGTCGACTTTGCGAAAAGTCATGCGAACTGGCGTTTTTTTTTCGATCCCGAACTGCATAGCATCTCGCTAGGGTCGCTCGAACACTGCCGCGTCGATGCGGCGTTTGTGTTCTGGTCGACGCCCAAGGACACGGATGTTGCCCGGCGAATCCGCATACCCGTGGTCAATTTGTCTTCCGAGGTGGAAAAGACCGGATTGCCCACCGTGCTCGCGGATAGCCGCAAGATGGGCCGGCTGGCGGCCGAGCATTTGCTCGACCGCGGATTCAAGCATCTGGCCTATTTCGGCCGCCGCGGGGCTTGGTATTCGAAGCTTCGAGCCCAGGGATTCCAAGAGGCGGTCGCGGCGGCGGGACAAAAGTGTCGTCTGTTCGAGGACGCGCCGCTCTCGCGGCATCGAACGGACGATCTTCGCAAGTGGATGGACGTCGTCGAGGCCCGGCTGCGAAAGCTCCCGCTTCCACTGGGACTGTTCGTCGTCCACGATCACCGCGCGCGAATCGTCATGGAACTCTGCCAATCGGCGGGTCTTCGCATTCCGGACGACGTGGCGATTGTCGGGGCCAACGACGACACGATCGTCTGCGAACTGTGCCGGCCGTCGCTTTCCAGCGTGCCGAACAACGGTTGGGAGGTCGGTTACCGAGCGGCGCAAGAGATGCACCGTCTCTTGCAGGGTGGGCGGGCGTCGAGGAAGACGATTTTCGTGCAACCCGGCGCGGTGGTCTGCCGCGACTCGACGAACACGATCGTCATCGACAATCCCGAGGTTCGCACGGCGGCCCAATTCATCCGGCGCCGCATCGAGGAGAAGCCGACCGTACCGCTGTCGATCGAGGACGTGGTGGCCGCGGTGGCCGTGTCGCGGCGGTGGCTCGAACAACGGTTTCCCAAGTTTTTGGGCTGCACGATCAAGCAGTACATGGACGAAATTCGGGTGCGTCTGGCCAAGCAATTGCTTTCGCGGGCAGGCACGCCGCGGCTGCGACTGTACGAGATCGCCGAGAAGTGCGGTTTCGAGAACCACCAGCGATTTAAGGCGGTTTTTGTGCGGCTTGTCGGAATGTCGCCCGCCCAATATCGCCGCGACGTGGCATCCACTCCACCGAGCGGCGATTCGCGCGAGGAGTCCGATCCGCGGCTGTAGGACGGACGCACGGCCGATGAGAAACCTTGCGCGAGGCAATCGAGCGAGGGGACCGCGCGAATCCTATTTCACCGGCCGATCTGCATCAGTCCCCAAGCGATCAATATCAGTCCCCCCACCGCCAACCATCCCAGCATGAACCCGAGGAGATCCTCGCGATAACGCCGGAAGAATCCCTGCCACCGCGCCGCCGTGAGCCAGCCGGGCAGATCGAGCATCAACAGGTCATCCTCGCCGCGAGCAGCCGCCCTCGTGGTGGCCGTGCCGGACTCGTCAAAATCGCTCGATCTCTCCATCTTCGCGAAAAACCTCGCCACCCGATCGGGAGTTTCGGGGGGCGTTGTCAGGCTCACGACTATTAGCCCCGCAAAGCCGGCCACCATCGAGCAGACGAACGGCCCGGGCTTCCAGTCGGCCACCAGCAACAGTTGCCCGCTGCCCAGGAATTCGCCCAGGCCGCCGTTGCCCAAACAGGTCCAAAAGCGTTCGACGGCGGGCAGCAATCCATGCGGTGTTTCTCCCGGCGTGCGACAGGTCAGCAGGTAGTGTGCCGCATAATAGACCACGACGGCTGCCGCGAGCGACGCAACCGCCCCCCAGCGATTCGCCCGCCGCCAGAGAAGCCCGCCCAGAAACATCACCCCGAGAAACGCGGAGAACGTTTCGGTAAACAAGAATGCGTCGAGCACATTTTTCATTCCCAGCGCGAACCAGACGCCCAGCATGGTCAATGCCAGTCCCGAGATCCGCCCAATCGTCAGGAGTTCTCGATCGCTCGCCTCGCGCCGCATCCAAGTGGCATAGATGTCCTTGGCAAACAGCGCTCCCATGTTGACCAAGAACGTCGAGCATGTCGACATGTTGGCTGCCACGATTGCGGCGACCATCAGTCCGACAAGCCCTGGGCCCAGGCAATGAAGGCACGCATAGCCGAAGGCTTCCTCGGGATCCTTGAGTTGAGTGCCGGCCTGGATCACCATTGCCGCGACAATCACGCCGATCAGAGCCCAGCCGATGGTGCAAAACCGTTTGAGGATGCCCCCGCCATAGGTCATCCCCGAACGCCCCCCCCGCTCGGTTTTTCCCGTGGCGCACATGCTTACCATGTGCGGCTGGGCCACAATGCCCACCAGCCCATTCAGTGCGAGGGCGAAAACCGTAAAAACCCCGATGCCGCTGTGCCTGTTGAAAAGCTGGAAAAAATCGGCCGGCAGCGTTGCCCGCATTCCCGAGAATCCGCCCACTGCCGAGAGACCCGCGGGCAGCAGCATGAATGAAAGGAGGATAATGAGCATTCCTTGAATGACGTTTGTATAGGCCGCAGCCACCAGTCCACCGACGTAACTGTACGCGATGAATGCGACCGTCATGGTCACCACGACTGCATTGGGGGAGATCATGCCGCCGGTTGCCCCCGCCACCGCTTTGCCCGCCCCCTTGAGCATAACCCCTTGGACAAACACGAAGAACATGATCGCAAACAGCGTGTAGACCAATCCCAACCCGGCGCCGTATCGGTCTTCAATGATTTCGGCCACCGTCGTCCGTTTGCTCCGCCGATACCACGGCGCCAGCAACCAGTAGAACGGCGTAATGAGCATGTTTTTCCACTGATACCAGATCGTGGCGAACCCAAATCGATAGGTCGCACCCGCTTGCAACACGGGTCCCTCGGCGTGCGTCCCGGTGCTGAACGCCTGCGCGAACATCACCCACCAGGGCAGATTGCGGTCCCCAAGAAAATAGGCGTCGGTTGTCCGGATCTTGCGCGAGACCCATAGCCCGTAGAGCGTAATCCCGGCGAAATAGGCGCCGAGCACTATCCAGTCGAGCCATCCAAAACCGCTGTGAGCTGTTTGCATCGAGAACGAACCTTCGCGTCGAATTTCCGAGAGTACTGAAGACCTTTTGCGGCGGACTCGCTCGCGAGACGCCGCGGGCTTCCATCGGACGTCTCATGGTCGCCGGGAGCTTTGGCTTGCGAGATAGAGATTCTTTCCGCAATGATACACCATCGCCACACAACAAAACAGCCGACCGAGCGACAGTGCGATTTCGAGCTTATCGTGTTTGTCCCACCGTGTCAATAATCGTCGCAAAAGCATTGCCTTTTCTCGTGTTACTCGTCGTAAGAGGCCAACATGAGGGTGCGCCCGGCATGGCCATCAATCGTGTCTTTTCGGCAAGCATGCATGAATCGTTTTTATTGATCGCCGCATCAACAATGATCGGCGGGGCGACGCCGAATGCCCTGAAAACCGGGCATCCGTTGGTCGCCCTGCGTTCATCAGCTATGCAGGGGTCGATAATCGATCATCCGAAAGGACTATTGATCTTTGCTTGGATAATGACCCGTTCCGTCAACGAATCCGGCCCATTTACCGGCCTCCCGTTAGTCGGCCTCGGTTCATTGGCCGTGCAAAAGTCAATAAAGTAGTAATAAAGTTGTCCTACGGGAAGAGGGAAACGCGACGATCTTTATTTTCTCCGGATCTTATCCTGATTTCCGGTTGGCATGATTATGGTCTCTGATGCAGATGCCTCACGGGACGGGACGGATTCGATCAGTTGGCGCATTTCGGCGGCGTACCGTCGGGCAAGGCCAGGGTTGCCCGGGTAAGCCTCCGGGCCGTAGCGTTGCTCGATGAGGTCGGCGCTACGGTCGAACTGGTCCACGAAGCTCAAGGCTTCCGCCCGAAGTTCCTTCAGACTCTGGCGTTGGATGCCGATGCCCCGGTTCCGGTTCAGGTATCGTCTGGTCGCCACGAAGGCCAGATTCTGATAACGGAACACCTCGACGACGTCCCGGCCAAACTCGAGGTATCGTCGCACCTGGCGATAATCCTCGTCCTTGAGGTGTTGGCGTCCCCCTTCGAGAATCTTGAGTGACTCGACCGCCAATTGGCGGGCTAGATCCTTTTCCGCGTTGATCTTTCGGAGCGTGATCCAGTCGGGCCGCAGCAGTTCGTCGCGGGCCAACTCCTGACTGGGAGCCGGAATCCACTTTGCAGGCGTGACAAACGTAATGTGACTGCATGCGTATTTCCAGTTTGGCAGACGCGAATGGTTCTCGATCCATTGCTCCAGGGGGTAGAGCGTGAGATTCGTCACGTCATAGGTTGACTTGAGCGCATCGACGACGTAAGGGGCTGCCTGCTCGCCGTATCGTTTCCCGGCCCATTCACTCCAGAGTTCGTCGACCGTGGCCGACGGATCCATCGTCAGCCGGTCGAAGGCGTAGAGGTTCACTTCGTTGGGGGTTCCCAGTGCGCGGTTGCCGCGGTCGCGGTCGACGCGAGTCACGGCGCCCACAAGACCCTTTTTGCGGCAATGGTTCAGCACCGCGTGGATGTAGCCCACCTCGCAATGCAGGAGTTTGCTCAGTCCCGTGTATTCCTGACCCAGATCGATCTCGACGATCTGCGGCAGGCCTGACGTGTTCCCCAGCAACGGATTGTAGGGATAGAACGGCGACCAGTCGTGTGGCACGCATTTGGTCATGACCACCACGTTGCCTCTCCCTCGAACGGCATCCGCAACGGAGGCGAGAGCCCGCCGCATGGCTTCGAGTTCGCTGGGCTGGTAAACAAACGTGCGAACGAACAGGGTTTTGTCGTGTTCCCTGCATACGTCCGACATGACGTCGATCAGCTTGGCGATCCGCGCGTCGGGCGAAAGATCGCTCACGACTCGGTCGTGATAGATTTTGACCTGGGACTCGGCAAAGGTCAGCACCAGGCCATCGGTCTCGGGAAGCAAACGGAAAGCAGCGGCATATTTCGCTCTCATCCACGCCCAGAGATCATCGTTGATGACAACCTTGCCGTCCTTCTTCAGTGACGATGGGACATCAGCCAGTTCATGGGTCCATAAATCGACCTTCAAGTCGTGCTGATGAGCCAGGCGAGCGATCTTGCGCACTAAGTCGAGCTTCTCTGGCGACTGATTCAGCGTGTGAATATTCATGATAATCATCTGGCCCAATTGGATCCGATTCATGCCGCCTTCCCGAGCCTTGGGAATAGCTTGTCGGAGATAACGCCAATCGTCGTCCAGAAATTGCCAGACGCGGTAGGCCATTGCATTGTCGCCGCCGGGCGCGACGGGTTGCGGAGGCGACTGAGACGCCGCCGTGCCAACAACCAACAGAACTAGAGCCACGACGAGCCAAGCAGAAAATCGCATGGTTTGGTTTCCTATCCAAGAAAAAAGAAGGGGGGCTGCCATATTGATCTTCGCGGAAGTAGTGAGCCCGGGGCATCGGTCGAACCCGATTTCGAGGGACGCGCTCCGTCGCATCCGTGAAATTCGGCTTGTTCCGGCCACGACGGCGCGTGGCCTTCCAACGCCGGGGTATCGCTGCTTCCGCGAAGGTCAATAATAATCTCCACCATTCGCCAACTCAACAATGCAATGATGCATTGCGCAATAAGACATACCGGCTTTCGCAAAAGACGCCCTTCGAGAATCCGCAAGCGTTGAGGGAAATCATGCGGCGACGGATATTGTCGTCGCCGCCTGCCCGCAGTTCCCGCACGCGGAAAATTGGTTGGTGGAACCCGAGAATCTTGTTTTCGCGACAGGAGCCGCGTTCAACGTGTCATTGATGCGCAATGGCCCATGGTGGCGATGACGTCGGCTGTCGCATCGCGGACGAATCGCCGCAACCTGGAGCGACGACGCCGACCAACATAGATGAAACGCTGCAGCCCACACTCCCGCAGACGATCGGCCGCCGGCAATCCGTCTGGAAATGTTATAAGCGATTTGCCAAGATTATTGACTTTTGCACGACCAACGAACCGAGGCCGACCAACGGGAGGCCGGTAAATGGGCCAGATACGTTGCCAGAACGGGTCATTATCCAAGCAAACATCAATAGTCCCGGATATCCCCTACGGTTGCCGCGTGGTAATGCGTCAACTCCGCTCGCCGCGCACCGGCGGCGTGCTCACCCGACACGATCCATGGGAAAGCTTTTATATAGGGAGAGGCAATAAGCGAGACTTCAACGTCGCAACACACTGCGCAAAATAACACAAGAATTTACGCAAAAGACGCTTGACCGAACTCGATGTCCCTAAATATACTAAGCACATCATGTCTTACATGACAGGGTATTATGGCGGCCTTGGGAAAGGGTGCTTCGCCATAGAAGCCTGTGCCGGCACTGAGGAGCAACACCATCTTGCGGTGGTGTTAGGTCCGAGTGGCTGGTGAAAAGCGGTTATCGTCCGGGCTAGAAGCAGATCCTCAGCCCTGTCGACGATTGTTGACCTCCGATCCACCCATCCTGCATGGGTTGTGAACGGATGCTTTGGAGAAGCGGCGAATAGAAGCGGCGCGGCTTTCGACGTGGTGTCCTGGCACTGGCCCTCCCCGATGGAGGTTTTCCTGCTTGCCAGAGTGTGCGTGCGTGGACCGTTATTGCTTTTCTGCGATGTCGGTTGTTGACAGCAACAACGCGGCGACGATGTCCGAACGGGAAACCACGAACTCTGCTGACTCACATAGAGAGCTTCGGTGGTGTAGTGCGTTGCGGCTGCGGTCCAAGGGTTCTTGGCATTTTGCTATTTCATCAGGAGAAATTTCCATGCTTCGATTCATGTGCTTCACCGGCTTTGTCCTTCTGGTTTTGGGGGCGATTACCGTTCCTGGATGGGCGGATGTTGTCTATTGGGATGGCGCAGACACTCTCTTCGGTGGCTTAGATCACCGATTCACTAACCCACTCAATTGGTCGACCGACGTGTTTCCGGCCGCCACTGACTCCGCTTACATCGAGGACGGCGATACGGCGCTAATCGATGAGACGCCTCCTAACGAGGTGATGGACCTCGGTCTGGCGATCACCCAAGACACGAGCGGATACGTCAACATGACTGTTGGAACGGTCACCATCACGGGTGATCTCCGCGTTGGCGGCGGCGCCAACACCACCGCTGGGTTCGACATGAATGGTGGAACCGTCAACGTGGGCGACGAGTTTCTCATTGGCCGCGCCAATACCGCAAAGGGTACTCTGAATCTGGTCGACGGAAACATCAATTACAATTACCGATCGATGTTTGCCTACGACGCTAACAGCGTCGCTGTCGTTCACCAATCGGGCGGCTCCCTTCTCAACAATCCCGAGGCGACCAACCGCTCTTGGTCTCGGTGGGCCTACGGCGTCAATAGCTACCTTTACTATGACCTCAATGGCGGCACGTTCCAAGCCGAAGGGCTTCTCATGAGCACCGCCTCGGACACCAACGGCGAAAACAACTCCGTGGCCATCATCAATCAAACCGGCGGCACGCTCACTATCGACGGTTCGACCGTGGGAAGCGCAACCGGTCCCAGCATACGGTTGTCCAATGGCTCGGGCGCTATCTCAGCGTACAATCTCACCAATAGCGCCTGCGTTGTCCAAAACTATGCCATGAGCATCGCCGGGAGCGGAAACTTCACTCCCACCGCTCAGGTTAACGTCAATTCGGGTGGCCAACTGACTCTCCAAGACCAAACGAATGGCTATCTGCGGATCGCCTATACCCATGCCACGGGCGGCCCTTCGCTGGGAGTTCTGAATCTCAACACCGGGGGTACGGTCACCGCGGCCTGGATCCAGTCGGGCGACGGAACCACGGCCACAACGGCCGGAAACGCCCATTTCAACTTCCACGGCGGCACTCTCGTGGCCAACAGCGAGCAGGCTGATTTCCTGCGTCAGATGGATGCTTACGTCTACAGCGAAGGGGCCAAGATCGATACGGACGGCCACGACGTGACGATCAACCGCGCCCTGTTGGCTCCAACCGGCTCGGGAGTTCAGTCCATCGCTCTCAGTGACGGCGGAAGCGGTTACCAAGGAGCGCCGGCGGTGAAAATCACCGGTGGCACTGGAAGCGGCGCGTCCGCCATCGCGGTCGTCTCCGGTGGCGTCGTGACAGGGATTACCATGACCAACCCCGGAACCGGTTACGACCCGGGTGATACGCTTGTCGTGACGCTTCACGGCGGCGGAACCGCCACCCCGGCCACGCTGGGCGCCGCGACACTCGCCGCCAACAGCGCTTCCGGCGGCCTCGAAAAACTGGGCCTCGGCACGCTTACCCTGGCCGGCACGAACTCCTACACCGGGTTGACCGACGTTCAGGCGGGAACCTTGCGGGTCACCAGCTCGGTGGCCGGCAGCGTCGACGTGGCCGACGGCGCTATGTGGAGCGCCAACGGAACGGTCGGCGGTAACCTCGATCTGTCCGACGGCGGCG
>JAFGAY010000107.1 GCA_016933425.1 Pirellulales bacterium
CTCGTGCATGTCGCCATGCCCAATAGACATAACCGAAAACCCCAAAACTAGCCAAGATCAACTTCAGACGGCTGAAGTGTTACGAAATTCATATTATAGATGTTGGCAACAGGCATTGCTAGTTCGCTAATCCGCTTCGGAACGATGCACGGTGAACGCCCTGGTCTTCGGCGCAATTTGGTTGGACAGCAATGTGTCGAAGATTAGCAGTAGCAGAACGATTGACAAAAATGGTTCCCAAAGCGATCGCCCTTCGCGGAGGCGCTGAAAGACCTCGGTGAGATCGTTGGGATTGTCGGCCAGGAGAACCGGTGCGCCGGCGAGAAGTTGAACAATTTCATCCAGGGTCGTGACGCGAGGATCGGATTCGTCGGCGTCCAAGTTGACCGCGACCGGCATGGGCTCGGACTTGCCAGGCCCGAGAGAACGCACGACATAGACGCCCGGCTCGTGCGTGTCCGCGTAACGCAGCGTGCTGGAATCGGCTGGTTCGTGCTGGTTCGTTTCGTTGGTGTTGATATGGGAACCACTAGGCGCGCTATCCACGCCGTCCGAGGAGCCCCCGGCGGCGCCCAGACGGATTCGTTCGCCCGAGGGACGCTCGATTTCGACGCCGGCGGCGCCCGATGGTTTTTCATTTTGCGGCAGGATCAACGGGGCGCCGCATTGGAGTTCTCGCGCGTCTTGCGACGTGCCGGCCAGGTCGTGGGTCAACCGCAAAATCATCGGCAAGAAGATGGGCCGCAGCGGCAGGTTGGTCTGGTCGATCTGGCAACCGGCTCCCAACAGTAACGTGCGTCCTCGGCCGACCGCGCGCTCGGCCATGAGGCATTCGCCGTCGTCGAGCCGGGCGAGAACCCGCGCCGACGGCGTCTGGCTCGCGTCGAGCGAAATGTGGCGATAGACGAGGATCGACTCGAACAGCGAGGCCGGTTCGCACAACTCGCCAAGCGCCGGGTGAGATTTATCAAGAAACGCGACGTTCCAACTATCGCGGTCCGGCCGGTCCGTCGCCGAGCGGGATTCCAGCAATCGGCCCGGCAACAGCGCACCGCCGGCGGCCGCGTTCATCCGGTTGTAGGCGTTCGGGTCGACTTGATCGCCGCAAATCCAGACGACATTGCCTCCTTCGGCGACGTATTGGGCCAGACGTTGGGCCGTCTGGTCGCCGGCGGCCGGCAGGTTCACGCAGAAAATGACCCGATAGTTGGCAAACGTTAGATCGGCCAGTTGCGCGGCATCGATCACGTCGACCTGGATGGGCGACCGTTTCGACTGGCCCGAGGCGAGCGCCTGGCGAAGGTAAAAAGCGTCGTCGAGATAAGCGATTTCATGCCGGCGTCCGCATACGACCGCCACGGGAAGCCGGCGGTCGACCGTCGCGGCGAACCACTGCCGGTCGTCGAGCGCCAACCCATCGCTTCCCACGAGTCGCGCCTCGCCCCGGTGGAGCCCGCTCTCGCGGAACGCGAAGAGAAAATCGTGCCGGGCACGACCGCCGGGCGGAAGATCGATCGCGGGGCTTGCCGCTTGTTTCACGCCGTCGACGAACAATTCGACGTGGCGCTGCTGGGCGATCGACGAAGCATTGCGCAATTCGACGGACGCGCGCGCCGGGAGTCCCGCGATCGGCAGCGCGCTGGTCAGTCGCACGCGGCCGACGGCCACGTTGGGTTTCGGGGATGCGTGGCAGTCGACGACGATAACAGGTGCGTTGGCCGGCGTCGCATCGTCGGGCGCGTCGTCGGCCATGGCGGCTGCCGCGTTCCACGATCGGGCCTGCATGTCGGTGACGACATAGATCTGTTTGTTGGCCGCGTCGGTTTGGGCGAGCAACTCTCGGGCCTGGCTGATTTTGGCCATGAGATCGGCCCCTTCGTGGCTCGCGCGGCATTGGGCTAGGCGCTGGCGGATGTTTTCCTGGGAACGTTCGAGCCGAATGGGCTCGGCAGCGGCGGGGCCGCCGGTCAAGAGAAACGCCGCCTGGTCGCCTTCGTCGAGTTGGTCGAGTATTTGAGCCACGGCCGCGCGCGCGATTTCAATCCGCGATTGGTCGTCATCGACCGCGGCCATGCTGGCCGAGTTGTCCAGCACGACAACCATCGCCGACCGAGAGCCCGCGCCCCAGAGCGAGGCCAGGCCGGTCACCGTCGGGCGGGCCAAACCGACCGCTAAGAGCACAATCGCCGCCACGCGGAGCGCCATGAGCAATAAATCCTGAACGCGGCGCCGGCGGCGCGTTTTTTCGACGCTCGCACGCAAAAATCGCAAGGTCGGAAACGGCGCCTCCTTGGCCCGGCGGCGATGGATCATGTGCAGCAGCACGGGAATGATCCCGGCCGCGACGGCGAGAAGAAACCAGGGGGCGAGAAACGTCATCGTCGGCTCCTCGCGGCAAGGTAGCGCGACAACATGGCGTCGTAGGGAACGGACGTGTCGGCCGCGACGTAGTCAACTTGCATTTCGGCGCACGCGCGGCGATAGGCGGCGATGAACTCGCGGACTTGCTCGAGATACGCGTCGCGGACGTCGAGCGGCTCGATCTGGATGCGGTCGCCCGTCTCCAGATCATAAAACGACGTCAGATCGCGGAACGGAAACTCGGTCTCCGCGCGGTCGAGCACGTGAAACAGAATTACCTCGTGGCGGCGGTGGCGAAAATGATGGAGCGCGCGAATCACGTCGCTCGGCTCGTCGTAAAGGTCGCTTATCAGCACGATCAGCCCGCGACGCTTCAGCCGGCCGGCCAGGTGGTGGAGCGTTTGGGCGACGTTGGTCGTGCTGCCGGGGGTAAGTTGTTCAAGCTGGCGCATCATCTCGCCCAAATGGTGCGGGGAGCTTCGGGCCGGCATGTCGAGCCCGATCCGGGTGTCGAACGTCATCAGCCCGACCGAATCCTGCTGGCGCGTCATGAGATAGGCGAGAATGGCCGTCAGATGGCAGGCGTATTCCAGCTTGGTCAATCGCGGTTCGTGCCGGTAGCCCATCGAACCGCTCGTGTCCAGAAGAATCTGGACGCGCATATTCGTTTCTTCCTCGAATTGCTTGACGTAAAGCCGGTCGGTTCGGGCGAGCATCCGGTAGTCGACCCGGCGGGGATCGTCGCCGGCAGCATATTGGCGATGTTCGGCGAATTCAGCGCTAAAACCCTTGTAAGGACTCGAATGCAGCCCGGAGATAAATCCCTCGACGACGCCTCGGGCGACGAGCGACAAGTTTTTCACTCGCGCCAGGGCGGACGGTTCGAGAAATCGGTAGCCGGTGGACATGGAGGAGACGAGATTTGAGATTTCAGATTTGAGATTTGAAAGGTGAGATTGGATATTCAATGGGTGGTTACTTTAGCTGGAAGCGTCTTCGCAGGGTCCATTCGGTGGTCAGGACGCCGATCAATAGGAACCACGCAAGCGGCGGATAGTAGAGCCGGGTTTCAAAACGGACGGTTTTCTGTTGTTGCCGGTGGTCGAGCGCGTCGATCAGGGAGTCGGCTGTAGTGAGGTGTTCATAACGTCCGCCGGCGCGCTGGGCGATTTGGCGGAGCATGGATTCATCGAGGTCGAGTCGCTCGAATTCGAGGCTCGGCCGGCCGACTTCGACCGTGAGAGGCTCGGCCGCGAGGCGGTCTTGGTCGAGCTGGGCGGTCAGTGTGATTTCATAAGTGCCCGGCTCGGCCGGCTCAAAAACGGCTTCGTAGTGGCCCGGCGAACTTGGAACCGGCGCCAGGGCGAGGGTTCGTGTGGTCGACGAAGGGCCCTGGGCGTTTTGGCCGGGCGTTGGCGATTCGCCCGCGGCGCTCGAGTGGATTTCGGCGGCGACTTGGGCATGGGATGCGGCTTCGCCTTGCCGGTCGCGGACGACGGCGCGGATGCGGACGGGCTCGTCGGGTTCGTAGTAGCCGCGGTCGACGCTTGCCTCGATGCCGGCTCCGGCGCCGACCGATTCCTTGCGGCCGGCAAGCCAGCGGACCAATTGGCCCCAGAATCGCAAGAAGGGCGAATCCTGGCCCAAGACTCGCGGGGTCTGCTGCCAGCGCCGCGTCGTGTCGCCGGTGAAGACGGCCGCTCGGCCCTTGCCCGAGGGACCGACGGCCAGCACGGGCATCGCGGAGGACTCCAGCGGGCACACGGCCAGCACGGTCGCGTCGGGGCGAGCCCCTTCGACTCGCGTGCAACCTTCCAGCGGCGGCAAGCCGGACCGCGCCGGTTCGGGCTGGGCGCGGGTCGGAAAAAACTCGGCAATCCCCGCGAAGATCGGATGGCGGACGCCCTCGGGCGTTAGCTGGGGCAGAAACGGATCGGTGATCTGCCCGACGTCGCGAGGGCCGAGTGCGACCGGCAGAATCTGACCCAGCGGCGCGGAGCCATAGCCGCCGGGGCCCAGACTGTGGTAACCGCCCAGCATCACCAGTCCCGCGCCCGCGCGTACCCGATCAATCAACAACTGTTGTTGATCGGGCCGCAGAAACGCGCTGTCCAGATCGCCGAGAATAAACACGTCGAACGTGTCGATCGCCGCGCGGTCCGAGGGAATCTCGCGCAGGTCGAGCCCTTTGATGTTCGATCGGGTCAAAAAAACATGGGGGCGGGTCTGGACCAGAGCGCAAAACTCCAGGTCGGGATCCTTGGCCAGAAACCGATCGACCAGGGCGCCATATTCGGCCCGAAGCGTCCCCTCGAGATAGAGCACGCGGATGCCCGGCTCGACGACCAAGGCGACGGCCCGGCGCTGGTTGTTCTGTTCGATCGGCTCGTCGGAGACCGGAGTCGCGTGGACCGTGTAGACGTGGCGTCCTTTTTCGGTGGGCCGGAATTCGAATTCGACTTGCTGGGCGCCTTCGAGACGGTCGAGCGCGAGTTCCGTTCGGCCGATCTGCTGGGAACTGTCGGACAGGGTTACTTCCACAACCTGGCCGGCAAGCCCCACCGCGTCGACCGAAGCGGTGATCCGCGCCTTGTTGCCCAGCAAGAGACGCTCGGGACAATCGACGCCCGTAACGCGAACATCACGTTGCGCGCCCTCGCCGCGCAGCGAGGCGCCCACGCCAATCGTGTGAACCACCGCGCCGAGCCGTTGGGCCGTTTCCACCGGATTGCCGGCCGAGTTGTGAAGCCCGTCCGACACGAGAACGACCGCCGCGAGACGATCGGCGGGAATCCGAACGCGGGCCGCGAGAATAGCGCGGGAAAGCGACGTCGACCGGCCGTCGGGCGCCAGCGCGGCCAACGCCTCGGCGTCCGAGAGGTCCTGGGCCCGATCGGCAAAAGCCACCAGGTGAAGATCGAACCGTTTGTCAAGTTTCCTAGACCATTGGGCAACCCGGCGTCGGGCCTGGTCGAATCGCGAATCGCCGGCCGGATTGTCGCGAATGCTCATCGAGCCCGAACGATCGACGGCGAAAAGCAGCGATGGTCGATGACTGGTTTGCTTGCGATACCCGAGCACGGGCCGAAAGAGAAGCATGACGACCAGCAGGATCGCGGCCCAACGCAGCGCGACGAGCAACCGCCGCTCGGCCGGACGGAGCAGGGCGAACGCCCGGCGATAGAAAAACCACGTGAGCACGAATCCCGCGCCGGCAACCGCCAGCAACGTCGCCACTGAGTGGCCTTGTTCGAGGGAAATCGTAAACACGGGATGCTATCGCTTATGCGTGAAAATCGTGGTACAGGCGTCTCTCGCCAAACCACTTGAGATCAACCGCCCTCCGCGTCCGCGCGTGGCTTTCGCGGTAACCACGTTAGCGCACCAGCCACCGCCAGTCCAAACAATACGGCGCCGGCCGCCAGGGCAACCGCCTCGACGTTGCGATCAGGCCATTCGTGCAGCCATTGCCAGTAGCGAGGCAAGGCCAGGGCATATCGAATGCCGACCAACGAACCAAGAAAAACGGCGCAAGTCCAGACGACGAGTTTCCATGATTTGACGCTGCCGAAAGCCAGTAGCACGGCGCCGGCCGCGACGGAAACGACCACCGCGACGGCGGTCCCCAGCGGCCAGAAGCGACCCACCCAACCGAACATCACGGCAACCAGAGACGTCAAAAAAAACAGGCGTTTGAGCGAGAATTGCATTTGAAACGTCCTGGTAGCGCGTGGATTTCGGGCTATCGCTTTACCCTGATCCAGGCATGCGCGCCGGCTTCCGCCGGCGGCTATGAAGCTATGATGCTATGTAACTGTGAAAACATAAAAGATGATGCGTTATTTCGCAAATCCTGTTTATTCGTTCTTCCATCTTCAGGTTTGGTCTTTTTTACTTCACTCTCCGTTCGAGTCGTCGGATTTCACCCAGCAGCGATTCCATGCCGCGCGGGGCCATGCCCGCCTCGGCGCACTCGCGGCCCAAATCGAGCAGGGCGAATCGCGCCTTGGCCCGGGCGTTTTGCACGTCGAGCCGTGCCCGGGCAATTCCGGCGGCGGCCTGGGTTTTCGCGACGCGATCGACGATCGATTCGTAATCGGCCTCGACGCGGCCGAGGGTTTGCTCGGCCTCGCGCAGCGCGTCGGCCGTGTCGCGGGCCGCTTGCCGCGATTCCTCGAGCCATTCGGTTACGCGGGCCGTGATGGCGTGGCTGCCAATGCGAATATACAGCTCATCAAGCTGCTTGAGCAAAACGGCGCGCTCCGGGCCGCGCGTCGGCCCCGGCTTGGCTTGCGGCGGTTTTGGAAAGGGCAGGGGCGTGTGCTCGGCAATCACGCGCGATTCGGGATGGCCGGGCCGCCAGCGATCGAGGCTGTCCAGATCTCCGGTCGCCTTACGCTCGATTTCAACCGCGGCCGACTGACCGGTCGAGGGAATCTGGGCCGAAACCGACAACCGCCCGTTGGCCGCGTATTCGTAACGCACGTCGATCCGCGTTCCCGCCGGCAATTCGCCGGGAAGATCGCGGATGATGCACTTGCCCAGGGGAATGCAATGCTCGGGCCGGGGGCTTTCGCCCTCGACAATGGCCACGCGAACCGTGTGCTGGTTGGCCCGGGCCGTCTTGAATCGTTTCGACCGGGCGGCGGGCAGGGGGGTGTTTTTGGGAATCAGCGCAACGCTCATCCGACGATTGGTTTCCGGCTCGATGCCGACCAGGCCCAGGCTGTGCGAATTGACGTTGACCAGCCGCAGGCCCGCCAACCGGCTCGCGGCCGGCGCGTGCATGAGCATGGCCGCGTAGAGCGCCGCGCCGTGGGCCACTGCCTCGTCGGCCGATTGCGACCGGTCGGGCTCCTTGCCCGACACCCGGCGAAGCATGTCGACGACCGCGGGCATTCGAGTCGACCCGCCGACCAGCAGCACGCGGTCGATCATGTCCCAGCCGAGGCCCGCCTGGCGCACGACGAGCCGAGTGGTGGTTTCGGTTCGGCCGAGCAGGTCCAGCGTGAGGCTTTCAAAAGTTTCACGGCTGATGTCCTGGCGCATGCGAACGCCCTGGTGCGAACAAACGATCGTCGTTTTGGCCCGCTCGCTCAGGGCGTGCTTGGCCGCCTCGACGTCGATCCACAAGGCGGCCGCGTCGTGGGGATCGGTTCGCGGATCGAGGTGGTGTTCGGCCAGAAAATTTTCGGCGACGAAATCGACCAGCCGCCGGTCGAAATCCTTGCCGCCCAGGAGCACGTCCCCGTCGGTCGCCAGCGTGCGGAAGGTGCTGCCGTCGATTTCGAGAATCGTGACGTCGAAAGTCCCTCCGCCCAAGTCGTAGACCAGGAGTCGCTCGGGCCGGGCGCCGCGGCGGGGCGCGGGAGCCAGAAGCGCCTTGTGATAGCCGAAAGCCACGGCGGCGGCGGTTGGCTCGTTGATGATATCCAACACCTCGAGCCCGGCCAGTCGCCCCGCCTCCTGTGTGGCCTCGCGGCGGAGTTCGTCGAAGAAGGCGGGCACGGTAATCACCGCCTGGCGAATGGGTCCAAGCCGCTGCTCGGCGTCAAGCTTGAGCCGTTCCAATAGAAACGCGCTGAGCACCTCGGGCGGAATTTCGCGGCCGGCCACGGCATGATGATACGCATCGCGGCCCATGTCGCGTTTGAAACAGTCGGCAAAACCCTCGGGCGCGACGACCGAGCCCTTGATCGCCTCGCGGCCGACGATGATTTCGTCCTGCTCGAAGGCCACGGCCGACGGCGTGAGCAGTTCGCCCGACCGGTTGGGCAGCGTGGTCGGCCGGCCGGTCGCGTCGAGATAGGCAAGGACCGAAAACGTCGTGCCAAGGTCGATTCCGACCGGTGGCTGAAACGAGTCGGGGCGCGACGCGGTTTCGTCGGTCATGGGGCAGCCGGATAGGTCAGTTCGCGGAAAAAGGACAAGGGAACCGATAATCGGGTAATCTCCATGGGAGCGGCGGAGTTCGTCCCCTGTTCCCATACGGTCCCTAGATGCTATCCTAGTTGGTGCCCGCCCCGAGCACAAGGCGGTATTGGCGGCGCACAAGTCATTATGCGTCAACGTGTTGCGTTGAGTTGACCGGCCTCGTGAATCACAATCCGCCCATGGCATCCCACGATAGCGAGTCCGTCTGTGGTCGATGGATTGCCGAGCATTTCGGAAGTCGTTCGGCAGTGGCTCGCGCGGCGATTGAGAATCTCCGAAAGTCGCCGGATGTCGCGGCGATGGAAGCCTACTACGCGGCAGTGGTTCGGCTTGTGGTCGATCGCGTGCTCCAGATCGAGGGCATCCTCTCGAAAAACACATCGCCGTTTTTGAACACCGCGACGGTTTCAGCGTTTTCCGAATGTCCGCGCCAGACCGGGGAGCGTTGGCGCGAATTGGCCCAAAGGGAATTGGCCGATCTCGACGCGGACGGCCGACTCCAGGCCCCAGCGGCAGTCGTCGATTGGTTTGGCCCGTTCTATCAGGATTTGTTTCCCCGAACGCTGCGCCACGCGCTGGGCGAATACTACACGCCTGATTGGCTGGCCCAGCATGTGTTGGACGTCGTGGGATACTTGGGAAGCGATTTCCAGGGCCGCCGGCAAGAAGGCCTTGGCATCGAGGGCGTCCGGTTGCTCGACCCGACGTGCGGCTCGGGCGTGTTTTTGCTCGCGGCAATCCGGCGGATTCGAGCGGCGGCCGGCCCGAAGATCATGCCGAGGGAATTGGGCCGGTCGATTCTCAACCATGTCGTCGGGTTCGACGTCAATCCGCTTGCCGTGCTCACTGCCCGGGCAAATTATCTTCTGGCGATCCGCGATTTGCTCGGCGTTGAGCCGGCGGACGTCGCGCTGCCCGTCTATTCGCGCGACGTGATTCTCGATGCGCCGGCGCTGGGTGAAACGTTCGACTACGTAGTGGGTAATCCGCCTTGGGTTGCCTGGGACAACCTTTCGGACGACTATCGGGCCCGAACCAAGCCGCTCTGGCAGCACTATGGGCTGTTTTCGCTCACGGCTGCCCAGGCCCGGCACGGAGGGGGTAAAAAAGACCTTTCGATGCTGGTCCTTTATCGCGCGGCCGACGGCTACTTGCGGCGCGGCGGACGACTCGGCTTTGTGATTACTCAAACGCTCTTTCAAACGAAGGGCGCCGGCGATGGATTCCGGCGGTTTCGACTGGGACCGGAGGGCGAGCCGCTAGGCATTCGTCGGGTCGACGATTTAACGGCTGCCGGACCGTTTGCCGGCGCGGCAAATTGGACGGCGACCGTGGCGCTCGAAAAAGGACGGCCGACGGAGTATCCGGTCGAGTATGTGCGATGGCTTCCGGCTTTCGAAGAGGTAGAAGGGCAAGGTCGCGGGTGGGACGCCCACGGCGCGGCGCGGTTTACGCGGACGGCGTGTCGCGCCAGGCCGATTGACCCGGCGCGGCCCAGTTCGCCGTGGATCGTCGTGCCCGAGGGACTCGAACGCGACCTGGCCCCGTTGGTCGGCCCTTCCGACTATACGGCCAACCTGGGGGCCAACAGCGGCGGGGCAAACGGAGTCTATTGGCTCGAGGCGGCAGGGCCTGCCGGCTCGGGATTGGCGACGGTTCGCAACCTGGCCGGCAGCGGCAAGCACACGGTCGAACCGGTCGAGACGCAAATCGAGATCGAATTGCTCTATCCGTTGGTCCGCTGGCGCGATTTGCGCCGGTGGCGGGCCGCGCCGTCGGCCTGCGTGCTGCTCGTGCAGGACGTCGAAAGCCGCTCGGGCATCGACGAGGCGGCGATGCGGGCGCGCTGGCCGAGGACGCTTGAGTATCTGGCTCGATTTCGGGAATTGCTCGAGCGCCGCGCGGCCTATCGGCGTTATCAGGCGGCCGGACCGTATTGGTCGATGTACAACGTCGGGCCGTATACCCTCGCGCCGACCAAAGTCGTGTGGCGGCGAATGGACCGGCGCGTGAACGCGGCCGTGGTCGAGCCGGTCGACGACCCAACGTTGGGCCGCCGCCCGGTGGTTGTCCAGGAGACGTGCGTCCAGGTGGCGGTCGACTCGGTCGACGATGCCCACTACTTGGCCGCCGTGCTCAACAGCGCGGTGGTCAACCTGTTGGTCGCGGCCCACAGCGTTCGCGGCGGCAAGGGTTTTGGAACGCCAAGCATGCTCGATTATCTCAATATCCGGCGCTATGACCCGGCCGATTCCCGTCATGCGCGACTCGCCGAACTCAGCCGCGAAGCCCACCGCCAAGCGGCTGCGGAACGCGACACGGCCGACGTGCAGACCAAAATCGACCGTCAGGCGGCCGAGCTATGGGAATTGTCGCCCGGCGGGACGGATGGCACGCCCTGCAAAGGCGCGATGGACCGAGTGACCACGTCTTCGACTTGAGTGTAACATTGCGGCGGCGCGGCACGGAAAGGCTCGCGCAACGCCTCTCGGGCCAGGATAACAGGGCTATCCTGGCCACCCGCCAGGTCGTAGCCGTGGCCGATGTGGGCCACGTCGGCATCATCTGCCGGCCGCGTCGTAGAAAAATAGTTGATTCCCGTCAATACTCTCCCGAGACGACATCGCCGGCCGAGCGGGTGAAAAGACTGACGAAGACCTCGGAGTTGACCTCCATGGCGATAAAGTGGACCGACCCATCGCCAAAGACAAACTGCGCGCCGCCTACATGGAAGCTGTAGATCTCGTTATTGTTCATGCAGTTGATCATGCTGGCTCCGTCACAGGTTTTGTTGAGCCAAACCCACGAGTCTGGATTGGCCCATTCGGCGGTGCCTGTTGATGATCCTGGGACCAGTGCGTTCTTCACCCAGTACTCGGGCCGTCCGGCGTCCTCGCTGATCATAATAGACTCGGCCAGGCCGTCGGTCACGTCCTGAGTCTTCACTGCCTGGTCGGGAGGCGGAGGGCTGTGTGGATAAAAGGCCTTTCCGGTCTGGCTATTATGGCTTGCCGCGTCGTCGACCATGGGCTGGAGCACGCTTCGCCAATTCTCACATTCGGCCCAGCCAGTGCCCCGGTTGCGGATGACCCCGCTGTTAATGAGCATTTGGATTTCTTTATGGCTCCAATCGATCAGTGTGGCGGCCGTATAGTCCGTGACACCGTCGCGCCCGCCCGGGGCGGAAGGGCAGTTGAACATGGGCATGTGCTTGAAGGTTACCGGCTGATTCACCGGATCTTGCCACGAGTAGTTATTGCCGGCGTTGTCGTGCCAGACGATGGCATCATGAATCTGCTGTTGCTCGAGTTGGGGCAGGATGAAGACGGTGAAGTTATACCCCCTCGCGTTAGACTTCTTTCCGACATCGTTCCATGTGAACATTCGCATGGCGGGTGGGAACGCGCCGGCGGTGCTTTCGTAAGTGATTATGCCGAGGCCGATTTGTTTGAGGTTGTTCCGGCAGGATATTCGTCGAGCGGCCTCCCGAGCGGCTTGCACGGCCGGAAGCAACAACGCGATGAGCACGCCTATAATCGCGATGACCACGAGAAGCTCGACGAGCGTGAACCCACGACGCGAGGGGATCGCCTTCGCTGCTTTCGATCGACGTGTCGTTTGGCAAGACATTGTCCAGGTTGCTCCTTTGACCATGGGAACCTACTCTGCGCGAAACCTTTGTTCTGGCGAAGGCTAACCTCACTTCACCAGTGAATCAACTCGCGCGATGCGCAATGCCCCCCACCATTGATGTCACCTTTCATCCATCGGCGTCGAGCCGGTTCTCGTTGTTTGTACGAGAACCGGCTCAATCCCCACTTGCCGCCGAGTGCAAGCCTATGGCTCGCACGCACTCATCGACTGCCTACTTCTTCCGCCGCGTACAACCACGACCTACCGCGCCGAGCAGCAACCCCAGCAACAGGGCTCCCATGCACGGTTCGGGAATCGCGGCGAAGTTGAGCGTCACGTCGCCGTTGGGAGCAACGGCCGTGCTGAAACTGCCGACGTCAAACGTGCCGCCGACCAGCGCGCCGAAATTGCCGTCGGTGCTGGTCCCAACGTCGATGATGGTCCAGCTATGGTCGTTTGCCCAGAAGGCGTCGGGCGTGGCATAGTCGGGCCGCTGTTCCTCGGCCAACAGGCTGAAGTCGAGCGTCAACTGCGACGCAACGCCCAGCGTTAGCTCGCCAGAGACGACCGTCTGGTCGTAGTCGACGCCGGGATTGGCTTCGGACAGGGCGCCTAACTCCCAAGCCATGCTGGCGCCGGCCGACATGTCCATGTCGCCGTTCACGGTTAGCACGCCGGGGCTCATGCCAGGCGCGACTTCACTGCCCGCCGCGCAGAGCACGTCGCCGCCGATGACGCCATCGCCCAGAAGAGCGGCTCCGGCGTCGAGCGAGACATCGCCGGCGAGCGAACCGGTGACAGCCAGCGCTCCGGCCCGGACCGAGGTCAGTCCCGTGTAGGTATTCGTGCCGCCCAGGGTCAACGTTCCCAGTCCAAGCTTCTCCAGCCCGCCAGAGGCGACGTTTCCACTGTTGAGTGAAATGGAATCGATAGATGCGGCCGTCGCAGCTCCGCCGCCAATCAACTGGACGGAGATCGTATCGTCGACGAGGTAGCCGGTTCCGGGATTGGTTACCGTGATGCCGGTCACCATGCCGCCGGAGACCGTGGCGACGGCCGAGGCGCCGCTGCCGCTGCCGCCGGTGATCTTCACGGCGGGGGTTCCTTCATAGCCGGCGCCGTTTCCAGCCAGCGTGATCGAATCCAGCCCTAGATCCGTCGGCGCGAGCAGCGAACCGTTGATCGTGATGTCGTGGCCGTTGGTGTTGATCTTACCACCTTCGCCGTAGACGTAGGCGTCCATCTGTCGCAGGAAATTGGCCTGGTCGCTGTTGGCCACGAGGGTTCCGCCATGGAAGTTGAAATGCGGGATTCCGGCGGTCGCGGAGTTGCTGCCGTCGCCCGACTGGATCCATGCCGCGGTGACCGTGCCGCCGGTCTTGAGATTCAGAATGCCCACGGAAGGACCATAGGTGGTATGTCGGTAGCCCATCCGCAGATATCCGCCGCTCGTGTCGGCGAGCGAAAGTTGGCCGTCTTGCCCGACGTTGACCTGCGCGGTGGGAACGTAGTTGCCGCTGCCGGCGATGCTGAAGGCGCCGCTTTGGACGGTGCAACTTCCATTACTGAGATTATAAATGCCTATTCCCCCGGAACCATTCGCCAATCGGACGGCCGGACTAGAAACCCCGCCCGCAATGGTGATCGTGCCGCCGGTCTGATCGATCACGCCCACGCCGTTGTCGTCACCGCCTGTTCCGCCGCTGCCCGCCAATAGTCCCGCGAGGTTGAGCGAACCACCGGAGAGTCCATAGTAGGCATAGGCGCCGGTGGCGTATCCGAAGCGAGCAAATGTCGTGGTTCCGGCAGTCTGAGTCAACGAGCCGCCCGATTGACGAACCACGCCGACGGCGCCGCTTTTATAACCAAGAAGAAACTCTGTTGCGAAGTTAACGCCCTCGGAGGCTCCAGTGGGTGTCAAGGTGAGAACCCCCTTGGAATTACTGTCGTATCCGACTCTCAATAAGCCTCCTCCGTTGACCGTTCCACCGCTTAGGGTGAAGCCGGCGGTGCTGGAAACGCCGTAGCCCACGTAGAAGTTGTTCGCAATCGTGACGGTTCCACCGGTCATCTCCGCGTACCCGCTCGTATCGCTGGCAACGCCAAGGTAGAGTTTATAGACGCTGTTGTCCTGGTTGATGAGCGCCGTGCCGCCATTCTCGATATAGGCCGTGTCGCCCGTGACGGGCACGGTATCGTCGGTCCAATTCGCTGCCGTATTGAAGTTTATGTCCGTGCCGCCTCCGCTGTCCCAGCTCAGGTCCGCGGCCTGGACGGCCATGGTTGTCGCCAAAAGGGCGATCGCGGCCAGCGTGATGGTTCTTGGCAATCGATTCATGAGGTTGCTCCTCCCAGTTGGGCTTTTGAGGAATTACGTGAATTTGTTAAATCAAGGGTTGATAAAAGGCCTCTTCCCTGTTCTTAATTCAGTTCACGTTGCTGTATCGCTCAGGCACAGCGGCTCTTTCGTCGAGCCAGCGTCATGGCCATCAGTCCCACAAGGACCAGGGCCATCGTCGAGGGTTCGGGCACGGGACTGCTCGACTCGCTGCCCGTGTGGTCACCCCAATTGGCGGCGAGGATGGCGGCGTCGGCCGCGTTGACCCAGCCGTCGTCGTTGAAATCGCCGACCGAGAAACCGCCCGCGATTTCCAGA
>JAFGAY010000001.1 GCA_016933425.1 Pirellulales bacterium
AAAACCTCGTCGATGGTAAAACGCTCAACCTTCGGGAATCGGGCCAGGTCCTCCGCCGGCACGCCGTCGGGCGTCACGGGGCGATAAAAATGCTTCGCGGCCAGACGTTGGCCCGCCGGCGAATACAGGTATTTCAAGTAGGCCTCAGCCACCTTTCGCGTTCCATGCTTGTCGGCGATCTTGTCGACCAAGGTAACCGGCGGCTCGGCCACCATGCTTAGCGATGGAACCACGATTTCAAATTTATCGGGCCCGAGGTCGTTGATGGCCAGAAGGGCTTCGTTCTCCCAAGCCAACAAAACATCGCCGATCCCGCGCTCGACAAACGTCATCGTCGATCCTCGCGCGCCGCTGTCGAGCACGGGCACGTGATGGAACAACTCGGTCACGAACTCTTGGGCGGCCTTTTCGGCCTTGGCAACCGCTTCCTTATCAGCCGGATCCTTGAGCTTGGAAAGTCCACCCAGCTCTTGATTCAAGACGTATCCCCAGGCGGCCAGGTAATTCCACCGTGCCCCGCCCGAGGTTTTCGGATTCGGCGTGATCACCGACACGTCGGGCTTGACCAGGTCGTTCCAGTCATGGATTCCCTTAGGATTCCCCTTGCGCACGAGAAACACAATCGTGGAAGTATAGGGGCAACTGTTGTGGGGCAGTCGCTTTTGCCAGTCGCCGGGCATCAGACCGGCCTGCTGGCTAATCACGTCAATGTCGTAGGCCAAGGCCAAGGTCACAACATCGGCCTTGAGCCCCTCGATAACTGCTCGAGCCTGCTTGGCAGCTCCGCCGTGCGACATGCGAACCGTCACCGGCTTACCTTGCGCTTCGACCCAGTGCTTCGAGAACTCCTTGTTGAACTCCTGGTAGAGTTCACGAGTCGGGTCATAGGAGACGTTCAGGATTTCAATGGTTTCTTGGGTGGTTGTCGACCTGCGGGCAACAGCCCACCATAACATCCCGGCCAGGACCAGAGCCAAGAGGATTATCAATCCCAGCCGTACACTGCCCGATATCTTTTCCGAGGACATAAATCTTCTCCGTCGAGCAAACTCAAAGACTACGCAGGGACAGAGTATTCCCTGGGAACCAGGGGAGCGATGCAATTCATGGGCCAATGAGGAGATAGATGCGATTCTATCGCTGTCCTCAGACGCAACCCCTGATGTCGAGCCGGAGCTAAGCCAAGAAAAGACGGTTATTTACGTAGGCTTCGATATTTTGGCAATTTGACTGCCTGGTTGGCCAATAAGAAATCTCATGAGACGAAAGAGCAAAGGACATCCGTCGGATAAGACGGTTTTTTCTTCACATGTAAAAGTCTGCCAAATACAACAGGAAAATGAAATGAAATTGACGTACCCAAGATATTAGGGTAACCACGCTTCTTGCATAAATCATGGAAAACTGTTATATTTAACGAAAATATTCTGTTTGTAACGGTAGATTATCTATTCTATTTAACTGGCCAATGCCATGCATCAGTTTCAGGAAGTGCTTCTCGCCGTCTGGCGAGAGGTTTGTCAGCACCTCGAAATCGGTCAATCGGCCCAAACAATCACTTCTTTGCTGCTGGACGACGTTCCACTGTCCCAACTATTCATCCGTCGCGTGGATCGACAAAAGGCCTGCATCGAAACAATAGCCGTGGGTCTTCCCGGTGGTGAATATGTCCGGCTCGACGGTGTTACCCGACGCTCGGCCGAGGAGATTGGCCAATTACTGAACTGGGCCGAACGAGGCGAAATCCTCCGGCACCAGTCGGGCCGGCCGCTTGTCGTGGAAGTCGAGTTGGCGTTTCCCTACGACGGCAAGCGCGACTTGCTCCTTGGATCGCTCCGTGCGGCCGACGGATCGCTCGGTATTCTGGTTCTCGTGGCAGCCGACGGACAGAGCTTTACTGCCCGGCATGTCGCCCTGGCCGAGGTGCTGCTCGATCCCTTGGCGGCCGCCCTGGCCAACGACCACCGGCTCCGCGAAATCGCCGCCCTGCAAAAAGCCGCCGAAGCGGAAAACCGATCGCTCTTGCGCCGGCTGGGCCGAAAACGGCTCGACGACACGATCGTCGGTAACCAGACCGGGTTGCGTGACGTCATGGAACGCATCGAACTGGTCGCCCGATCGGATGCTCCCGTGCTCATTTTCGGCGAGACGGGCACCGGCAAGGAACTTATTGCCCGAACCATTCACGCGCGCTCGCCCCGGGCGCAAGGGCCCGTGCTGCGGGTCAATTGCGGCGCGATACCCCCGGAGTTGATCGATTCGGAGCTATTTGGCCACCAACGAGGTGCGTTTACCGGCGCGGTCGAGTCGCGCAAGGGCTGGTTTGAACGTGCCGACGGAGGAACCCTCTTTCTCGACGAGATCGGCGAGCTTCCTCCGGCGGCCCAGGTTCGATTATTGCGCATTCTTCAGGACGGCTGGCTGGAGCGGGTGGGCGGGGAGGAGCCGATCCACGTCGATGTGCGCATGGTCGCGGCGACCCATTGCGATTTGGCCGATATGGTCGCGCGGGGTGAGTTTCGTGCCGATCTCTGGTATCGCATCGCCGTGTTTCCAATCGTCCTACCCCCGCTTCGCGAACGGCGCGAGGACATCGCGGCGCTCGCCGAACATTTCGCGCGGCGCGCGGCAACCCGATTCGCCCTGCCCGAAGTCTTGCCCAGGCCCGAGGACCTCCGGCTGCTGGCAGCCTACTCGTGGCCCGGCAACATACGCGAACTGGGCACGGTTATCGATCGGGCAGCGATTTTAGGTAATGGGCGCTGTCTGGAGGTGAGCAAGGCGCTGGGTGTCGGCGAGGGCGTGGAGAACATTCCCACACGAGGCGAAACTTCCTTGCCGGTCGCTCAAGGGTCGCCGAGCGAGACGGCCACGCTCGACCACGTCGTACGACGCCGGATCGAGGAGGCCCTCAAGGCGACGGCCGGTCGCGTTGAGGGCCCCCGCGGCGCCGCGGCCCTATTGGCAATCAATCCAAACACGCTTCGCGGCCGCATGCGCAAGCTCGGCATCGACTGGCGGTGGTTCAGGACTTGATCCTCGCGCGCGACCCGACAATCGCCATTGTCGCCGCCAGCAGCAACGCGAACATCGACGGCTCGGGCACGGGCGCCGATTCATAATCGGCGACGTGTCCCCAGTTAGCGGCCAGGATCGCGGCGTCGGCCGCGTTGATCATGCCGTCGAGATTGAAGTCGCCCATGCCCCAGTCGCCGGCCAAACCCCAATGGTTCGCCAGAATGGCGGCGTCTCCCTCGTCGACCGTGCCGCTGCCGTCGGCGTCGCCAAAGATGCAGGGAATATAAGTGAGGTAAAGGGAGTTGTCGCCGGTCTCCGAAAAACCGAAGATGCCGCGGGTCGCGTTCTCGAAAAGACTCAGGTCGAGCCGCAGATCGGTCCCGCCAAAGATCGTGCCCGAGGTCGAAGCGATCAACCACGAGTACGCCTGCGAATTATCAAAATCGGCCATTTGTCCCGACGATGCCTCGTCGAGCGTGGCCACGGCGATCGTGAATGCTTGGGATGTAATCGAGAGGTTCCCGTCGATATTCCACAAATCCGAGTCGGTTCCGGCCAGGCCGTCGGCGTCGCTGATTTCGAAAAGGTATCTTCCGTCGGCGCCCCAGGTCGTGTAACCAGTGGTCGCCTCTCCCACGCCGTCGCCGGGCG
>JAFGAY010000014.1 GCA_016933425.1 Pirellulales bacterium
AGCGCACGTGGCCGACGCCGCCGGCTACAAGACCAACCGTTATCAGTTGCCGGACGAAACCCGCGATGAAATCACCCGGCGCTGGGGGCCGTTCATCGAACGCTATGGATATAACGGCAGCCCGTAGAGCGTGCCATCTGACCCGTGGAGTGTGGGAACGCTCTACGAGCCTATGGTAGCCGCGGGCGGAAGCCTGCGGTCAAACGAACGGTTTGCCCGGTCTTTTGATGCCCTTATGCGTGGCATTTGCCTACTGGTCGTGTTCCGTCGCTGTTTTGTCGGCTGCATTCGCGGAGTTCAACTCATCGAGCACAGTCACCTGGGGCTGGTGCATGGCCGCTCGCCGACGTTCGAGTTCATCCTGGTTGCGTCGCGCGGCGGCAAGGTTTTCGCGAGCCGCGGCAAGGTTGCTTCGGACCTGTTCGATTTGGCCGGCAAGAGTCTGGATGGTCTTGGGATTGATCCGTTCGAGCATTCCATGGATTGTCTCAAGTTTCGCCTCGCCGCCGGCCGTCTGGATATCGATGTCGGATAGTTGCTGACTCAGCCCGGCGAGCAAATCGTCGTGAGTCTGACGCTTTCTGGCCTGATGCGCTTGGATATTCAGCTCCGCCTGCCGCATTTCCGTTTTGACGTGCTCGATTTCGTTTAGCGGAACGGATCCAGGCATTTTTTTGTTGGCCTCCTGGAGTCGTTCATAATCGCGACGGTAGCTTCTGGACACATTCTCGAGTTTTTCCAGTTCATAATCCGGTTCATCCGCTTGCTTGGCCAGTTGATCTTTTCGCTCGGCAATGCGTTTCAACACGGCCTTGCGTTGTGCCCGAAGGCCAGCCAGGTCGATCTCGAGCATCATTCTTTGGCCGCGCAGTTCGCGGAGCTGTTGGTCGCTCCCCTCGATTGAGATGCCGCCACAGCGTTCCGTCGAAATGCTGGTGTAGCTGATTACCCGTGCCTGAAGTTCAGCCACTTCTCTTTCGCGTATCGAGACGAGAAAACAAGCTTTCTCCTCCTTTTGTATCGCCGCGCGAATCCGCGGCGCATGAAGCTTTGTGCCGAGAAACCGCTCGAGCTCCTTGGCCACACGCTGGGCGACTTCCCTTGGGTCTCCCGGCGATTCCGATTCCCTTGGGACAAGCACGATATAGCCAAAGATGCATCCGGCCGGCGTCGTCTCGATGGATTTCGGCGATGTCCCGGCGACGTCGGAAAGACTCTTGAAACAACAATTGTAGCCCGCCGCTCGCGCGATTTGGCAAACGTTGTCGGCGTGTTCGACGATCTGCGACATGACATGGGCGTCGGCCGGCAGCATCTCGACGCCCGTGATCATGACCATGGTGTAGTGGGGAAACGTATTGTTTTGCGCTGTTGATTCGGCGCGTATCGGCCGCGCCGCGGTCAGCAAACCCACGACAAGGACAACCAACAAACTAATTCTGATTTGACGATGCATCATTTTCTCCTTTGGACAAAGCCAAGCTTCTTGACTTACGGTTTTTGATACTTCCCACCGAGTTTTTCCTGGGCCACCTCTGACCAGGACGTATTGGGAAACAGTTTGACAAGCTGCTCGTATTCCTGCCGGGCCTCGGCATGGCGGTTTTGTTTTTCGCATGTCTCGGCCCGCCGCGCGACCGAGAAGGCGGCCGATTCGATGCGGGCCATGTCCAAGTCGCGTGGGTCGGGCCGGCGCAACTCGCGCCGCAAGGCGGCGAGCCGCGTATCAAACCGCCGCTGGGCCGCGTCCGCCTTGATTTGGGCTTCGAGCCGGGCCATCCGCTTGCGCAACTCCTTGAGTTCGGCCTGAATCGCCGCCACGTCGGGATTGTCGGTGTTCGCCGCCGGGCCCGCCAAGGGCGCTGCCGAGACGCCGGCGGCGTCCGTGCCCGCGCTTCGATTGGCCAGGTCGACGGCGCCCGGGGTTCGACCGACCACGCGCCACGCGGCCAAGGTAAACACGAGCAACACGACCAACGCCGAGCCACCACCGGCAAACCGACGCCGAGCGCGTCGACGAGCGAATCGCCGCCGCACCCGATCGGCCAGATCCCCGGGCAAGCTCGGCGGCCGTTCGCCTTCGGCGGCCTGATGCAGCAATGTTTCTAGTCGGTGGTCGTTCATAAAAATCTTATCTAGGTTTTCCTTTCAGGCGATTCAATCGAGCCGTGGTCCGAGAATATCCTTGAGTTGCTGCCGTGCCCGGCTCAGCCGTTTTTCGACGGCCGCGCGCGACACCTTCAGCACCTCGGCCATCTGGTCCACCGGGAGTTCCTCGAAGTAGCGAAGCACGATTACCTCGCGGTGTTTGCCCGGCAGTCGAGCCACCGCGCGGCGCACCTCCTCGCCCGACTCACCCCGGGCATTATCCGATCCGTCTTCGTGTTCGTGGCCCGATACGAACGACATCCACCGACGCAGCCGACGACGACGGTGGTGCGATCGACACCGGTTGACCGCGATTCGCGCGAGCCATGTGCCCGGCCGGCATTCGCCGCGAAACGCTTGCCCATGCGACAGCACCGCCAGAAAGGTTTCCTGAACGATGTCCTCGACGTCCTCGGGCCGGTTGACCAGCCGGGCCACCAACCGCGCGAGCGGCCGGCCGTGGATCGCGACCAGCGCATCGAGATCGACCGCGGCGGATCCGGATTCCCGGACTTCATGCCGGTCTGCATGCGCGTCGGCGGCCTGTAAGGGCGATCTCAAGGCGGTCGCTTCGTCCATAAACAACAATATAGACGCACGAGCCGCCGTTGTCTGACTGAAATTCGTGGCAATGGCTAAGATTTTAGCCACCAGAGAGGGGGAGGAAAATAAGGCCGTTTGTCGGAAGTGGGCCGCTCCCTGACGGTCGCGGTTCGGATTGGAAAAAGCTACGCCGCCTCGGGCAGTTCGCGGCCTTGTTGATGGTGGACCTGCGCGAGAATTCGCGCCACGGCCGCGTAGTGTTCGCGCGGGATGGGCCGGCCGGGCTCGACCTCACGATCGAGCGTCTCGGCCAGGCGGCGCCGGTCGATCACCGCGACGCCATGAGCGACGGCCCGGCGTCGAATCCGCTGGGCCAGCTCTCCGGCGCCCTTGGCCACGAGCACAGGTGGGACGGACGACTCCGGGTTGTAGCGAATGGCCACGGCCGCGCCGCTCGCGCCGGCCAGCACCACGTCGGCCCGCGAAACGGCTGCCAGCAAGCGGTCCGACACCAACTCCTGGCGCATGCGCCGTTGCAGGCTTCGGACGGCCGGGTCGCCTTCCAGATCGCGCAATTCCTCGCGCAGCTCTTGTGGAGTCATGCGCAGATCGCGCTCGTGCTTCCATCGTTGCAAGCCATAATCGGCCAGCGCCAACGCCAAGAGCGCCGCGCCGATTTTCAGCGACGTCCAGAGCAACATGGCCGAGGCGAACGATGCGATTTGCGCCACGCTGCCGCCGCTCAGAGCCAGGAGCGTTTCGCGTTTTGCGTAAAGATCCACCGCGGCGACCGCGCCGATCACGACGATTTTCAACACTCCGAAACCCAGCCGCGACGCCGTGGCCGGCGAAAACAATCGCCGCAAACC
>JAFGAY010000108.1 GCA_016933425.1 Pirellulales bacterium
GGATATGTTATATCACTGAATAGGCTAGGTAGAAAGTCCTGTCTTAAAATGCCTCACCAAATCTCGCAACTCGTTCGCACGCATCCCAAGCTCTTTACTGCTGGATGCCATTTCCTCGCTGCCCGTGGCCGATTGTTCCGTAATTTCAGCCACGTTGCGAATGGAAAGCGATACTTCCTGGGCATTCGAGGCCTGTTGAACGGTGGCCTCGGCAATCTCGGAAATCTTTCCGGCCGTGGCCTCCACGCCTCGAATGATCTCGGCCAACGCCCGGCCCGTCTCCTCGCTCAGGTGCGCGCCTTCCGCCACGCGCTTGGTCGACTCCTTAATCAACATTGATATTTCGCCGGCCGCTTGGTTCGATCGTTCGGCCAGCTTGCGGACCTCGTCGGCGACCACGGCGAATCCCATCCCGTGCTCGCCCGCTCGTGCCGCCTCAATCGCGGCATTCAAAGCCAGAAGGTTCGTCTGGCTTGCAATCTCCGAGATCACTTGGATAATCTCGGCAATTTGAGCTGAACTGCTTCGGATCAATTCCATCGCTTCCACGGATTTACCAACTGCCTCACCCCCCTCTTCGGCTAGTTTGCTGGTACTCCGGGCGACTGCGTCGGCTTCCGTCGTGCTTTCCTTGATCCCGTTGATCGACTGCGCCAATTCCTCGATCGACGCACTAATCTGGTCCACCCCCGAACTCTGAGTCTGGGCTCCATGGGCCAGTTGTTGCGCGCTTTCAGCGATTACGCGGGAACCTTCGTTGAACTGAGCCGCGCTTTCTGTAACTTGGCTGATAATATTCGACAAATCGCCCAACATCCGCTTGATTCCGGCTGCGAGTTCATCGACGGGTTCGTCCCCTTCGATGACCACTTCCTTGGTCAGATCCCCCTCGGCGGCGGCACCAACCACTTCGAGTAGCCGATCGACCTTGTGTCGGAGAATCTCGGCCGCCTGACGCTCGGCCAAGGCAACTTGTTCGGCGCGGCGCTCGGTTTCTTGACGTTCGTCGAAAAATGTCTGAAGTCCCTCGGCCAACTGGCCGATGGCGTCCTCGCCGCGAATATCGATTCGTTCGCTGTAGTCGCGCTGGCCGACCAGATTGGCCACGTGGAGAATCTGGCTGACTTTTCTTTCCGCTTCCTTGGCTTGTTTTCGTTCGGCTTCGGCTCGCCGCTGGGCTTCCTCGGCCTGTTGGGCTTGTGCTTGTTTTTCACGCTGCGCAGCCTCTTGAACCTCCTCGAAGGCTCGCTTCGTCGCGTCGATCGACTGATTGATAGCGTTGGCCATTTGGCCGATTTCGTCGGTGACGTGAACGTTGCACTTGACGTTGTAGTTCTGATCGGCCAGCGCCACAACGCTGTTGACGCATTGTCGGATGGGGCCAACGATGGCGCCGGCCAGGAAAAAGGCCAGGCCAACCACCAACACGCCCAAGCCAACCACGGTGACGCCGATCACGTTGCGTATCGAGTTGATCGAGGCCAGAGCTTCGCCTTCATCCATCTCAACGACCATGGCCCAGTTTAGTCCATCCTCGACGGTGACCGGAGCGTAGGCCGACAAAACGGTCCCGCCATGATAGGACCGGATTACCTTGTTTCCCGGATTGCCTTGTTCGAAGACCGCTTGCGTTGCGTCCGTCACGCAGGTGACGCCCTTCGCGAAGGATGCGTCGACCGTGAATCGGGGCGCGATGTTCATCGCGGCGCTCCGTTGCTTGTCCTCATACGAATCTGAACGCATTCGGAAGTCGGGCCCCACGAGATACGTTTCACCCGACTCGCCAAGTCCCGCCCGGGCGCCCATGATGCGTTCAATGGCGTCGCGAGAAATGCGCAACGCCACGACTCCAAGTATTTCCTTTCCTTCCCGGATCGGCGCGGCGACGAACTGAATCGGCTGCGTGCCGGTCGGTTTGTAGGGCGCCAGGTCGGAAACCATGATCTCGCCCGATCGGGCCGCCTTCCACACGGTCGTCAGCAACGAGGCGTTGTCGGCGAGCGTTTGACCAAAATCCGAGTTCTTGTGAATCGAGAAAATTACCTGACCCTTGTCGCCGCGCATGAAACAAACGTCGGTAAAACGTCCCGACTCGGTATAGGCCTTCAAAGCGTCGATGACGTCCTCGTGGGCAATGCGATAGGCCTTGGGCGCCTCGTATTCCTCGTTGCCCATGCTCCGAAGCGGCTCGCCGGCGGCCATGTCCAACGCGGAATCAAGGTCGTTGAACGCCTGGACCACGAACGGATTGGCTCCCATCTGCTTGGCGTCGTCGGAACACTGCTCGTAGAAGGTCTCGATCTGGGCCTTCCGCATTTCGCGGATGGCTCGGAGCTTGCTCATCGCTTCCTCGGAGACGGCCGTCTTTCCCTTCGAGAGCGAGATCCAACCAATAATGGCCGCTGGCAGCAAACCCACCAACAGAAACGCCAGACTCAATTTGGTTCGTAGTTTGACGCTCCGCATGTCAATCCTCTCAATCAATCCCGGTGCATCCCGCCGCCGTTCCGAAAGACGCGCGACGCCGCGCGGGTGTTTTGGCTACTCATGGGTAGTTGATAATCATTCGACGAGGGCCCCATCGCGTGAACCGACGTGCGTTGGGCCCCTGGGGCGGCAGAACTTTTCGCGTCGGGTTTCGCGCGTCAAGTCCCTACCAGCCACCAACTTCCGGTACAGATTAATAGCTTATCCCCGGACTCGCTCGTCTATTTTTTGGAACATTACCCGACGTGCTTGCATCCTTTCCAACGCATAACGTGCCGATTTTGTCGATTGCATCGCGTGGAAGAGATTGACGTGCCCCCCGTTCGTGCCGGCACCCGCGGCGCGCGACTCCCCCGCCGGCCGCAAAGCTGCTATACTCCGAACATGGTTGTCAAAATCTGCTATCAACGTATTACGTGAGTTTGCCATGCTCTTGCCAAAGTTTTCCATTGGAGTCGGAGATCGTTTTGCTCGCCAGGGCGCGGCCCAGCTTCAAGCCCTGATTCGGGCGAAAGCAGCCGGAGCCCTCGTCGCACCCGTCTGGAACAAATCGCACCGCGAACACACGATCGTGGGCACGATGCCCGAGGACGTCCGCGCCGAGGCCGACGCCGCGACGCGGTTGCTCGGGTGGACCGACCCTTATTTCGTCGATGCCGACCACATCGGCTTGGGCCAGGTCGAGCGATTCGCGCCGGCCAGCGATTTTTTCACGATTGACGTGGCCGACCAGATTGGTTGTCCGGCTCCCGACCCCGACGTCGCGGCCTTCGTCGACAAGCATGCGAATCTTCTAGGGACGCTTGAAATTCCCGGCGTCGCCGCTCCGATCCACATCGACCGCGAGACCATCGAACACGCTGCCCGAGGATTTCTGGCGGCTTGCCACGAAGCCGACAAGGTTTATCGCAAGATTGTCGAATGCAAGGCGAACGACGATTTCGTCGCGGAAGTGTCGATGGACGAAACGGCCCAACCCCAAACGCCGGTGGAGCTATTACTCATTCTGGCCGCTCTGGCCGACCTCGGAGTCCCCGCGCAAACCATCGCTCCGCGGTTTACCGGTCGATTCAACAAGGGCGTCGACTACGTCGGCGACGTAGCCCAATTCACCCGGGAATTCCGAGACGACCTAGCCGTGATCGCCTTTGCCGTCGAACAATTCGGCTTGCCCCAAAACCTGAAACTCAGCGTGCACTCGGGCAGCGACAAATTCTCGATCTACGGACCCATCCGCGACGCCATTCGCCAATTCGACGCCGGCATCCATCTTAAAACGGCTGGTACAACCTGGCTCGAGGAAATCACGGGCCTCGCGGCCGCCGGGGGCGACGGGCTCGCCTTGGCCAAGCAAATCTACCGCGCCGCGTTTGCTCGACGCGATGCACTATGCGCCCCTTATGCCTCGGTTATCGACATTGATCCCGGCAAGCTGCCCGAGCCCGACGACGTCGACCGCTGGAACGAAACGGCGTTTGTCTCGGCATTGCGCCACGACCCGGCATGTCCCGCCTACAACCCCCATGTTCGCCAATTGCTCCACGTCGGATACAAGGTCGCGGCCGAACTAGGCGATCGCTATCTCGACGCATTAGACAAACACGCCGAAACCGTCGGGCAAAACGTCGCCGAAAACATCTTCGCACGCCACCTCCGCCCATTGTTTCTCGATTGAGAATCCGCACACCCCTGAAGGGACCTGCTCCGTCACGTCCGGTTTCTCGGCTGTTCGCGGCCACGACGAAGCGCCGCACTCCAGGTCATTCGCGTGATTCTTTCGCGAGATTCTTTTCCTTGTCTCGCGGACTTGGGCCATTTTTCCCAAGCGATACATCCCCTCCAATCGCAACTCGATTCAAGCAACGACTTTAATTAGTGCGTGCGATGATTTGATTCGTCGCCAGGCGTGGCCTACAATTCGTTATGAAACTCGTCGTTGCAGGCCGTCGCCCGCGCGCGGCGGCTTCCATGCCGGGCCGGTGAACTCCGGCAGTCGCTTTGGCGCCCATTCGGCGCTCATTCCGGCGATCGGAAATTCTGGAAGCGTTGAGAAAGGTGCTTCGAGATGGTTCGTGCTTTCGGAATAATGGCGCTGGTGGTTCTTTCTTGCGGGGCCGCCCCTGCTCGCGGCACCGACGGCGAAACGGCCGAGACGCTTTTAACGCCGCTGATCCAATTCGCCGAAGACCGATTGAAGTCGATCGACGAGGAAATCCGCGACTATACCTGCACGTTGGTCAAACGCGAGCGGTTCGACGGTCGCCTGCGCGACTACGAATACATGTCCGTCAAGCTGCGCCAGCCGCAAATAAGTCAAGGCAAGGTGAAGGTGCCTTTTTCCATCTATCTGCGCTACCTGGCTCCCGCCGACCTGAAAGATCGTGAGGTGGTTTACGTGGACGGTTGGAACCGAGGCAAAATCGTCGTCTGGCGCGGCGGACCGCGGCTGTCCCACGTAACCACGGCCGTCGATCCCACCAGCGACCTGGCGTTGCACTGGGGCCATTATCCCATCACCGACGCCGGCATGAGAACCCTGACCGAACGTCTGCTGGCCATGGGCAAACAGGAATTGATCTATCAGGAATGCGACGTGAAATACGTCGAAGGCGTTAAAATCAACGACCGCCCTTGCCTGATGGTCCAGGTAACCCACCCCCGGCGCCATCCCCATTTCAACTACTACACGGCCCAGGTCTTCATCGACCAGGAAATGAAGCTGCCGATCCGCTATGCCTCTTACGACTGGCCCTCGGCCCAAGGCGAGCCCGCCCCCTTGATCGAGGAATACACGTTTCTCGACGTGAGGCTAAACGTCGGGCTCACCGACGCCGACTTCGACTATCGCAATCCGGCCTATCGTTTCCGGAAGACGTTCGAGCCCTAGACCTCGCCGGCGGGCGGCAAAGAACCACGAGGCACGATCCATTGGCCCCAGGGGTGTCTCCGCCATGTGCGGCGGAGACACCCGGGGCTCATGTCCGAGTGGCTTTGTTAACGACGCCGTTGCGCCAGCAGCGGCACGACCAGACCCAGCAGCAGGATAAACGCTGCCGGTTCGGGAACGGCCACTGTCAGGATCAAGTCGTCGCCGGCGACCGACAGCGTGCCGACCAGGCCGCCGCCCATGGCGCCGTTGACGCTGGAGCCCAGGCTGCCCGAGACGGAACCGGCGTCGATCAGCGTGTAGACGCCCTCGCCGAAGTTATCCAGTTCGGTGAACGTGAAGTCGGCGAATTCCTGGCCGCCGAGGATCAGAGCGCCTGGATTCGCCTCGTTGAGGACGCCCAGCACGATTTGGTCGCTGGTCGACGGATCGGTTGGATCGTTCAGTTCGAAGTTCAGCAGCGCGCCGTCCTGGAGCGTCAGATCGCCGTCCCAGATATAAAGCGTGCCGACGCTCATGCCGGGCTCCAGGATGCTGCCGGCGGCGGCCACCAGGTTGCCAACAACGGAGCCGACTCCCTTGACCTTTTGTCCGTCGGCCAAGGTGAAATAGCCCGCGGTGAGTCCGGTGACGTTGAACTTAGAGTTATCCGTGATAACGCTCGGATTCGTGTACGTCAACAAGATGTTTGGCGAATCCAACGTCGCCGAACCTTCCAGGGCGATCGTCCCCTTGTTGATCGTGGTGTCGCCGGAGTAGGTGTTGGTCCCTTGCAGGACGAGCGTTCGCCAGTCTTCCTTGACGATGCCTCGCGTGCCGCTGACATCGCC
>JAFGAY010000109.1 GCA_016933425.1 Pirellulales bacterium
CCGTCGAAATGCGTGTGGCGAAACGGCGGCGCGACCAGGATGATCGTCGACGGCTTGAACGTCCGGTCGATCGCGCGCAGGTCGACTACACCCTGCAACAATCCCAATCCAAACGCGAAAAATCCCGCATTGGCCGGACAAATCGCCAGGGCGTCGCCGCCCGTGCCGGGCTGGCCAATCTCCAAGGCAAAGACGGCCAGATCCTGGGCGGCAAGCCAATCGAGCGTCTCGCGGCGCAGCCGGGTGAACGGCTCGCCATAACGGTCCGCGAATCGCGGCTTGTCCGAGGGACGCTCATCGCCGATCACCATGCAGTCGGGATCGCGACGGCGCATGTAGGGCTCGGGATAATTGGCCGCGATGCCGTTTTTTACTCGAACCACGGTCGCCTCGACCACCTCGCGGCCGTCGGGCAGCACGTAACGGACCATCCATTCCCGATGGTCCCGGCCGCCGCACGCCAGATCGGACAGGTCCTCGATCGAACCGGCGCATGCAACCGAGGGAGCGGTTTCCAGGACCTGCCGGATCGCATCGGGCAGCGCGAGACAATCCCATGGCAGAGAGCCGGTTCGCATGTCAGTTTCCGCTCGTTTCATCCCGACGCTTCTCCCGCCCACACTCGAGGCTGACCGGCCGATGAATTTCCCCGACGGATAGACAATTTAACCTTTTCCCGACTGGGGCATAGGTTTTATCCGAATGGAATGACCACTTTTCGGCCCGGTGGGTTCAGACAGCGACTCTCGTTTGGAAGTCCGGCCAACAAAAACGGCGTCCGACATGGCAGCAATCTCCACCAGGGAACCCAGTAGCCGACCGGGTTTCTCGGGAAAAAACGGCTGCTTTGTCGACCGCCGACAAAATTCTAGAGTTTGAATTCAACGCGACTTACGTCAAAACGAGGACGACGGGACTCGAACCCGCAACCACCGGATCGACAGTCCGGTACTCTAACCAATTGAGCTACGTCCCCTAGCTCGAAACCATGAATTATACACTCCGGTTATTGGCTCGCAAGGCGCGGGCGTATTGTTTTGGGGGGTCGGCCGCAACTCCCTTGTGATTCGTCACAGGTCCCAATGGCGATCCTTGTCGGCCATTGGGTCTGCTGGCTGGCGATAGGAACACGACGTTCTTCGTTCGTGCTGGCATTAGGCTTAACACATTATGAGCCAACTAGTTGCGACAACAGCCATGTCGCCCTGTTCTGGTTTTACCGGTTGGGAGAGATCCTTGGAACATGTCCTTTTCAACGCGGCAACGGCCAAATCGTAAACTAAACTTACTAATGAGAGCAAGGGCTTTCGGAAGGGGTAGGCTTCCGAGGGGTAACCGGATCGGTCGACGACCGCGCCCAAGCGGCGTTCCTAATGGCTTGCAGGATCGTCTCAACTCCACCGGCGGTTTGGGCTGCCCTGGAGCCGCGGAGCGTGGCGGACATCGTTCGGAGAAATTCGACTTATGTGGAATCTTTACCGCGACTTAGCGCGCCACGTTCAACACATGCAACCGGAGGAGTTCTTTATCCTCACGATCCTGGCGATTGCTATTGGCATGATATGTCTTCGCGGATTTGGCTCCCGCTCGTCTTATTAAACAACCCCGCATGGGGGTTGCGCCACGCGATGGCGCGTTCCGCAAGCATGATTTTTCGCGGTTTCCACGGCTTGCCGTCCTGAACGAGCGCCCCCGGCAGGCGTTTTTTTGCCGCCATGCCGTCCGGTAGGCTAAACGTACCCTATATTTTCCTAACCGCTGGTCCATGATCGTCGGACCGGCCCGAAGGGGGCAAACCTCGGGGGCTGCGATCGTGGATTCGCCGGTGCATCCGGCCGTTGGTGTTTTCATGTCGCAACCTTCCCGAATTGAGGTGTTCCGTGAGTTGGTATGAACCTTTCACCTGGTTGACCGACCTTTCCGCTCCCGTCACCCTATTGCTGGTGGCGACCATCGCCTACTTCTATGGGCGTCGGCGAGCGAGTGGAACGGGCACGCCCACCGTTCAATCGCGACGCGAGTTGCGACGCGCCCAAGCCGTGGCAAGCGAATTGGAAAACATCTCGGAACTGATCCGTAAGCACGTCGCCAAGCATCGGGCCACGCTCCACCGATTCAAGCATCGCGTCAGCCGGCTTGGCGAGACGAATCAGGACGCCGCCATGCGGGAACTTTTCCGCGAAGCGGAGGATATTCTCCAGCCGACGATCCAATTCGCCGGCCAGATCGCCCATGCCTACGATCAAATCCGCCAGCAGACCAACCGATTGATGTCGTTGGCCGATTCGCGGACCGATCCTTTGACCGGAGTAAGCAATCGTCGAGCGCTGGACGACACCTTGGGCGGCCAACTGGCCCTGCAAGCCCGCTATCGCGTCGAGTTCACCGTGGCCATGTTCGACATTGATCACTTCAAGCAAGTGAACGACGTGGAAGGGCATCTTTTCGGCGACCGCATTCTCCAAGACGTTGCTCGAATCATCGACGACAATGCCCGAGAAACCGACACGGTGGTTCGTTACGGCGGCGAGGAATTCGTCGTCGTCATGCCGGAGACGAACCTCGAGGGCGCGTGTTACTTCAGCAATCGCGTCCGTGAGGAGATTCATCGCAAATTGCCGGTGACCATCAGCGGCGGCGTGACCCAGGCGATCGACGGCGATTCGATTCCCTCGATTCTCGCCCGCGCCGACACGGCGCTCTATGAAGCGAAAGCCAACGGCCGCAACATGGTCTTTCGCCACGACGGCGAGCACATGGAATCGATTCTCGAAGAAGCCATGGTTCAGGCGACCTGACCCGACGGACTCAAGCGTCGCGTCATCCGGCGGATTCGCTATTGGTCGGTGCCCGTGCTCCTGCCGTCATCCCGCCAACCGAGCGAGGCGTGAACGGTTGGTTGGATGCCATAGTCGACGGCCCGAACGGAACCATCGCACATGACGAAGTTGCAGCTTCCTGGATGGGCGCTTCCGAAGCCGAGATAGCCCTCACCCGGCCGATCCCATCGGGGCGAATAGTTGGGGAGTTGGACCTCCGTGTAGTCGGGCACGACGTCCGAGCACCAGCGATAGTTATCCCATCCGCCTCCCTCGTACATCCCGCGGTCGTCCGAGGGATCCTCGCCCGTCGCGTAATAATCGGGATTGATGTATTTTTCACCGATCATGTAGGTATGCGCGGCCCCGTCGGTAATGTCGGCCATGGCGACCACGCTTCCTCCATGGGCGATTCCGCCGGCGTCCCAATCGTCGCCATCCGGTAAAAGCGTCGAACTTCTGTAGGGCCCGCCGCTGTTCATGCAGTAGTCGAGGCCGCCCGACTCCAATATGGGATCATAGCCGTTGGCGTCGCTGTAGCGGCTGCCTCCAAGGCGTGGATAGACGATGCTTGCGCGTCGCGTCGGACAGTTGAAGCACGCGATGGGAATCGCCTCGCGCTGGCGGTGACCTTCCTGTTGCTTGGCCGAAGGGGGGTTCACGGGCCAGCCGTTCGACTTTTTCTGGCTTTTAATGCCGTCTCGCCCCAATTCATAAACCGTTTGCTGTTCAAGATAGCACAAGATCTGATAGTTCCAACTGCCGGGTTGCTCCACGCCGTAGCCATTGTCGGGATCGCCCGTGTAAAACCATCCCCAGCCCCCGTGCGGAAAGAACTTATGAACGTTTTCGTGCTGCAGCACGGCAAGCCCGAGTTGCTTGAGATGGTTGGCACACTGGGCCCGGCGCGCGGCCTCGCGGGCGGCCTGAACGGCGGGAAGCAACAGAGCGATCAAAATTCCGATGATCGCAATGACCACCAGAAGCTCGACGAGCGTAAAACCACGCATGGATTTGCAAACCGTTGACGATCGCGGAGTGGGTTGAAACGACTTGCATTTCCGCATGATTTCGATCCGTTACGATAAGTGGGCCGATGCTGGTTAGAATTAATGTTTCCTCTTGGGAATCGCGAGAATTTGTCCTTCCGCGAGCAGGCGCTTCCGCAACTTTCGATAGTCTATTGCCTGAACGTCGCAATTCGATTCGAGGGCCAGCGCGGCGGCGGCGGCGGACGACTGCCCGAGAATCATGTATGTGGGTTCCATCCGAACGGAACCGTAAGCGATGTGGGAGGCCGACACGCAGACGGGCACCAGCAGATTCGTGCACTGCGAGGCTTTGGGTACGATCGCCCGATAACTGATCGGATAGAGTCGGATGCCCTTCCAGATGCCTCCTTCGTTGCGCACGTGCCCGTTGGCGTCGACATAGCGTTGCGTTTGGTGCGAATCCATCCCGGAGTACGTTACCATGCCGACCGAGTCCTTGGCGATGGTTTTTCCAAAGCAATCGTTTTCGGTGATAACGTAGTCGCTGACCATTCGGCGAGCCTCGCGGATGTAAAGTTGCGGAGGCCAATGGTCGTTGTCCACGAATTCGTCCTTGGCCAACGACCAGGTTTGGAACTCCTTGCGCACTTTCTCCGGAACCCGCGGATGATTGGCCAAGGTCCACATCAAGCCTTGGGTATAGTCGAGGTGCTCCTGGACGATTCGATCCCGGGTGGCGTAGTCGGCATCGGGATAATCGTAATTCCGGCCGATGTTGTCCGTGGAAAAGGGGCCGCCGTTGTTGATGTCGGTCTTGCGGTTTGGCATGAAGCCTTGAGGGAAGGGAACCCTCAGGTCGCCGGCTTCGAGACTTCGCAAAAGAAGCTCGTACTGGCGCTCGTCGTAGTGTTTGGGCTTGGGCCAGGGACAACGATTCTCGGCGACGTCCGTCGTGCAAAGCCGGTAGCAATAGGCTTGAACACAGCGGTCGCCTTCGCCCTCCGCGTCGGGTGGACCGGTTGCGATGCGGGGCAAGAGCCCGCTCGTGGGGTCGCCGGGCACAACGTAAGGATCCACGGACTCGAGGAATTGGTGCTGATCTACCCATCGCGTTTGTACGCCGTTAAAGGTTTCGCCGTACTGCGCGTTTGACTCCCGGCCGATCGTGTAGGAAACGCCCGCCTTGGCCATCAGATCGCCTTCGTAGGAGGCGTCGATGAACATTTTGCCCGCGAACACCCGGCCCGACTCCATGACAATCGCCGTGATTCGCGTTCCCTGTTTGCGGACGCCGCCATTTAGATCCAGCCGCTGGCCGAGCATGACGGGCACATGGTTCTCCGACAGGAAATCTCGAAAAACCGCGGTCGCCACGCGCGGCTCGAAACCCCATTGCGTATCGGCCGCGACAAGTCGGGGTGAAATCTTCTTATAATCGGAGGGGGTCTCGTGGATCCACGCTTCGGGACGTTGATAGTGGAGAAAGATGCGGTGATAGAACTTCCGGGCCAGGCCTCCGATGGCCCACTGACGGCCGGCGTCCGTTCTGCCGAGGCCCGCCGTTGTCATTCCACCCAGGTGCCCGCTTGGTTCGATGAGGACGACGGAGATCCCTAATTGTTTCGCTTCGACGGCCGCCATGATGCCCGCCGGCGTGCCGCCGTAGACGACCAAGTCGTGGTGGTCGGCCGCGGCGAGGCAGCAGCTTGCGAAGGTTAGCAAGAGGTGGGTGAGCATGATTATCGCATCCCGAGTATTGTCTGAATAATCTCTTCCGTGAATCCCTACTCGATCCTTGCCCCCGCCTCGTTGCCGCAACACGTTCCAAGCGCCATGTAGACGTTGAGGTCGATCCCAATGCTCAGTGCGTGAACCGATCCGTCGGCGACACAGAACAAACATACATCACTATGCGCGCCGGCCATCGGCAGGTGGTTGAATGGGACATCGGCCGTGTCGGCCCTATTGACCTTCGCCAAAATCGGATAGCGCAACACCTTGGCCGAATACAAGGCCGGACTGCTGCCGCAATCATGCCCGCCCAAGAGCCACGGCCGGATGCAGCCCGGAAAGGGCCCCCAGGCGCTGCTCGCGTCGAAATCCATGTGGACAAATTCGCCGATGGCCAGCGTGTGGCTGAGCCCATCCAAGACGTCGCCCGGAGTCGTGCGAAGAAGGTAGCCGAAAATGCCATTTTGCGGCAACAAACCGTAAATGGAGTCCTTCGAGAGGTTCGCGTCGTAGTTTGCGTAGCTGCCGGCCACGCCCTGGTACGTGGTTAGCGCGCCGGCCCAGTAGTCGGCCGTATAGGTTTCGATGTTGTGGGTCGGAGACTCGGGAAAGCTGGGGCATATGTAGGTAGGCACCACCGTGACGCGGACCGGCCAATTCGTGAGGCTGTTCGTTCGTCCCTCGGCCGTATCGCTCATGTCGAGCCGGTCAAAAAGCGTCTGCTGTTCAATGTATGGCAGGAGATACGAAAAAAGACCATGTCGATACTCGCCTTGCGAACCCGGAGGGAAGACGCCCGTGGCCGTCACATAGGATTGCATGGCCAGGCCCATTTGCTTCAGGTGGTTCGAGCACTGGGACCGGCGGGCCGCCTCGCGGGCCGCCTGGACGGCTGGCAGAAGCAGGGCAATCAAGACACCGATGATGGCGATCACGACCAGAAGTTCAACCAATGTAAACGCTCGATGGTCCTTGTGCGTTGAGTTAAGCATGGCTGCGGTCCCGAATGGGTAAATGGGTATTCGTTTAATGCTGAAAACTCTTCCTAGTCGCTCTCACGCGAAGCATCATCCGATGCTTGCGGGCGGATGCTTGTGGGAACCGTGATGACAAAGTCGTTTGCCTCGTTCGTCAAATAGGCATCCTGGGTCG
>JAFGAY010000110.1 GCA_016933425.1 Pirellulales bacterium
AAGTGCCGCCGGCGGTTGGCTGGGCCGGCTTCGCGATCGCGGTGGCCGCGTTTCTCGCGCCGGTGCTCTTCCGACGCTTCCAACGCCGAGCAGGCTCCAAGAATTCCAACAACGCCGCCGCGACCCATTCTGCTTCGCCGAGCGACAACGATACCTAGCGATTACCCGACTGGATCATGGCATAACCAAGAGAGAAAGGAACACTGATTCTCGCTAATCCCTGCTGATTCGCTTCAATTAGCGTGAATTAGTGTTCCTCGAAAATCATTAACTTTTTTGACGCGACTCCTTATCCGGCGGCTATGGCGAGGCGTGGCCCAGATCGACCGCCGCGATCCGATCCAACTCGTGCTGCTCGTAGCGGCGGCGAATCATGGGGCGAAGCGCTCCGAAGATCACGGCGTTCAAACCGCCGCCCAAGACCAAGGGAAACCAAACCTCGTAGGGTTGGCCGATTGCCAGCGCCGCGATGCCCGCGGCCAACGCCGCCACACCCAGCGGAACCACGACGGCCATGATCGTCATGACCAGCGTCCGAGCGCGACCGCGGCCGGCGAGCGTGCCGACAAGCCCTCCAAGACACCCCAGCACGCCGCCGATCAACCCGCCGACAAGCCCGCCGGTCTGTTCACCCCACCATGCCCCGGGAACCCGCATCGCCGCCGGAATGCTGTCGTACTGCTCGAGCGCGAATGGACCGAGCAAAACAGTTCCGCGACCTTCAAGAACCAAATTGACCACCAGCCGGTCGGGCCGGACATTTTTATCCTGGGTAATTAAAAAGGGCAGCTTGAAATCACGCCAGCCGGACGTGCCTTGCAAGTGTTTCATTGGGCCGGTCTCGCCAAGCGTCCGCGAGAAAGAGGCGCCGCCGTCGGGAAAATAATTCCACATTTCCAAATAGCTCTTGCCCTGGACGTGTTCGTAACGAATCCGGCCCCGAATGGCATAGGCCGGGCCCGTGATGCCGGGATTCTTCAATTCGAGGAGCGTCACCTGCTTGGGTTCATCCGCCGGATTGGAAATCTTCAAGATAGATCCTTGCTCCGGGGGTTCGGCCGGAAGTACCTCGCCGGGCAGCGTGGCGCCGGACTGCTGGAGTTCGTTCCAAGAAATGTTGCGCAACAGCTCGGCCCCGTCGGCCGACGGCACGCAAAACCATGCCAACGGAAACGCGATAACGATCAGTAGCGTTACGGTTTTCATGACGTTCCTCCGGTTTCTTCACGATAGGCGGCCAACAGGGCCTTGAGTGTTTGGACGTCGATCTGGCCTTCGGCGAACTTGGCCCGAAGCGTCTGCTCGAAGGGCGAGGTAATTTCCTGGCTGTCGTAAACCTTGATTTTGGCGATGAGCCGGTCCAACCGCAGCCGGACCGTCGGATAGCTGATCCGGTAGGCCTCGGCCATCTCCTTGAGCGAGCCTGAAGCCAGGACGAACCGCTTGATGAAAGCCAGGTCTTCATCCTCGAGCAGATCAATCCAGCGTCGGTTTCCTGTGGAGAGCAAGTCGCTGTTCATTTTCGTGTCGTGACTTGGATAAAAACACTTTCAGTTAAGCTCTATTGAACTATAACTTTAATATTATCAATGTCAATGTACATATTATTAAACATAAGCAAAACTACTACTTTAGGGTTATTCCACAACCTATATGCTGACCACTACTGGGTCATTGTGACTTGGCGTCTTCGCGTGGAAAACAATCCACCGCCAAGACGCGAAGAGCGCTAAGGAGAATCCAAAAGAAAGAGCCGTCAATAGGCGTTGCGGTGGCGCAACCCGCACCAGACGGTCAGCAGCAGGATCTTGAGATCCAATAGCAGCGACCAGTTGGCGATGTAGTAGAGATCGCAGCTCAATCGGTGGCGCAGCGACGTATTGCCGCGCCAGCCTTGGACTTGGGCCCAGCCGGTCATGCCTGCCTTGACCCGATGACGCTGCTGATAGGCGGGAATCTCGCGGCGGAATTTTTCGACGAACACGCCCCGCTCGGGCCGCGGACCGACAAGGCTCATGTCGCCGGCCAGGACGTTGAACAACTGGGGCAATTCGTCCAGGCTCCACCGGCGCATGAATCGGCCTAGCCGCGTGCACCGCCGGTCGCCGCGCGTGGCCCAGACGGGCCCGGTTTCCTTCTCGGCGTCGGATCGCATCGTGCGAAATTTGAGCATCGAGAACGGCCGCCCGCCCAGCCCGGTCCGCGATTGCCGATAGAAAATCGGCCCGGGGCTCGTCAGCCGAATCGCGGCGGCCAGCGCTGCCATCAGCGGCGCGGCCAACAGCAGCGCGGCGGAACCCAACGCCAGATCGCACGCTCGCTTGGCCCAGCGCGCCGTGCCGGCGTGGGGATTTTCGCGGAGACTCAAAAACCCGACGTTGTCAATGTCGAGCATTCTCAGTTTCATGCCGGCCAGATTCGGCACGTCGGGCACAAGCTGGACTTCGACCAGCACGTGGGCCAGCGAGTCGCAGATGCGCGGCAATTCATGATAGCGCGACCAGGGAAGCGCGACGAATACATGATCGACGTCGTGCTCGGCGACGATGCGTTCGAGTTGGTCGGTCGAGCCTAGCAGCGGCGCCAGGGTCGGCGGGGCCTTGATTCTCTCGCCGTCGTCGACAAACCCGACAACTTCCAGGCCGGTCCACGCATGGGCGCGGATGGTCTGGACAACCAACCGGCCCGTCCGCCCGGCGCCCAGCACGATCGCGCGGCCGTAGTTCAGCCCGCGACGGCGCAAGTCTTGAATCAACCGCCAGACTGCCCGGCGGACCGCCACCAGCAAAACCACGTCGAGCGCAAGAAACAATGCCAGCGCCAGACGCGATTCATAGGGATCGCGCCGGTAGAACGCGGCCGTGATGACCAGGATGAACAGCAACCCCGCCGCGCGACAAACGACGCTCAGTTCGCGCGGCAGTTGGCGAAGCCGGTGGATTTCGTAAAGACCCGCCAGGTGATAGGCGACCGCCGCCAAAACAAGCACCGTCGGCAACGTCGAGAAAACCAGAGGCGCGTCGGGCACGCCCAACGGGGCGGGCCACAACGTGAACCGCAGCGCGTAGCCGCCAATCCACGCGCCGGCCGTCACGGCCAGATCGCAAGCCAAAAAAGCCCAACGGAGCTTGTTCCCGTGGCGACGGTACATGAGGAAAGGGGATTTGGGGATTTCGAGGGGCAAACCCACACGATTAACGCACGGCAGCCTCAGTGCGGGGCGTCTTTTAGCAGGTTGCGGGGCGCGGGTCAAGGCAAATTGGGCAACCCCCGCAGACCGGGTCGAGATCCGGCGGCCACCCCATGAATGCAATGCGGTGATAATGCCACTTCTATCCGACAAACCGCCCCACGGTGGCCAAGAGACCGATTTCGGTGCTATATTCCGGCAGGAGGAGCCCGCTTGTGGGAGGAGATCAAGGCCATATGGACCACCCATCCCAAACGTCGCAACCGCGTCCGAAGCCGCTGAAGGCGTGTGTCGTCGCGCCGCCGGAGCCACGGTGGATGGTTCTGGTAATGCTCTTTGTGCTCGCCGGCGCGTTGGCCGTGCCGATGCTCTGGCGAAGCCCCCATTTCTCGCGGCCGACGAAGATTGTGCTGTCGGTCCTCGCCGCGATTCAGACGGCCGTCGTGCTCGTCATCCTCGCCTTCGTCGTCACGGGGTTCGTCGAACGGGTTTCGGCGATTCTGACGCGGTACTGAATTCGGCGAAAACGTCCACCATAATCAGAAACGGCGGCGGCCGAGACACCACCAGGCGGCAGCCATCGCCAAAAGCGCGAAGCTAGCCGGCTCAGGAACGTCTATTGGGCACGACTCGCTGCTATTGTAATTCCAATTGGCGGCGAGCATCGCCGCGTCGGCGGCGCCGACGAATCCGTCGTCGTTGAAATCGCCGTCCCACCACGACATCCCCGCCAGCCCCCAATGGGCCGCCAGCGTCAGGGCGTCGGTCTCGTCGACCGAGCCGTCGCCGTTGGCGTCGCCCGGAACGACAATCTGCACATGATGGCCCGGCTCGGCATCCCACGCGGCGAGCCGGCCGGCGCCGCTGGTGTTCAGGGACGTATAGTCTGCCTGGGTCAAATAGAGTACGCCCTCGGTCGCGACCGACTGCATTGCGGCCAGATTGTCGAGCAACGTGTCCAGCGCCATGGCATCCACGTTGGTCGTTCGGGCTAGCCAGAGATCGGTCAGGCTGTCCAAGTCGTACAGCGGCGTGAGGTCGGTGAGCGAAGCGAAGTCGACGTCGCTCATATTGAGCACGGTTAGAGTGCCGCTGAATCCAACGCAGAACCCTCCCTGGAGCGTGGTAATCGGGTTGCCGCTCAGATCCAAGCTCGTCAGCTTGCTCAGCCCGGAGGACCCGCCGCCGCCGAGGGTCGCGATGGCGTTGTGGTGCAAACGCAACGAGGTCAGGTTCCCAAGCCCCATATAACTGCCCGCGTCGATCGAGGTAATCGAGTTCCACGAGAGATTGAGGCTTGTCAACGTTCCGAGATCGCTAAATGCGCCACCCGGAATGCTGGTCATTGAGTTGCAGCGCAGATCGAGAGTATCGAGGCTGTCCAACTCACGAAAACATCCTTCTTCAATCGTCGTAATCAGGTTGTCGTGCAAATCCAAGGAGGTCAGAGCTCCCAATCCATCGAGGCCATAGGTCGGGATCGTTACGATCTGGTTTCCGCTTAATCCCAGATAGGTGAGGCTGCTCAGCCCGCTGAAACAAGCATTTGGAATGCTCGTTATCTGATTGTGATCCAGTTGAAGCGAGGTCGCATTATCGAGTCCGCTGAAACCGCCGGAATTGAGAGTCGCTATTTGGTTGTGGGACAATAAAAGCGTCGCAAGATCGTCCAGCCCCATGTAGTCGCCCGACTCGACGCTCGTGATGGCGTTGCGCGACAGATCGAGATGCGTAAGATTATTCGGCTGGGAAAACGTGCCCCCGGCGATGGCCGCGATTTGATTGTTGTGCAGATCGAGGCACTCCGTGGGCGTGGTTGTCCAGTTATAGGCGCCCAGGCCCGTCAGCACGTCGATCGAACTCGATTGGGCTGAAACCGTTTGAGGCAACACAGCCCCGGGCCCATAACCGTTGGCCGCCGCCCAATCGGCAAACGTAACGGCGCGAGTTGTCGTCGGCGACAAAAACAGCGCGAGGAAAACCAGACCGACCACGAGAAATACTCGATCTTCGGCGTGCGACAATCGACTGCTCATTTTGGAGTTCCTTATGCTAAGTTGTTTCTGTTGCGGAAAGGGCCGGTCGGCGGGATTGTCGCCTTTCGCTCCGCGAAAGTAGCGTGGAATAGTCGCTGCTTTCGCGGA
>JAFGAY010000111.1 GCA_016933425.1 Pirellulales bacterium
AAGAAACGTTAGGATAATCCACCGTGGGGCTTTGCCAGCCCGATGAACCATCCCCAGCGAGGGGTTGGTAGTGGGTCAGTTTGAATCTCGGATTTTTTGGGCCAATCTTGACCGATCACGCATACCCCACTAGAATTGGGGTATGGCTAAGAAGAAGAGACAACCCGACCCGTCAGAGATAGCCCGGCACGTTCTTGACGCCGTTGTGCCGGATGCCGAGGAATCTCCGCCCGAGGAACCTAAGCCAGAGAAGAACCCCGCCGCAGTCGCTCTTGGCCGACTTGGCGGGAAGAAGGGTGGGCCAGCACGGGCGGCTAAGCTGACCAAGGAACAACGGTCAGAGATTGCCAAAAAGGCGGCGATGAAAAGGTGGGGTCGGCACGATAGCGGCTCCACCTAAGATTTTCGGCTTTGTTTGCGAGGCTGCTTCTTTCTAGTGGTCGTCTTGGTCTGTTTCTTCTCTACCGGCTCATTCGCTTTATTCATTATGCGATCTTGCGATGGCGTAAACCTCAATTGAGCAGGCCTCACGAGTGGAAGCGTGAGTGGTGGAAGTCCCATACGCGCTGTGCAAGACTGAACAAATTCACGCCAATACGGCCACGCATTATTGAGCCCGATTACCTGTGCAAAACCAACTCTATGATCTTGCGTAAAGTCTTTTAGGGACGTGATTCTGTATATCAACCCGTAACTTGCTTCTACACGTATTCCATCTTGTCCCTCGACGTCCTCACCAACAATCGTGAAGGTTGCCCGAACAACAAGTGCCTCGGGGTCATCGTCCTTTGGTATTTCCTGGATGGAAATCGACTGCGCCAAGTCGGAGGGTAGTCTGGTCAGCGTGCCAATACGGCATGCGCATGTCAACAATCGCAAGTCCTGCAATTCAGCCTGCTGAACAATCGCGGTGATGTCGAGTGGTGCGATCTCGTTTTGTTTGTCAGCCGTTTTGCGTTGTTTTGCCATTTATGCAACCGCTGCGCCGCTTTGGCGTGCTTGATGGGTTGTTCCGCAAATGTATGGTGTAGTGGTTATCGTTGGCGTCCATGAAGGAGGTGGCGATTCCCAGCGTGACACGTGAACTCTTGTTGTTGTTATCATTTGATCTTGCTTACCAACAGATTGGTCAACGAAAGCCACCTCGATACGCTTCCCAACAGCAACAGCGATTCGTTCCAGCGTCTTCAGTGTATATCCGTCATAGTCTGCGCTTTCAAGCCTTGCGATCGCAGATTGTTGCATGTCCACTCGATCGGCCAGTTCACGCTGCGTCAATCCAGCTTGGGCTCTCGCCTCGAAGATAGCGGAGCCCACGCTCATGTTGAGTCGCTCTCTATCAACATCAGCAGCAAGGTCTTTGTCAGACGCCAGCTTGCGCCTGATGGCTTCCGCAAGGTTCTTTGTTGTTGCCATGGATAGCCCTATATCTCGAAATCTGCCGTATACTTCTCGCGCGACGTCGAAACAAGCGACCTGTTGTAAATTGCCACCTCAATCTGGGCTGGGGGCACCTTTCCGCCCTTAACAAAACCATGAGACAAGGTGGCCGCATGCCTGTCGAAGAAAAAATACAATATGCGATATTGCGTTCCGCTCAACGGAATCCGCAATTCATAGATTCCGTCACGAAGGTAATCCGCATGTGGACGCCGCATTTCGTGTCCACTTTCAGCCAGTTCAAGGATGCGAGCGAGACACTTGCGGTATGCCTTGGGCTCGTTCTGCTCCAGATTGTCCAGCCACTCCTGGACGGGAACAGTACCGTCATCATCTCGGAATGCTCGAACCTCGGTTGGCGGCATGTGTCAGCCACTATATATAACAATAATGTGATATCGGCACAAGTCAACTCACCTCTTTGGGCCAATGACCCCAGTTCCCGGTAGTTATGCCTAAGAAACGTGGGAATGTCGAGAGTCTTATGCTGGAAAGTTACCTGGTTTTTGTATTGACTGCATGACCGCTCAAGCATACAATGAGGGCGTGAACACGCTAACCCACGAAAAACGCTGTGCCGTCATCCGCTGCTTGGTAGACGGCTGTTCCATCCGAGCCACCACCCGAATTACGGGGGTCGCCAAGAACACTATCCAGAAGCTCACCCGCGATCTGGGTAAGGCGGTCTGCCAGTACAGCAATGCCGTGCTGAAGGACCTGAAGTGCCAGCGGATACAGTGCGATGAAATCTGGTGTTTCTGCTACGCCAAGGACAAGAACCTCCCCGACGAAATGCGTGGAGAGCCCGGCGTCGGCAGTATGTGGACCTGGACAGCCCTTGATGCCGACACCAAGCTGATGGTCAGTTGGCAACTCGGGGCCCGTGATGCAGCCAACGCCCATGCTTTCATCCGTGACGTACAGGAACGCTTGGCCCATCGCGTCCAACTGACCACGGACGGCAACCGTGTCTATCTGGACGCGGTTCTCGACTACTTCGCGGACGTGGATTACGCGATGCTGAAGAAGCTCTACGGCCCGTCGGCTGATGGACCGGAAGCACGCTACAGCCCCGCCAAGTGCAACGGCACGAAGAAGAAGACCATCATGGGCAATCCCGATCCGGCCCACGTCTCGACAAGCTACGTCGAGCGTCAAAACCTCAACATCAGGATGCAGAATCGGCGATACACCAGGCTCACCAACGCCTTTTCCAAGAAGGCTGAAATGCTGGCTTACTCCGTGGCCATTACCTTCTTCTACCATAACTTCGTTCGCATCCACCAATCGCTTCGGATGACGCCTGCCATGAAAGCTGGCGTGGCCGATCACAAGTGGACCATCGAAGAAATGGTGGATTTGCTGCCCGAGGTTACACACCCCAAAAGAAGGGAAAACAGAAAAGCGGGTTCAAGCTGACCCACTACCGAGGGGTTTTTCTCGCTTGTGGACCGTCCCGAACACCGGTATACTGGACGGTTTGATTTTTTCAGCGCACGATCCCAGTCTGCGCAACCCAAGTATTTTTCCAAACATTCATGCGATTCACGCTCCTCGACCGTATCACCTCGCTCGTGCCCGGCACGAAGATCACGGCCGTCAAAAATCTGACGATGGCGGAAGAATACCTGGGCGACCATTTCCCCCAGTTTCCCGTCATGCCCGGCGTGCTCATGCTCGAAGCCATGGTCGAGGCCGGCGCTTGGCTGGTTCGCGCAACCGAGGATTTCGCCCATAGCGTCATCTTGTTGCGCAAGGCGGGCAACGTGAAATACGGCCAATTCGTTCAGCCGGGTCAGACGCTTGAAGTCTCGGCCGAAATCCTCGGCCAGGCCGACGGCGAGACGAAAATCAAGGCCCGGGGAACCATGAACGGCCGGCTCACCGTCGCCGGCCGGTTGTCGCTGGCCAGCTACAACGTGGCCGACTCGCAGCCGGGCCGCGAAACGACCGACGAGGAAATCCGCCAAGAGATGCGCAAACTTTTCGCGCTGCTGTATCGCCCCGACGAAACGGAACGCCAACCCGCGGCGGCAATGGATCCGGACGACGCATAACCTCCCCCTTTCCCACGAAAACCATTTCATGCGACTCGCGGACAAGAAAATCCTGATCACCGGCGGCAGCCGTGGAATCGGCCGCGCCTGCGTCGTCAAGATGGCGGCCGAAGGCGCCACGGTCGCGTTCGTCTATCAGAGCAATCGGGAAGCGGCCGAACGGCTGGTCGCCGAAATGACCGAGGCGGGTCGCGACGTTCGGGCCATTCAGGCCGACGTCCGCGATCGGGCGAGGGTCCACGAGCTGGTCAATGAGTTGGTCGAAAGCTGGCAGCGGCTCGACGTCCTTGTGAATTCGGCCGGCATCGTCCGCGACGGGCTTCTGGGGGCCATGACGGCCGACCAATGGACCGACGTCATCGACACCAACCTCGGCGGAACCTATAATTTCTGCCACGCCGTCGTCCAGCCGATGATGTACCAGCGGGCCGGCAGCATTGTGAACCTTTCGAGCACGGCCGCCGAGTTCGCCTCCCGCGGCCAGGTGAACTACGCGGCCAGCAAGGGAGCCATCGACGGCCTGACCCGAGCGCTGGCCAAGGAGCTGGCCCCGCGGCGCATCCGCGTCAACGCGGTGGCTCCTGGAATGATCGAAACGGACATGAGCGCCGCGGTTCGCGGGCTGGCCGAGGAGCAGATCAAGAAGGCCATTCCCTTGAAGCGGATCGGCCAAGTCGACGAAGTGGCCAACGTCGTGGCGTTTTTGGCCAGCGACGAGGCAAGTTACGTAACCGGACAAGTCATGCGAGTGGACGGAGGGATAAGCCTGGGAGGCTACTGACACTCCCGCGCCGCCTCGGTCCGCCCAGCGGCGAAAAGCGAAAGTAATCGCCCGGCGCGGCGGTTTTTCGCTCCGTCGTCGCGGAAGTATTGATAATAATTTCTCTCGGAGGAAAACGGAACGATGCCAACACAAGAAGAAATCTTCGACAAAATCCGCACGGCCCTGGTCGACGCGCTGGGCGTGGACGACGATGAAGTGACGCCCGAGGCCACGCTGGTGGGCGACTTGGGCGCCGAGTCGATCGACTTTCTCGACATCGTTTTCCGTCTGGAAAAGTCGTTCGCCATCAGCATCCCTCGCGGCGAACTGTTTCCCGAGGACGTCCTGACCAACGCCGAATACGTCAAGGACGGCAAGCTGACCGACGCGGGACTGGCCGAAGTCCGCAAGCGAATGCCTTTTGCCAACCTCGACGAGTTCGCCAAGAACCCCGTGGTCCAGGACTTCGGCAACTTGTTGACCGTGGCCGACATGTGCCGCTTCGTCGAAACAAAACTGAAAGCCACGAACACCGACTAGGCGGCGCGAACCGCCGGAAACCGTGGAAAGGATCAAGCCGTGGGCCAAATCGCGACCCGGCCCTCCAGGCTTGAACGCCGCGCTCGCGCGGCAGCCAGATTGTTTTTCACAAGCCGAGAGACGCGTGTTCCATGCGCTGGTACTGGATTGATCGCTTCATCGAGTTCGAGAGCGGCCGCCGAGCCAAGGCGATCAAGGTGATCTCGTTGGCCGAGGAGTATCTCCACGACCATTTCCCTAGCTACCCGATCATACCCCACCCCTTGATCATCGAGGGCGTGGCCCAGACGGGCGGGCTGCTCGTGGCCGAGTACAACGCCTTCGAGGAAAAGGTCGTCCTGGCGAAAATTTCCAAGGCTAAATTCCACGGCGACGCCGTGCCCGGCGATGTCCTGACTTACACGGCCGACGTCGAGTACATTAAGAAGGACGGGGCCATGATCCTCGGCACGGTCCACCGCGGCGAGGAGCTTTTTGGCCACATGGAACTGGTCTTCGCCCACCTCCAGAACGGCCACGAAAACCGAACGCTGTACGAGCCCCGGATGTTTCTCCAAATGATGCGGATGCTCGGCGCCTATCGCATTGGACACGCGGCCGACGGAGGCCCGCTGATCGAACCGGCCGGCCTGTCGGGCCGCTAAAACCGAAAACTCCGAACCGCGACCGCAAGGAAGCGGCCCTTCCAGCCGTTCCCCGCGGTCGCGGCTCAGTTTCACGAACCCTGAGAGCAACGAGTAACGCTAATGAAACGACGCGTGGTTGTGACCGGAATGGGCTGGGTGAATCCGCTGGGATGGGAAATTGAATCCACGTGGCGCCGGCTCCTCAACTGCGAGTCGGGCGTGGGCACCATCACCCGATTCAACGCCTCGAATTTCCCCACCCAAATCGCCGCCGAAGTCCACGGCTGGGACGTATCCGAGGTGGGCGAGGATCCCCGGCAATGGCAGCACCAGGGACTCCACACCCATTTCGCCGTCGGCGCCGCCAAGAAGGCGGTCGCCGACTCGGGCATCGAGGACGGCTCCTTCGATCCCCGGCGGTTCGGCGTCTACTTCGGCAGCGGCGAAGGCCCCCAGGATTTCAACCGTTTCATGCAGATGATGGTCGCCGGGCTGCGCGACGGCGACCAGTTCGACCTGGCCGCCTTTACCCGCGCCGGCCTCGAAATCCTCAACCCGGTCGCCGAGCTTGAGCAGGAGCCCAACATGCCGGCCGCCCACCTGGCGAGTCTGTTCGGCGCCGAGGGTCCCAATCTTAACTGCCTGACCGCCTGCGCGGCCAGCAGCCAGGCCATTGGCGAGGCCGTCGAGATGATCCGCCGCGGCGAAACCGACCTGATGCTTTCCGGCGGCACCCACACGATGATCCACCCGTTCGGCGTCACCGGCTTCAATCTGCTGACGGCCCTGAGCACGCGCAACGACGAACCCCAACGCGCCTCGCGCCCCTTCGACCGCGACCGCGACGGATTCGTCCTTGGCGAGGGGGCCGCCGTGCTCGTGCTCGAGGAGCTCGATCGGGCCAAGGCTCGCGGGGCCCGGATACACGGCGAAATCGTCGGCTACGGCTCGACCGCCGACGCTTTCCGCATTACCGACGCCCATCCCGAGGGCCGCGGCGCCATTAGTTGCATCCAAATGGCCCTGGCCGACGCCCAGTTGGGCCTCGACCAGATCGATTACATCAACGCCCACGGCACAAGCACCGCCGTGAACGACCGCGTTGAATCGTTCACCATCAAGCAGGTCTTCGGCGCCCGCGCCTACCAGATTCCCGTGTCGAGCACCAAAAGCATGACGGGCCACCTGATCGCGGCCGCCGGCGCCACGGAGGCAATCATCTGCCTCTTGGCCATCCGCGACAACGTCCTTCCGCCGACGATCAACTACGAAGTGCCCGACCCCGATTGCGATCTCGACTATGTCCCCAATCAACCGCGCGAGGCTCGATGCGACGTAGTTTTGAATCAGAGCTTCGGTTTCGGCGGCCAGAACATCGTGCTGGCCCTGCGGCGTTTCGCCGGCTGATCTTTTCTTTTACCGCGAAGACGCGAAGACCGCCAAGGCGCCAAATACGCATGACGGACCCTTGGTTGGCGCGACGAATCACGAAAATACGAAAGGGCGAAAGCACGAAAACGGAATTTTAAGTCTTCCCAATCCCTCTCTTGCCTTTTTCGTGATTCACCAACATACTATCCCTTCGTGTTTTCGTCTTTTCGTGCTTTCGTGATTAAAAAAGAAAGAATTCCCATGTCCCATGACTTCGAGCCTCTCTCGGGACAAATTCTCGAAGCGGCCGTCGACGTCCACAAGGAGCTGGGACCCGGTTTTCTCGAGTCGATATACGAAAACGCGATGAAAACAGCTCTGCATCATCGCGGAATTGCCCACGAAGCCCAGAAAGAAGTCACCGTCGTTTTCGAGGGGGAGTCTGTCGGCATCCATCGCCTCGACCTCTTGGTAGCCAACCAGATTATCGTCGAACTCAAGGCCGTCAAGGCCCTCGAAGACGTCCACTTCGCCCAGGTTCGATCCTACCTGAAAGCTACGGGCCTCCATGTCGGTCTGCTCCTCAACTTCAACTCGCCCACTCTTGTGGTCAAACGTATTGTGCTCTGAATTCGGGCCATGATATGAATCACGAAAATACGAAAGGGCGAAAGCACGAAAACGTCAAGATTGACCTCACCTGTTTTTCTTTTGTGTTTTCGCGATTTACCATTTGCCCTCTTTCGTGTTTTCGTCCTTTCGCGTTTTCGTGATAAAAAGGAACTTCCCCGCCGTCGGCATTCTTTGCCCACATGGCCCGGCGGACTTTTTCACTTCGTGAATGACTGCGACTTTTTACGTTTGCGCAATTGCCAGGCGGCCATGCCGGTCGCGAAAAAAAGACGGCGCTGCGGTGAGGCGCGAGTAAAAATATTTTCTAAAGTCGCATGAGCCGACCGCGTTTCGACTTAGGTCGCCGCCCGCGTTTCACGCGGCGTTTTCAAGAAAACTTTCCGTTGACTTTCACAAAAAATCGTGCATAAGAGAAGTGTCGGGCAGCGGTGCCGCGGCGAAAATGCTCGCGAGGCGACCCGCTGCCCGGCTCGGTAACGCAGGGTTTTTCGCGCGGTTTTCGGATTACGCCATCCGTGCCGGTGGCGCTTGCTTGGGCGCGGGTCGCGCCGGGAACCGCAAGTCACGGGTGGTCCTCGTCGAGCCCTCGATCGATATCGGCGCGCCATGAATTCACGCTTTCCACGGTCGCAACTGCTCGGGCCATTCGCCGCGGCGATGGGCTCCGAGCAATCCACCGCTCCGCCGGCGGCCCGGGTCGCCCAGGAGGACGAAAGCCATGGTGCGCGGACGCGGAAAATCTTCCGCAGCGAAGGGCCCCACTCGACGATCCATCCCTTGGCCGAAATCCGGCCGCCGCCCTGAGCATGATTGCACTCGATCGGGGCGTGCAACGTGGTGAAACGAGTGACGCGTTACGGGATGTGCCTTCTTCTCCCAACTCTTGTTCAAAGGAGAACCGCCGACCCAACTATCTGGACCCGATTCCGTTAACCCCTTTTCATGAAGAAAGTAGTGCCATTGTAGACCACGGGCAGAATTGCCACATTCGACGGCGCGTTTGTCGCTTGTGAACGTGAGGTCATACGAACGGCCCAACCCTTTCGAGCCCGCCACGCGCGGAATGCTTGAATCAGCCGGTTGTGGCGGAAAAAGCGTGCTGCGGCACGGACCACGTTCCCCGCGAGAGACGCGTCTTGTCGTTTCTTGCGCGTGCCCGCACCGGCAAGGATGGGATTGGGCGCCATGTCCACGCTTGTGTGGACATGCGGAAAACCTTGAGGAACATGCCCACGCAAGCGTGGGCATGGCACCTGTAATCCTAAATCCCCGCTGTATTGCCGGGGTTTCAACCAGGCTTACTGCGCGATCACGGTCCCAGCGGGCTCGGGCTTTTCATCAGAAAATCGCGAGGGCCGCGCACCGTGTAGTACGGGTACGTCACCGCGCCGGTCGGCGGGCCCGGGTTCACGTAGCGGCGACCCCGGATCCGGTCCATCAGGCCGCACCCTTCGGCGCAGCCCGGGTCGCACTGGGTTTCACACGCGCCACCGGCGCCGCAGGCGCCGCAACTATCCGGATCACAGCTTTGGCACGTCTCGGGGCAATCGCTGCAATGGCCGCACGAGCCGTCAACCAGACAACGACCGTGGGGCGACAAAAAGCCGCCCGTGTGACAACAACCGCTCAATCCCATCGCCACGACGGCGACCGTCAACAATGCAAATGCGGGTTTCATGCGTTGGATTCCTTTCCACTCGCGTTGGGTCCGTCGCCGCGCTGGGTCCATGCGCCGGGAACCACGTTGTTTCCCGAAGCGCCGCGCGGCGGTCTATAGCTTGGTTTTTTCGCCCCGGTCCCGTCTCGACCCTTTGCACCGTGGGCGGTCGAGACCATCCTCCTTAAGATGAGATCGGCCGGGCAACCTGCGGAGTCCAGAAAATCGTTAGAACTGGCGCCTTCCGCAGAACTGTCATGCCCGGAACGAAACCCCTCCTAGCGTGGGTCGGCTGGACGTCGGCGGGACACCCTGGTAGGGTAGAGGGTATCGGGCCGGCCCCCGGCAATCCCTTAGCAACGCATGTACCGGATACCGCCCGATCGTGGGGGGGACTTTCTCGTCCCCGTATGGCCGCGTCGAACCAAAAAACCCCTTTCGGGCACCGGGTCCATGGTTGCGTCGAACGCGTACGTCGAACGAATCGTTGAAACCTACCAGCAGGCCGCCGAGGCCGCGCTGGCAACGCCCGGCCGTCGGCACGGCGTCGTCCATCTCACGGCCGAGCTGGCCGACGAAGTCATGATCACCGGCGATCTGCACGGCCACCGCGATCATTTTCTCGCCATCTGCCGCGCGGCCAACCTGGCCAAAAACCCGCGCCGCCACCTGATCTTGCAAGAAGTCTGCCACGGCGGTCCGACCTATCCCGAGAACGGCGGCTGCACGTCGCACACGCTGCTGGAGGACGTCGCCCGGCTCAAAACCCTATTTCCCGACCAGCTCCACTTCCTGCTGGGCAACCACGAACTGGCCGAGTTGACCGAGTATCCCATCCAGAAAAACAAGCAGATGCTCAATCTGCTTTTCCGGCTTGGGTTGCAGCACGCCTACGGGCCGGCGGCCGAGCGGGTCCGCGAGGCGTATCTGCCGTTTCTCGAAGCGTGTCCCCTGGCCGTGTCGCTCGCCGGCGGCGTGTTCGTTTCGCACAGCATTCCCGAAAAGCTCGAAAACGACCAATTCGACGAGACTATTTTTACCCGAGAAATCCGCTCGCTGGAATACTACGAACGATCGAGCATCTTCGACCTGGTTTGGGGCCGCGACTATCGACCGGACAACGCCCGAGCCTTTGCCCAACTGGTCGGCGCCCGGGTGCTGATCAACGGCCACGAGCCTTGTCCCGACGGTTTTTGCGTCCCCAACGACACACAAATCATCCTCGACTGTTGCGACGATCCGGGGACCTACGTCATCCTGCCCGTCGCCGAAACCCTCTCGCAATCCGAGATCGTCGAGCGGATTCAAAAACTGGGTTGAAGGTGGCCGAGATGCGCGTACATGCCGGGATGCGAACGCTGCTCCTGATCGTCTAACCTCCGCGCGATGCGTATTTTCACGAGAAGCCGCAAAAGCACTGAGGTTTGAAGTTTTTCGATGGAAAACGCGAAATCGCACGTCCGCCGGCAACGGGCCGTAGTCGGCCTGAGCGGGCTGCTGTTGTTGACGCTGGTGGTTCGGGCCGGCGTGTTGTTGGTCGTGCCTGGGGCGTTGGTCGGCGATCCCGATGGGTATCAGGCCTTGGCGCGAAACGTCGTGGAATATGGCACGTTTGGCGAGGGAGCGCGGCCGACGGCCTATCGGCCGCCGTTGTATCCGCTCCTTTTGACGCCTTGTGTTGCGTTGGGCGAGGGAACCATCGGAACCTGGGCCATGGGAGTGCTGCACGCGGGCCTGGGGCTGGCGACCGTGGCGCTGGTTTGGTGGTTGGCGCGGCGGTGTGGGCTGGGCCGTTGGGCGTGGCTGGCCGGGGCGCTGGCGGCGTGCGATCCGATTCTATTGGGTCAATCGACCGTGGTCATGACGGAGACGGCGGCCGCGCTGCTGGTGGCGTTGGCTTTGGCCGCGTTAATCCGCGCTGTGGAATCACCGTCGTCGAGCCGCGCCGCGACGGCCGGAGCGGTGCTGGGACTCTGCGGTTTGTGCCGGCCCGAATTGTTACTCTGGGCCGCTCTCTGCGTACCGGCGATGCTCCTGGCATGGGGCGCCAGCATTAGATTGCCCGGTAGCAAAAAGCCCGAGAGGTCGAAGCCGTCACTTCCGGCCAAGCCGGCAATGGCACACGCGGCATGGTTGATCGGCGGCGTGTTGCTAGTGCTCGCGCCTTGGGTCGCGCGCAATCAAATCCAATTCGGCCGGCCGATCGCGACAACGACCCACGGGGGATATACGCTCCTGCTGGCCAACAATCCGTCGTTTTTTGAATACTTGCGCGACGGCAAACCGGGCACGATTTGGGACGCGCGGCAACTCGGGCCGGATTGGGGGGGCAAGGCCCATTTCGACTCACCCGACGCCGAATGGGCCGCCGACCGCCAGGCCTACGCCGAAGCGTGGGCCAACATCCGACGCCAGCCGGCCGCGTTCGCGCGGGCGTGCCTGGCTCGGGCGGGCCGATTCTGGGCCTTGACGCCGCATCGAGCATCGCCGGCCGTTCGCTGGGCGATCGGCGCCGCGTATCTCGTCGAGTTCATGCTGGCCGCCGCGGGGCTTTGGGCAGTCTGTTTTTTTTACCATGGAGGCACGGAGGACACGGGGAAAAAAGAAAAAAATGCTTCTCCGTGCCCTCTGTGTCTCCGTGGTGAATTCCCTCGCACGACCTCGGTTTTGTGGCTCGCGGGGCTGCTCCTGGCGGTCGCCATGACGGGGGTCCACGCGGTCTACTGGAGCGACATGCGGATGCGAGGACCACTGGCGCCCGTGATCGCCCTGGCCGCGGCGGCCGGCATGGGTTGGCTGGCGAGCCCGGAAGGGCGCGACGCAACCTGTTGTCAGATAAGAAGATAGACATTCCCCCCTGTCGCCGAACCCACCTTGATTCGCGGGGCAAGGACTCCTATAATCCGCCCCTCTGTTCTCAGGATTTTGTAGGGTGGGTTGAACCGGCCCTGTTGAGGTCGGCGGGTCCAACTCCGCACGGAGGCGACCTATTCGTCCCCCCTACTCCAGTGAAACTGGCCACCTCGGGCCGAGGCAAGGATGCCGATCTGCTAAGACACTACCGCACCAAGACGCCGACCGCTCGATCGTGCGCGCCCAGGACGCGCGCCGGCGCTCGGGTTGCGCGCTGGTTGGCGGTGTTCGTCGTCATGGTTCTCGGCGGCGTCTCGGCGCGGGCGGGCGACGTCGTCATGCCGCAGCCCGGCTCGAATGAACCGATCACGATTTCGGCGCGTCGGGCCCAACGATGGATCCAAGGCGAGTACGAAGTTTGGGTTCTCTCGGGCGAGTGCCGCATTGCACAAGGCGCCCAGACGGCTGCCGCCGCCGAAGGCGTCATTTGGCTCGATCGGACCGATCCGCTCGAAGTGGGACCGCAAAGAGTCATCGCCTATCTCGAAGGGCAGGTCCGCGTCGAACATAACGCCGGCGACCAAACAGCCAAGCTCACCGACGAAACCTGGTGGCTGGGACGCTATGCGACCGTCGGATCGGTCGCGGTCCAGGTGCCCGAGGTAACCGGCGCGCCCGACGCGCAGCCGCCCATTTATCAGCGCGGCATGGCCCGGCGCATGCCCGAGGCGGCCGGGGCTATCCGGCGGACACAATACTCCGAATACACGACTGACCAGACGTTGGTTCCGATCGCCGCACCTCCGCCCGGCACGCGCCGCTTTCGTATCCATCCGCGGAGCAATGTCTGGCCGCAAGTGACCTGCGAGCCCGACGGGCCGGGCGACCGGTGGATCGCCGTGATCAACTACGGGGTGAACGTGATCGTCGAGGGGCTGGGGAAGGATGGGTTGGCCGAGGTGATCGACATTTCGGCCGATCGGGTCGTGGTTTGGACGGTGGGGCCGGAGAACTTCGACCTGGCGGCCGGTCCGACGCAGGGCGACAACGTGCCGTTGGAATTCTACATGGAGGGAAACATCGTTTTTCGCGAGGGACGCCGCGTCATCCACGCCGACCGGATGTATTACGACGTCCGCGACAAAGTCGGCATGGTGCTGGGCGCCGAAATGCTCACGCCGCTCCCGAAATACGAGGGCAAGGTCCGCCTGAAGACCGAGGTGCTCCAGCAGGTAAGCGAAAACCAATTCTACGCCCGAAACAGCTTCCTCACCTCGAGCCGGCTCGGCAAGCCCAGCTATCGGGTTCAGTTGGGCGACGTTTTTTACGAGGATTCCGAGCGGCCGGTGATCGATCCATTCACCCAAACCCAGGTGATCGATCCCGAGACGATGCAGCCGGCGGTGGTCGATCAGAAGTTGGCCAGCGGCCACGACGCCTTGTTGTACATGGGCGACGTGCCCGTGTTCTACTGGCCGTTCTTCGCGGCCGACCTGCACGATCCGACGTTTTACATCCGCCGGGCGCGGTTGAAGAACGACCAGATCTTCGGCACGCAGGTCTTGACCAATTGGGACGGCTACCAACTGCTGGGCAGGCGCCGGCCGCCGGGCACCGATTGGGACGTGAGCATCGACTATCTGAGCAAGCGCGGGCTGGGACACGGAACCTCGTATCTGTACGACGTCGACGGGTTTTGGATCTTTCCCGGCCGCACGTCAGGGTTGGCCGATTTCTGGGGCATTCAGGACCACGGCCACGACAACCTGGGCCGGGGCCAACGCGATTTGATACCCGAGAAAAAGTACCGCTGGCGGCTCTTCTGGCAGCACCGCCAGATGTTGCCGGCCGACTGGCGGCTGTCGTCCGAGGTGGGTTGGATCAGCGACCGGAACTTTCTTGAACAATACTTCCGGAGCGAATGGGACGAATTGAAGGACGAAAGCACCGGGCTCGAACTGAAACGCCGCATCGACAACATGACGTTCAGCATCACGGGCGACGCCCGGGTCAACAGTTTCTTCACCCAGACCGAGTGGTTTCCCCGGGTCGATCATTATTGGCTGGGTCAGTCGCTGTTCGGCGACGTGTTGACCTGGCACGAACATTCCGACATCGGCTACGCGCGCTATCGCATTCTGAGCTATCCCGAGAACCCGGCTCAGCAGGCCACGTTCCGCTACATGCCGTGGGAGTCGGCGCAGACTCAGGGCGAGCGGCTGGTCACCACGCAAGAGATCGACTGGCCTTTCCAACTCGGGCCCGTCAAAACGGTTCCCTTCGCCCTGGGCCAGTTGGCACACTGGGGCGAGGATCTGTCGGGCAACGACCTTCAGCGGGCCTACTGGCAGGCGGGCATCCGGTCGAGCATGCCAATGTGGCGCGCCAATCCGGAGGTCGAAAGCACGTTGTGGAACTTGCATGGGCTGGCCCACAAGGTAGTGTTCGACGTCGAGTTTTCGGTGGCCGAGTCGAATCGGGACCTCGACGTCTTACCGCTTTACGACGCCTTGGACGACGACTCGATTGAATTCTTCCGCCGCCGGATGCCGGCGGTGACCTACAACACACAGAGTGTGTTCCCGAATCCAATTCCCGAGCGGTTCGACCCTCGCTACTACGCGGTGCGCACGGGACTGGCCGGTTGGGTGACCTCGCCCAGCGCCGAGGTGGTCGACGACCTGATGGCGATGCGGATGGGCATGCGCCACCGGTGGCAAACCAAACGCGGCGTGCCGGGACGGCGCAAAATCATCGACTGGATCACGCTGGACACCAACGCCGTCTGGTTTCCCGACGCAACGCGCGACAATTACGACGAGTCGTTGGGGCTGGTCGACTATGGATTTCGCTGGCATGTGGGCGACCGGCTCACGCTTGTTTCTGACGGCATGTTCGACTTTTTCGACGAGGCCCGGCAGCTCGTCACCATCGGCGGGTTTTTGAGCCGGCCGCCGCGGGGCAATTTCTACGCCGGGTTGCGGTTGCTCCGGGGACCCATCGAGAGCAACATCTTCTCGGTGGCCTATAACTACTGGATGAGCCCGAAATGGGTCTCGACGTTCGGCACGTCGGTCGACCTGGGCGGCAACGGAAACATCGGCCAGCGGTTTTCGATCACGCGAATCGGCGAAGCCATGCTCGTCAGCGCCGGATTCAACGTTGACGCGAGCCAGGGCAACGTGGGCGTCATGTTCGCCGTCGAACCGCGGTTCCTGCCGAAGAACCGACTGGGCCACTCCGGCGGCGTCCAGATTCCGGTCGCCGGGGCCAACGGATTGGAGTAGCCCAACCCCCAAATCCGAACCGCGACCGTGAGGGAGCGGTCTTCGTGCATCGCCCGATGGCCGCCGCTCCCTCACG